>JBAXWR010000117.1:0-21350 GCA_037128295.1 Mariniphaga sp.
TTCAAAGGTTCTCCCGAAGAACTGATCATTAAAGCCAAAAACAATGTATGGCGGATCATGGCAACAGATACCGAATATCATGAAATTCAGGATAAATACCCGATTATCTCCTCAATACCTTCCGAAGGCGGCTGGGAAGTCCAGGTCGTATCCAAAAACATAAACGGTTATGCAGGCGAGCAGATTGACCCCAATCTGGAACATGCCTATGTGAATTTTATGGAGAACGAATTAAACCAGCACTGGCATGAAATCTAAGCTGTATAATCGTTTTTCATATTGCATATTATTCAAATAATTTAAAATCACCCAAATAATGAAAGCAATTCACAATATTCTGACCGTATCAAAATACGAGTCAAAAACACTTTTCCGCAGTTGGTTTTTCAGGATTTTCTCGATACTGGCATTGATTTTTGTTTTTATCTATAACCTTGGAACACAAACCAGTGTGGGTTTTCCCAATGGAGATTTTGTTGCCCTTCCTTCCATGATTCCTTTCTCCAACTTGTACATTATCAATATTGCGCAGGCAATTATTGCAGTTTTTCTCGCTTCCGATTTTCTAAAACGCGATAAGAAGCTGGACACTACTGAGGTTATCTATATGCGTTCGATGACAAATGCCGATTATGTGATTGGTAAAACACTCGGAAATGTCTGGGTATTTTTCATTTTAAATTTTATAACATTGGGTATGGTCGCCATCTTTAACATGGCTTCCCCTTATTCAAGTTTTAGCCCTGCTCCTTATGTTTATTATTTCTTTCTGATCAGTTTTCCAACTTTGATTTTTATCCTAGGCTTCTCTTTCTTTTTAATGTCGGTGATCAAAAATCAGGCGGTAACTTTCGTCATTCTCCTGGGATACATTGCAGCCACGCTTTTCTATCTTCAAAACATCTATCACTACCTTTTTGATTATATGGCATTTCACCTGCCAATGACCTATTCCGACTTTGTTGGGTTTGGTTTCTTGCAGGACATCCTGATACACAGAGGAATATACCTATTCCTAGGTCTTGGGTTTATTGGTTTGACAATCATGTTGTTACAGAGACTACCGCAGTCGCCTGCCATCAGGAAAGTAACTTTAGTATCAAGTATAGTCTTTTTAACAATTGGTTTGGGATTAGGTGTTAAATACATTACGAATATCAATTCGGCTGATAACCACCGTGCCGAAATGCTCGATCTGAACAATAAAAATGTTGCCACCAAAGTGGCCAACGTTGAAAAAATGGATCTTTCCATTGAACATGCCGGTGAAAAGATTATTGGTGAAGCCAACATGGTCCTCACCAATTTGAATCCCGAGCCACTTAAAGAAATGATCTTCACCCTTAACCCAGGTCTTGAAGTTACCAACGTTTCGGGGGCAAAATTCAGCCGCGAATTACAATTGATCAAACTCACCCCGGACTCTCCTCTTCAGACAGGTGGTACCCTGAATATTAAGATTTCGTACAATGGAACTATCGACGAAACATTCTGCTACCTTGATATGAACCGCGAGAGGTTGGAATTGTGGTTGAAACGCGGCAACGGGATCGCCGATAAGAAACATGCATTTGTTACTCCAAATTACTTGTTATTGACTCCGGAAACTAAGTGGTATCCAACACCTGGAATCAGTTATTCCAATAAAGGGTTGAATTGGCAGTCCACACAGTTTTCAGATTATAGTTTAAAAGTGAAGACCCGCAATGGCCTCAAGGCAATCTCGCAAGGTAAAATAACGGACGAAGGAAATGGATCGTTTAGTTTTGCACCAGAAAATAAACTGCCACAAATTTCTTTGACCATTTGAAAATACAAGACACGTTCCATCGAGGTTGACAATATCCAATATTCGCTTAATCTTTTGGAAGGGCATTTTACTTTTGACCAGTACTTCAAAGTATTACCTGACTCGATAATACCGGTAATCAGGGACTTAAAAAAATCATGGGAAGCAAAGGTGCGTTTTTCCTATCCTTATAAGCGTTTAAACCTGACAGAAATTCCTGTACAGTTTTGCTCTTTTAACCATGTCTGGACAGGTGCCGGCGAACAGGTTCAACCCGAAACGGTCTATCTTCCTGAAGGTGGTTTCAAAATTTCGAGCACCAATTTTGCCATGCTCAAAAAACAAAATGAGAGATGGGGAAACCATGACAATCAAACGATTAGTCCGCGGGAAACCGAAGAAAATAATTTCAGGCGGTTTGTGAACGAAACTTTGTTGGCAAGTAAAACCGGCGGAGGTGGAATGATGATGGGAGGACCAGGAATACATATAGGTACACCAACCATTACTGTTGAGGAGCTTAACCCCTATTTTATTTTCCCAAATTACTACAATTTCGTAACATACGTTAAATCAGAAAAATACCCGATTACGAACAGGGTAATCGAATCCTATCTTTCAAAAGCGGCCACCGAATCAGGTAATATGTTTATGAGGAGTGTAGCTGGTTTGTCTGAAACAGAAAAAGGGAACATTGCCCTACAGGATGCTTCATTCGCTACCATCCTTAATAATCAGGCTGATCCGGATATTATCAACAATGTGATCATTACAAAGAGCGGATTCCTGTTTGCCCTGATGAAAGGTGCGGTTGGACCCGACAAGTTTGATGAATTTATTCATAAATACATTGAAACACAGTGGTTTAAAGCCTATTCAATCAACGATTTGAACGAAAAGATGGTCAGTTCGTTTAACATGGATCTCAATCATTATCTTCCCGACTGGTACAATTCCAAAACCCTACCGGGATATATTGTATCGAAAGTTGAAACAATCAAACTTAAACAGGATGAAGCGATTAAAACAATGGTCTCCTTTACGATTACGAATACTGAACAGGATGCAGGAGCTGTGTCTGTGACCTTTCGAATGGGAGGTGGACAGAGGGGTGGTTTCAGAATGAGAGGTGGCGGTGGATCGGACGATAACATCGAAAAGACGATTCTGATTGAAGGGAAGGTTTCCAAAAGAATCACTTATATTTTAAATAAGGAACCCAGAATGATGACATTCAACACCTATGCTTCACACAATATCCCATCAACCATCAACCAACAATTTGGAAAGATTGAAATTGACGAGAAGATACAGGGAAAAGAAGGTGAGGAAAAGGTTGCCTATACGGAAGGTACTCAACCCAATGAAATCATTCAGGACAATGAAGATCCCAGCTTTAAGGTTAGTGCACCAAAATCCAGTAGTTTAATCCAGAAGATTTTCATGCCAAAGGACGAATCTGCTCTTGCCAGTTCGCAACAAGAAAAGTACAAAGGGATTGTTTTCTGGAATGTTCCTGTTGAATGGACACTTACAACCAATGATATTTTCTATGGTAAACAGATCCGATCTGCCTATTACCTGAAAGGTGGTACAGGCGACCGTAAAGCGACCTGGAACATACCACTAAAAGTGCCTGGCTACTATAAGGTATCGGCTTACATCCCCAAAATGAGAAGGGGCGGAGGACCAATGGGGGAAGAGAAAACCGATGAAGAGTACAATTTCACTGTTTTCCACGATGATGGGCAGGATAAGCAGGTTATTAACATGAAAGACAACGACACTGGATGGATCGAAATTGGATCATACCATTTGTCACCAGATACCGTAAAAATCGAGTTGTCAAACCTTTCAAAGGCAAGGTTTATTTTTGCAGATGCCATTAAATTAGTAAAAGAAAATTAATTGAATCTATAATACACAATGAAGAAACAAAAATTTATCCTTCTGATGTTGCTTTCACTTTTATTGGTCCAGGTGAAAGCCCAAACAATTATCACGCTTGAACAGGCACTTGAAATTGCTGGAAAAACAAGCCCAAGTTTGCAAAGTTCGTTGTACAACCTCGAACGGCCAACTGAGTCGCTCAATGCCCAACGGGCCGCCTTGAAATCGGGGTTTTCACTCACCGTTAATCCAATGGACTACAGCAATAGCCGTAGGTTCGATACCCGTACTTCGGAATGGTTTACCAACAAGAGTTTTGCATCTTCAGGTACCTTTAAGATCGACCAACCCATTCTTTATACAGATGGTAAAATTTCGTTGAGCAACCAGTTTGGATGGCAATCGAACACTTCGATCGTTGGTGGTGCGACCAATGAAAACAAGGCGTATTTCAATAATTTGAACCTTGCCCTTACGCAGCCCCTGTTCACCTACAACAGAACAAAGACACAGATTAAGACGTTGGAGTTGAACAACGAAAATGCAATGTTAAATTACGCTATTGCCAGATTAGCCCTTGAGAAGAATGTTTCACAGTTGTTTTATAGTGTTTATACGGCACAAATGAGCCTCAGTATCAAACAAGAGGAATTGGCCAACACGGAAAAAAGTAACGAAATCATCAAAAATAAAGTGGATGCAGGACTGGCAGCAAAAGAGGAGCTTTACCAGTCGGAGGTTAACCTTGCAACAGCACAGTCAGGCGTTGAGTCTGGCCGGGTATCGCTGGAAAATGCAAAGGATATGTTTAAACAGTACGTTGGTATGGATATTTTTGCTGAAATATCGGTGATGACAGATGTTGTAGTAACTCCAGTTGTAGTTGATGCAAAAAAGGCACTTGATCATGGCCTCGCATCGAGGATGGAACTTAGGCAACGTCAGATTAGTGTCGAAACGTCACAGTTCGATATGCTTCCAATAAAAGCAATGAATGAATTCAGGGGTGATATGACATTATCAGTCGGGTTATCAGGTGATGACCCAGCATTGGCCAATATATTCGATAAACCAACCAACAGCCCTCGTGTTAGTTTGGGATTTAATCTCCCATTGTTCGATTGGGGCGAAAGAAAAGCAAGAATCAGGGCACAGGAAGCTGTTATTAAAACACAACAGTTAAATTATTCAAATCAGGAGACCCAAATTAAAATGGATATCCGTCAGGTGGTTAGGAACCTTACCAACCTGAAAAATCAGATCTCTATTGCCCTTCAGAACCAGAAAAACTCGCAGTTGACTTACGATATCAACCTTGAACGGTATAAAAACGGTGACCTAACAAGTATGGACCTTAACCTGTTCCAGGTACAGCTTTCAAACAATAAAATGGCCTATGCGCAATCGCTGATCAATTACAAGATCGAACTTCTCAACCTTAAGATCCAGTCGTTGTATGACTTTACGACCAATGAAGCGGTTGTACCAGAGAAGTTTATAAAGGGTTTTCAGCCAGCAAATATGAAGTAATCAAATTATACGTAACAAAACAAAATAAAATAATATAATCATGGAATTTAAAATGAAAAATAGTAGTAAGTGGGTATTGTTTGCATTAATACCTGTATTGGCGGCATGTGGAAACCAGGGAAGTTCGGTAAACACTGAACTCGCTGTACCGGTATCAGTAACGGACATCACAAAGAAATCGATCGTCCAGTATATTAACACAACAGGTACAGCAACTGCTGCTAGTCAGGCTACACTTAATACGGAAATGGCTGGCATCTATCGTCTTGGCAAGAACCCAAAAACCGGTGCAGATTTCAAATTGGGTGATATCGTTGACAAGGGACAGGTCATTGTCAAATTGGAGAACCCTGAAACACAAAATAGCATAGCGATTGACACGAAGAAACTAAACCTTGAAATTTCGGAACTGGAAAATCAGAAGCAAAAATCACTCTTTGAAAAGGGTGGTGTTACCCTTCGCGAATTAAAAAATTCGGAAGTCTCATTGGCACAGGCCAAGACTGATTTTGAAAATGCCCGCATTCAATTGGCCAAGATGGAAGTTGCAGCACCTTTCCGTGGAGCGATTGTCGATCTTCCACAGATTACAAGCGGAACCCGTATCAATGCCAATACAGCAGTCGTCACTATGATGGATTACAGCAGATTGTTGATGGAAATCAATTTACCTGAGAAAACAATTACAACAATCCAGGTTGGCCAGGAAGTTTCAATTACAAATTATACTTTGCCAAAAGATACCCTCAAAGCAAGGATCAACGAGCTTTCACCCGTTGTTAGCACCGAAACCCGCACGTTTAAAGGGAAACTCGTGATTGATAATTCATCGTTAAAACTTCGCCCAGGGATGTTTGTAAAAGCCGATATCGAAATTGCCCGCCGCGACAGTGTTGTTGTGATCCCAAAAGAGATCATTATATCAGGAAACAGGGGAAAAACAGTCTATATTGTTGAAAAAGGAGCTACGCGCGACAGGGTCATAACCACAGGTCTTGAAAACGAAACTTCCGTGGAAGTAATTGAAGGTCTGAAAGTTAACGATAGAGTTGTTTCCAAGGGTTTTGAAACCCTAAGGAACAACACCAAGGTTAAGATTATCAATCAATAATTATTATTTGTGAGCAGCCCGGGACACCATATGATGTCCCGGATGTTTTACAATCATTTAATAAAAATAATTGCGAATGAAAAAACTGACTTCTTTTGCAGTCAATTACCCTGTTACAGTGTTAATGGCCATTCTTGGGATTTTACTTCTCGGAATGATTTCATACCAGAAATTAGGGATTGACCTTTTTCCAGACCTTTCCTCACCAAGGATCTTTGTAGAGTTAAAATCGGGTGAGCGTCCACCGGAAGAGATGGAAAAGCTGTTTATCGAGAAAATTGAAGCTGTTGCCATCAGACAAAGTGGAGTTGTTGAAGTTTCGTCTGTCACGCGTACCGGATCAGCAGAGATAACTGTGGAGTATTCCTGGAATAAAGATATGGACGAGGCTTTCCTTGATATCCAGAAAGCGTTGACGTCGTATTCACAAAATACTCAGATTGACCAGATAACAATTACGCAGCACGACCCAAATACACAACCTGTTATTATCGTTGGGCTATCGCACGAAACGATTACTGACATGAACGAGCTACGAAAAGTTGCTGTGAATTATGTCCGTAATGAACTCGTCCGCCTCGAAGGGATTGCAGAAGTGGAACTATCGGGTATTGAAGAGAATGAAGTAAGGATTGACACCGATCCTTATAAATTGGAATCATTTGGTTTTACCGTTGATCAACTTTCTTCAAAAATTCAAGCCTATAACCGTAGCATATCAGGTGGAACAATCACTGAAACTGGCCTTCAATATGTCGTAAAAGGGGTAAGCCTTCTTCAACAGAAAGAGGATTTTGAAAATTTGATTATTGGCTACAAATCGCCTATAGCTGGAAGTACAACTACCGATAAAACAGCTACCTATTTACGTGATGTGGCAACAGTAACTTTTGCCAACAAAGAACCGGAAAATATCGTTCGCGTAAATGGTGTCAGGTGTTTGGGACTCTCGATTTTTAAAGAGACGCGATACAACACTGTGAAAGCTGTTGAAGATATCCAGAAAGCACTGGTAAGCATTACCAAAGCACTTCCAGGTTATAAATTTGAAGTCGTTACCAATCAGGGGACTTTTATCCGCACTGCAATTGATGAGGTTCAAAATACCCTAATAATTGGTGTTTTACTCGCAGTAATTGTTCTGTTCATATTCTTACGTCGGTTCGGCACAACCTTGATTGTGAGCCTTGCCATTCCAATTTCGATCATTGCAACCTTCAATTTAATGTATTTCAATGATTTAACATTGAATATTATGACTTTGGGAGGACTTGCGCTGGGAGCAGGTATGTTGGTTGACAATGCAATCGTTGTGATGGAGAATATTTTCCGCAACCATGAATCTGGAATGTCGGCAAAAGATGCTGCAATCATTGGGACAGCCGAAGTTGGTGGTGCCATAACTTCATCAACCCTTACTTCCATCGTTGTATTCCTTCCGATCGTTTATATGCACGGTGCATCGAGCGAATTGTTTAAAGATCAGGCATGGACTGTCGCATTTTCTCACTTCTCCTCCCTTTTTGTGGCTATCTTTCTGATCCCGATGATGTATTATCAGTTCTTTAAAAATAAGGGACTTCAAGTGCCAAAAGGGGCAAGGTTTGCAGGTTATGGAAACCTCATTACGAGCCTTCTCCCTCATAGATGGGTAATCACAATAATATCAATGGTATTGATGGCATTATCTGCTCTGTTGATCCCCTATATCGGAAGCGAATTTATGCCAAAGACAGATAGCAAAGAGTTTACGATCAATATCCAAATGGCAGAAGGTACTGCTTTGGAACGCACTTCGACTGCTGCCAGTTCAATGGAAAAGATGATCAAAGAGTTGCTCGGTGACGAATGTCAGGCAATCTATTCTAAAATAGGTCCAACGTCGAGTACATCAACATCTTCTGCTTCAACCATCTATGAAGGAACTAACACCGCAGAAATCAAGGTTGTGTTAAAACCAAAAGGGAAATATGTTGCATCCCAGATTGTTGAAACTATTTCAAAATGGTATGCTGAAAACCCACAATTCAAGGTTACGTTCACACAGGACGAAACTGCATTGAAAAGTATCCTTGGTACACAGGATGCCCCACTTGTGGTCGAAGTACGCGGGACTGACCTACCTGAAATTACCAGAATTACTAAAGAGGTCCAGACATCCATTAAGGATATTCCCGGAATTTATAACCTGATGACAAATGTTGAAGGAGGGTATCCCGAAGTAAACGTTGTTGTTGACAGGTTCAGGGCAGGGTCGTATAACCTGGCAGTAACAGACATTGTCAATCAGGTAACAGCCAAGTTGAAAGGCCAGACTGTTGGTCAGATGGACAAGGACGGTGAACTTCGTGATATTACAATCAGGGTACCCAAAATTGGCGTTGCTGCCTTGGGTGACATGATCATCAAAAACGGCACATCGGTCATCAGGCTTTATGAGGTTGCCAAACTCACCCAGACCATTGCTCCCAATGAGATCTACAGAAGGAACCAAAACCGGATTGGAAAGGTGATGGCAGAGATTGATAAAAACCAAAAACTCAACAAAGTGGTCGAGGCTGTTCAGGCGAAAATCGCACCAATTGCCTTACCTACCGACTATTCATTTAAAATTGCGGGTGAAGAGCAGAAACGAGAAGAGTCGATGTCAAACCTCAAATGGGCCTTGTTATTATCTATCATATTGGTTTACATGGTATTGGCAAGCCAATTTGAATCACTTGTCCATCCATTCATTGTGATTTTAACTATTCCTTTTGCCATTGTAGGTACCGTCATTTTATTCTTTATCATGGGTCAAACCTTTAATATGATGGCATTGATAGGGATCATCATGCTAGCGGGGATTGCTGTTAACGACTCGATTATTCTCATTGATCGGATCAATCAACTAAGGGCGACCGGTATTGACAAACGTCTGGCGATTTCGTTAGGAAGCCAACAAAGGTTAAGGCCAATTTTGATGACCAGTATCATTACGGTTATCGCGTTGCTTCCTTTGACAATTGGGTTCGGCGAAAGCGCATCATTACGTTCCCCAATGGCTTATGCAGTAATAGGTGGTATGATTACCAGTACATTACTGACTCTTTTTGTGATTCCTTGCGTTTACGATTTGATGACAAGCAACAAACCGTACGTAAATGAGGAGTAGCAGAACTGATGAAGATTGAAAAAATTGGACAAAAAAGCAGCAACTCAACCGTCAAATCGGAAAAAGAAAGCTTATGAATTTTATTATAAATAGAAAGGTCCTTATCAGCATGCTTTTCTTCGGGTTAAGTATGATGGGCTATTTTTCGTGGAAGAACCTTCCAATGGAATTAAGCCCAAATGCTGAACTTCCAATGCTATATGTGCAGGTGACATGTCAGCAGGAAGTTGACCCGAAATACATGGAAAGTCAGGCTATTGTGCCAATTGAAGGTGCCATAGGCGCCCTTCAGGGAATCGAAAATATGGAATCCTCGGCGCAATCGCGCCGTGGTACCATCATGGTGGAGTTTAACAAGAGCGTCAATTTCAAGTTCACCTATCTCAAAGTCCAGGAGAAGATCGATGCGATCAAGGCAACACTTCCCGAGCAGTTTATCGTAACTGTTGTAAAAGTGGACCTTACACAAATGAACAACCAGTTCATGCAGCTTCAGGTTCTGGGCGGTGGTGGAGTTGACAGGGTCAGGAATGTTACCGACCTGAAAATTACGCCAGAACTCGAAAACATTGACGGTATTGCCGGTGTAAATGTTTTTGGTGGCCGCCAAAAATCTGTTGAAATACAGCTTGACATGGATATATGTCAGGCGTACAAAATCACAGCAGCTACCATCAGGAGCAAAATATCAGCAAATTACAAGTCAAGGGCATTTGCCGGGAACGTCTATGAATCCCAAAAGCAATATTTTGTTCAGGTCACTTCAGAGTTTGACGACCTGAAAGAGATTGGCGATTTGGTGATCGCCCCTGGCCCAATCCTGCTCAAGGATGTTGCAAAGGTCTATTTCGGGACAAAAGAGGAGACCTCGTATTCACGTGTAAATGGGAAAGATGCAGTGTCTATTTCGTTGGTCAACGATGCACAATCAAACCTTATTGACCTGTCGCACAAAACATTGGCTACAATTGAGAAATTGAATGAAACCCTTGCCTCAAAGGACATTCAGATTAAGGTCGCAAACAATTCAGCCGATACGATGGAGAAAAACCTCAACCAGATTGGTGAATTGGCCCTTGTTGGCGGTATGCTTGCAATTTTTGTGCTTTGGATCTTTCTTCGGAATTTGGCGTTGGTCTCGATCATCGCTTTGGCTATTCCGATCTCTGTTCTCACAGCGTTCAATATTTTCTTTGCAAACAATATCTCCATCAATAGCCTTACCCTTGTCGGGATGGCTTTGGCAGTAGGGATGCTGCTCGATAACAGTGTCGTTGTGCTTGAGAATATTTACCGGCTCCGAGGGCTTGGAAAGTCACCACGTGAAGCCGTGGTTCAAGGAACAACCGAGGTCTGGCGTTCAATATTCGCATCAACACTTACCACAGTTATGGTTTTTCTTCCATTTCTGTTTTCAGATAATTTTCTGATTTCACTGATTGGGAAGAATGTTGGGGTCTCGATTATTTCGACTCTTTCGATTTCACTGTTCGTGGCCATGTTCCTTGTTCCTATGATGGCCTATTCTTTTCTAAAAAAGAAAAACAGCGAACATCTGAGTTTCAATATCGTATCTACCCGCAACAAGTTGGTCCAGGCTTATGTGATGCTGATCAAATACTCGTTGCGCAAGCCAGCCCAAACAATCATTGGGGTATTGATATTCTTCTTTGTTTCGATTTTCCTTTGCCTTGCGATGGGTAAGAATAGTCTTACAACTGTTTCTACAAACGCTTTCAGGATCTCTGTTACAATGCCTGCAGGATCAACGATTGAAGCTACTGACAAGATTGTAGCCCAAATCGAAAGCAGGTTGGATACCATTCCTGAGAAGGACCAGATCAGCAGTAACGTCCAGGTTGAAAGTGCTACATTGAATTTTGTTTTGAAGGAAAAATTTGAGAAAACCAGTAAGCGCACTATCGCACAAATCAGGGACGAAGTAACTAAAAAGGCAACCAGTGTTGTCGGTGCAACAATCGAACTCAATGATGCCTCACTTACGACGACCTCCTCAAGTACTACCGGCGGCAGTGGTATGGGAAGCGGCGGCGGAAGCAGCAATATGATGAGGTTATTGGGAGTTGGTACAAACCAGGAACGAATTTTGATCAAAGGCCAGGATTTTGACCTCATGAAAAATGTCGCCAGCGACCTTCAATATTATCTTGAATCACTCGAATCGATGAACAGGGTCAGGATCAGTGTGACCGATAACCGCCCTGAGGTACATCTCCGTTTTCATCCATTGGTCTTAAGCGAATACAACGTTTCATTGGCCAATGTTTCGGGTGAACTGAACTCGTTCAGCAAGGAGATCAACACGAATATCCAGTTTAAACAAGGAACAGAGGAGTATGATATTTTGATCAGGGAGATGCCTAAATTAGGCACCACCCTTGCTGATCAAAAGAAACCCCGCACTATTTATGATCTTCGGAACCTTCCGGTACCGGATGCAGCCGGTGGGTTACATGAGCTTCAGAACCTCAGTGAGATTGTTTACTCCTCAGGGTACGCCAACATAACGAGGGTCAACCGTGAAAAACAGATTGAAGTTACCTTTTCATTTGTTGCAGCAGCACAAGATTCAAAAGATTTGTTGACAACTTACCGCGATGAAGTGGACAAAGTGGTCGAAGCTTATAAATTGCCCGCAGGTATCGCAGTTCAGGTGATTCACGAAGAGGATGAACTAAAAGACTTCTACGTCCTTATTGCTGCAGCTTTTATCCTTATTTTCATGATCCTCGCTTCGGTATTCGAATCTATCGCCACACCTTTTGTGCTGATGTTTTCTATCCCACTTGCAGCCATTGGTTCATTTGTGGCACTTATCCTTACAGGAAATTCGCTGCTTAGCGCCAATACGATGATCGGATTCATCATCCTGATTGGGATTGTTGTCAACAATGGAATCATCCTGATCGACTATACGAATATCCTACGTGGTCGTGGCTACCGCAAGGACAGGGCGTTGATCGTAGCAGGGATGTCGCGTATCCGCCCGATCTTGATTACCGCAATTGTAACCATAGTTGCCATGTTGCCATTGGCAATGGGCGATAATGAGTATGTTGGGGCAATTGGTGCCCCGTTCGCTATAACTGTAATCGGGGGACTTGCAATGAGCACATTGCTCACCTTGGTATTTATCCCGACTTTCTATTTCGGCCTTGACAATGCCATTATCTGGATGAAAGGCTTATCGGTCAAACTTCAGGTTACACAATTAGTGCTTTTTGTGTTAAGCACCTATCTGGTTTATACAGGTGTGGATACATTCCTTTGGCAGATGCTCGATATCATTGCAGCGGTAATTTTCATACCGGGAACTGTTTGGTTTATCATGAACAGCTTACGCAAGGCCAAAGAATCGGTAATTGATCCAAAGGAACAAATACACATCACTGTTCAGAACCTTGTTAAGATTTACTCATGGGGAAGCCGCTTTCAGCGCGAATGGATCGGTAATCGCCGAATCCGTGAAAGGGCTGGCCAGATCAAATATTATAATACGATCAGGGATTTTGAAGACTTTATCTGGGAGGTTCCGTTACTTGCATACCTGATCTATTTTACGTTTGGCTATCTGAAAAACGGACTGTTTATGTTCATATTGGCCCATCTCATCTTCTTTATGGCCCTGTTCATCTGGGATCCTATCAGCCAGTACATGGCCCATAAGAGTGCAGAGTTGAATAAAAAATGGCCGGTGAAGATTGCTAAATTTGGACAAACTTTTATATTTTGGATATTCCCACTGATTGCTTTGATCCTCTTTTACATCTCCTGGGAGAACATGGGTTCCGTGATCATGATCGGTATTCTCTGGTACTTTGCTCTTTCGGTTAAGGTTACCGCCGACATGCTTTACGAAGAAAACATCAATATCGAAAGGTTGACAGGCCGTTTTGCAGGCGTAAGGCGTTCATTCTTTAAAATGGTCGAACAAATGCCATTGATCGGTCGCAAGCGCGATGCATTCAAAGCTTTGAAAGGTGTTTCCCTTGAAATTGGTACCGGGATGATCGGATTGCTTGGTCCTAACGGGGCTGGTAAGTCAACCATGATGAGGGTCATCTGCGGTATTTATGAACAGAGTTACGGTAAAGTCTGGATCAATGGAATCGATACCCAGGTTAAACGTGAAGAATTACAGGGACTTATTGGTTACCTTCCACAGGAATTCGGGACTTACGAAAATATGTCGGCTTTTGAATTCCTCGATTATCAGGCAATCCTGAAAGGTATAACCAATCCGACTGAACGTGCAACCCGTATTGAATATGTATTGAGTTCCGTTCACCTTTGGGACCGCAAAGACGATAAGATCGGAGGTTTCTCCGGTGGTATGAAACAACGTATGGGTATTGCCCAGATCTTGCTTCACCTTCCACGTATTCTTGTTGTCGATGAGCCGACTGCCGGACTTGATCCACGCGAAAGGATCCGTTTCAGGAACCTGTTGGTGGAACTGAGCCGCGAACGTGTTGTGATCTTCTCGACCCACATTATCGAGGACATCTCAAGTTCCTGTAATCAGGTAGCTGTAGTCAATCGCGGGATACTCCATTATGCAGGTACTCCTGGCGATATGGTGAAACTTGCCGATGGTTTTGTATGGCAATTTACGATCCCGGCTAAAGACTTTGATGCTTTCCCATCAAAGGACAGGGTAGTTCATCACATGAGGGATGGCGAAAACATCAAGTTAAGGTTCCTGTCGGAGACAAAACCTTCCGAAGATGCCGTAACTGTCAAACCAGTACTTGAGGAAGCTTATCTCTGTTTGCTAAAGGGTATCAAATTAAAGAAATAGATAGGTAACTGCCTTATTTTGTAGGGCAGTGCCTTTAAATAAATATTAGAATGGATAAAACTGTTAAATTATTTTCAAAGGAGAGCAAACTCTATTTCTGGGTTGACCTGGTACTAAAAATGGCACGTTACAACCTCAAGATCATTTTTGCCGGAAGGTTCATCTGGTTTGTGCTCGCAGCCCTTCTGTTTTTCCTATTGCTCTCGATCAGCATGGTTTATAATAACCCTGGCTACAACTCGTCCAGTGTTTATGGAATCCTTATTTTTCCAGGCATACTTCTTGTATTCTATCCAACAGTATTTGGTATCCAGAGCGATGCAGATTCGCGTATCCTTGAAATCCTTTTTGGGATTCCCAATTACCGTTATAAAGTTTGGATGGTACGTCTGGTCATGATCTTTTTATTGACATGGTTCTTTTTGTACCTCTTTTGCTGGGTGGGATATTATGGACTACTCCCCTTCTCCGTGTTCGAGATGTCGTATCAGTTGATGTTTCCTGTCTTTTTCCTGGGAACCCTGGCTTTCCTTGTCTCCACAATGGTGAAAAACGGGAATGGTACTGCTGTGGTGATGATCATTATTGGAGTTATTGTATTGATCATGGCCGATTCCCTCGACCGTACACAATGGAACGTATTCCACAATCCTTATTCAATTCCAAATCAGATGAACGAAATGATCTGGCAACAGATTTCCCAAAAGAACCGTTTGTTCCTGATGGTTTGTAGTGTGATCTTCTTATTGGGCGGGTTGACAAACCTTCAAAAACGGGAGAAATTTTTGAAATAAACTTATATTTATAAATAAAAGCCTTCAAGGTTTTGAAAACCTTGAAGGTCTTTTTTGTGAATGACCGGGTGAGTGTTGATTCTTGAACACTTATCCGGTCATTTAATTAAACCCGGACCTTAAATATTGATTAGGGTAAAAACTTGATTTCGTAAATCAGGTACTTGAATCATATTCAATCTGTATTTAATTGATTAACAATACAATATAAATAAAATAATAAGATTGGGTTCTCTCTCCTACCTCATGTCACCAAAGTTTGATTTTAGTGTCCGGGGCACTGGAACGGACTATCTTCATAAGTTCATTTGCACAAAGTCACCGGGACAATGCATTCTAAAGTTTGTTTTTTTTGGGTAGTGATAGTCTCACTCGAAGTGAGGCTATCACCATTTTCAGCGAATAAAACCAAGGTAAATACCACAAAGAATTTGCTCTCACCCAAAACGTCATATCTTTTGTTATCTTCGCAATTGATATTCATTTTCACTAACTTTTGTAATAAAACTTTTATGTTGAAAAATCTCGCTCTTGCAATGTTTCTGGTTGGCGTATTGGTAGGCTGTACATGTAGCAGCAAAGTTGCATCTTCGGCAAAAACATGCACTTACAATAAAGACTCAATGGTTGTTGTGATGCGTTTCGAACGAAAAGTGTTGCCGCAATATGTTTCGCTGCTCAAAAAATCATTTGATGCCTGCAAAGAACAGGTACTTCTCAAAGAGCCCGGCTGCCTCGATTATTGCCTGTTCCAATCTTACAACGACAGTACGCTGTTTTGTATTACAGAAACGTGGGCAACAAAAGGTGCGCACAATGCCCATATGCAATTAGACCATGTCAAGAAGCACCTTGCAGAAACTAAAGGGATCAGTGACCCATCCTTCAAGTCTAAAACCAACTATACCTATTGGGTTTGTCCGGGGGCAAATGAGGTAAAAAAATAGTCCTTAAGGATACAAATAAAAAACCACCTACGGAGAAACCTCTGTAAGTGGTTGAATTTTAAGAGCGAAAAACGAGACTCGAACTCGCGACCCTCAGCTTGGGAAGCTAATGCTCTACCAACTGAGCTATTTTCGCCTTTTTTGTTGGTGCTGCAAAAGTAAAAATATTTTTTAAAGATTCAAGAACCAAAAGTCACGATTGGAAGTATTTTTGAAACTTTTATTCATCAACCAAAAATTGTAGCTATGGGAACAAAAGAAAAGGTTTTGTATTGGCTTCCCCGTTTGCTGTGTATTGGGGCAATACTTTTTGTGAGCATGTTTGCGCTCGACTCATTCCAACCCGGAATGCCAATCCTTGAACAAATTGGAGGTTTTTTGATCCACATGATTCCTTCGTTTGTATTGTTGGCTGTGCTGCTCGTGGCATGGAAATGGGAACTCGTGGGTGGTGTTGTCATTACATTGATTGGTCTCGGTTTTAGTCCATTTATTTACCTGATGAATTATAACCGGACACACTCGGTAGGGACAAGCCTTGGAATAATTTTGATGATCAACCTTCCTTTTGTTATTGTAGGTGTTCTTTTTATTCTGAACCACTACCGGAACAAGAAAAAATGAACGGCGGCTGGCAGGGGGCAAGGAGCATGGGGGCGGGTAGTTCTTTAGCCGCTTGTTTTAGGTTCAAACCTTTATAATTCATAGATTCACATAAATGGCAGAACCTAAAATTACAGGGATCGTACTGGCAGGTGGCAAAAGTAGCCGGATGGGAAGCGATAAATCAAAAATGATCCTCAACAGTAAAACATTGATTGAATACTCCATTGAAGCTTTGAAGCCACTTTGTGAAACGATAGTAATCAGTTCAAATAACAACATTTACGATTACACAGGTTGTGAAGCCTGGCCCGATGATCTGCCTGATGGTTCGCCAATGATCGGTATTTACTCGTGCCTGAAACGTTCCCAAACTGAATATAATATCTTTCTCTCGTGTGACATACCCCTGATAAGCACCTCCTTGCTTGAATACCTGCTTTCAAATTCAAGCGACTTCAACATTACAGTTCCCATCCATGGAAATAACCTGATCGAACCACTGTGCGGCATTTATAAGAAATCGTGCATTAATGTTTTAAAGGGTTTTATCGACCAGGGTAATTATCGTTTAAATGAATGTATCCGATCCTCAACGCACCAGTTGGTAAAGATTGATCCAGCAACAGACTTTCCAGAAAACCTTTTTACTAATATCAATACACAGGAGGATTTCCGCAAACTATTGATTTACTAATAATTATACTATATTTAAGGGAAAGCCAATTAAAAGCCATCATCGAATAACAAATCAAATTCTTGAAAACAGCCAGCCACCAGTTGCAAGTTGCCAGCCGCCAGCAATATCTTGAAACCAGCCTGCAGCCAGCCGCCAGTTGCCAGCAATTTTCCATTTTCCATTCTCCATTCTCCGTTTTCCCATCTCCGTTTTCCCATCTCCGTTTTCCCGTCTCCATGCCCCATGCCCCAAGCTCCTTGCAAGCTCACTGCTCAATCCACAAAACAGAATTGTCGGTGTCGTACTCATTCTGTTCATAGAGTTGATTGAAAGGATCAAGTATCCAATTTCCATCAACAATAAATTTGTAGGTATATTTCCCGGGCTTCAGATAGATAGGTAAAATCCACTTGCCTCCTTGTTTAGCCATTTTATAACCTTCCCTGCTCCAGCCGTTGAAGCTTCCTGAAACAATTACCGATTTGGCATCAGGGAATTTATTCAATTCAAATAGATGATTGGCTTTTAAGGCCATAAAGGAATTTACCTTGTTGCCCGATCCTGTTGTGAATGGATTCTGTGGATCGGTCATCCACTCTCGATCCACAATAAATTTGTATTCATAATTACCAGTTGCAATGATATAAGGCAAATGCCATCCCTTTTCAGTCTTGTCCATTACAAGCTCCCCATCGTTCCAGCCATTGAAACTACCGGTTAAAATGACCTTTGAAGCTGTCTTGAAACCCTCCAACTTAAAGAGGTAGGGTTCACCAATCCCAATAAAAGAGTTCAAATTGCCTCCATTATCCTTTCTTGTCGATTTATTCGCTGGGTCTGTCATCCATTGCTTATCAACCAGAAACTTATAGGCATAGGTGCCATCACGGAAATAGATTGGCAATACCCACCCATCCAAGGTTTTACGCATTGATATTCCCCGTTGATTCCAACCGTAAAAATTTCCGGTTACCATCACATTTTTAGCATCCTTATATCCCTTCAACTCAAAGAGGTGATTGGTGCAATAAACAATTGAATTGTACCCTCCTGCACCGTCCCTCTCGCGGAGTTTGTTGCTGGGATCAGGAATCCATTTGCCATCCACAATAAATTTATAGGCATATTTCCCCGGCTTTAACTTAAGATCAGCAGTCCACCCGCTATTTCCGGGTTTCATTGGAGTTTGGGTCGTGCTCCAATTGTTAAAAGTACCTGAAATATAAATCTTTCCGGCACTTTTATGATTTGGGAGATAAAACCATGCATTGTCTTTTGTATAGATAAAGGTATTAGACATCGAAAAATCGTTTGTCCCAAAAACCACCTGATCATCAGGCGTATTTCCTGCAAAGTTGATCCATTTATCCATCACCAAAAAAAGATCGCTTGTCTTGAGGTTTTTTTGAGACTTTGACTGGATAGGTTTGTAAAGTTCAATTGTATTGCTCTTTAGCTTTCGAACCTTCCAATTCTCCCCTTTAACCATGATGTCTGTTTCACCCTTGTAAACATGGGCAATTAATACACTGTCAAGTTCAAACTGTTCCGAAAGTTCCTTTTTCTCTTTGGCAGTCCATTTAAGGTTAAGCGAGAAAATGAGCTGCCCATCTTCAACGCGGCAAACCTTGTCGGGATTGTATTGTGCCTGACTAACCATCGAATAAAACAATCCAATGATCAATAGAATATAGGGTGCTGCATTTCTCATCCTTCTGCTCCTTTCGTAAAACGTATCCCAAACTGTTTACTGACAAAATTGATACAGACAATACCTTGTCTCAGAAAATCATAACCCAGCATCCCATCGGTTTTGGTGCCATATGATTCGCTTAAGGGATCAAGGTTTGTGACAATCATCTCCATAACCGGGAATTTCTGATTTCCGATGGTAAAATCGTTCATTCTCCCAAACAACACCTCCGAGCTTCCATTACCGGCCCCAATCACCTCCGAACGGCGGGTTATCGTCAATGTATTCATTATACTCCTGTTGCAATCACTACAGATCACATTGGTTTCACATCCGGTATCGAGACAAAAATTCAGCATTTTTCCTCCTATTATTCCTTTTAAAAAGAGGATGTTCGAGGGGGTCTCTATTTTTTGGGTATGATCAGCATTGAATTTAGATTTACTGGTATTCAACCTTTTACCATCCTTGTCAATTTTAAAAAGTTTAAGCTGATTGTTATTGACATCCAAAATGATCTCCAATTTTCGCATCATACTAAACCCAATCAAACCAAGAATTTTGATACCTCGCCGGTTCTCAATATGTCCAAGATTTGCTACATCGGCTGTGATATTCTTATAAGACAAGTTGGCAAATTCGATACGATCGATCGTGATTTGCTCAACGAAGCCAACGTCACCGGTTACCCCGCCAGGATTTGAACCTCCACTCCGAACATAGTCCCGAAAATAAGTGCTGTTCAAAACCATTCCATTTGCCCCTGTATCAAACACTAGGTTTCCTGTTTGGTTTCCTACCTTGGCCTCAATTAAAAATAATCGGCCTGCTCTTTTGAGGGGAATTTCAACGGAATCAACATTTAAAATAAACTCAGGCGTGTAAACTACTCCCGGATTAAAAGTGATTGGTATATTGACTGGTGAGATTTCAGGTTTATCCAGATCCAACTTTTCATAGGGAGTGGAAAACGACACCTGAACTAAGAAAAGTGTAAAGTATAAAATGGTAAACAATAATTGAAATATAGATTTTCTTGATGTCATCACTCTAAATGTTGTGAAATTGATCAAAATATCTTAAAGTGCTTTGAATGGTTATCCAAATTCGCTGATCCGTTCCAATCGGCTGATATCCAATAACTCAATTTGCTTGCAATTCATTTCGATCAAACCATCGTCTTTGAATTCTTTCATTACCCGGATGACACTCTCGGTTGACATTCCGCAAAGATCGCCCAGATCGGCACGTGAAAGTGGCAGGTCGAACGAATTTTTTTTGAAAATCTTGTTTGACAGGCACAACAGTATATCTGCCAAACGGCCATGCAACTGCTTCTGTGTCAGCGAGAAAAACCTTCCATAAATTTGTGCCGTACTTTCGTTGAGCAAATTGATAACGTGGTAAGAAAAGGTCGGATTTTGTTTCAGCAATTGTTTAAATACCTGAATGTCGATCATCCTGATTATCGAATCGGTATAAGTAGATACCGAATATGGCAATTTATTGTTCCCATCAAAAATGGAGGCCAAGCCAAGCAAATTGTTTTTCTTGGAAAGTGCTATGATCAGGTTTTTGTTCCTCTCTTCAAGGTATATTTTTACCAACCCCTCTTCAAGAAAGAAAATATGCGATGCGAAAGCCCCTCTTTTACAGACAGTTTCTCCCTTTTTAAAATGAATGCTGACCGAATTGGTGTCGATCAACAACTTTTCATATTCGTTTAAAAGATCGTACCAACTCTGTTCAAAATCGAAAGTTGAGCAACCACTGATCCCTTTTGTTTCGCAGATTTGATTCATACCTATTTTAAAATTATCATCGTCCACAAAAATAGTGAATAAATCAATTTTAGTCGATAGACTACCCTATTCATTTCAGTTGCATAGAAAGTAATTGTGAACCGCAGGGTTGAATGAAATTTGAAAGCCATGTGATTTCGGCAACGGATTTCGCCAATGAATTGAAAATGTATTTTAGATAATTATATTAATTTTTTCCTTCTCCCATTTTGGGCAAGCGAAACCAAATGTGATTTATATTTATGTCTGCAGAATATTTAAATTGATAAATGAACGTTTTTGAAAACTGCTCATGTTTGTGGCAAATCGATAGAACTTTGGAATTTCGAGGTCAGACGCTGAGATCAGGCTCATTTATCATCATTAAAGAATATGCCTTTTATAAGGAACACAATTAATCAAAAAAAATAAAACCCACTGATAATCAGCGGGTTTTATTTTTTATTGGTGCCCAGAACAAGACTCGAACTTGCACAACCTTGCGGTCACTAGTCCCTGAAACTAGCGTGTCTACCAATTTCACCATCTGGGCTTGG
>JBAXWR010000118.1:0-21331 GCA_037128295.1 Mariniphaga sp.
CTTTTCCTACTGTTTATCTTTAACCCTTGCAGCCACATCCAACAAATACAACTCATTCAATAAATTCTCCATCACTTTACCTGCAGCAGACTGGTTGCCCTCAAAATTATTGGTCATCACTGCAAAGATTACTTTTTTACCAGCCTGATTGGTAAAAATACCCGCAAGGCTTCTTACCCTCGTCATCGAACCGGTTTTGGCTCGAAGATTATTTTCAAGCTTGGTCCCTTTAAATGCAAATTGTAGCGTACCGTCTTTTGCTGCAATGGGAAGGGAGTTAAAGAAAATTTCGCTATTTTTGCTTAGGTACATATACCGGAGAATTTCAGCCAATGTTCTCGAACAAAAAGCATTCGACCTTGAAAGGCCACTGCCATCGTTTGGATAAAAACCTTTTAAATAGACTTTCTTTTCTTTCCAGAAATCGCTGACCGCTACAATACTGCTGTCGATTGAAGATGACCCTTTCCTGGCACGACCGATTTCGCGCAATAAATGTTCTGCAAACAGGTTGACACTCTCTTTGTTAAGGGGAACGATCAGATCGCTAAGTGGTGGAGAAACTTTATCTGCAACCTGTACAAAGTCAGTGATTGGCAATAAATTATTAATCAGCACTTTACCAATAAAGCCTATTTTATTCATCCTAAGCACTTTAACAAATTCAGATGCTGCAATCTTCGCCGGATCTGGCATGGATGCTTTTACAGCAAAATCGGTACGCCCTTTGGGTATGGAACCTTCTACAATCTGGTTGAAAGAGCCAGGTGCTCCATAAATGTAAGCCTCATCGCGGTTTACGGAAGAAGATACCACTTTGTTGGTAAGGACCAGGCTATCGATGGAGGGTAGGAGACTGCTGATCTTTACGGGCTTGCCCGGTTCTGCAGCGGAGGAAAAAAGAATTTTGTAATAATTGTCCGAATAAGTCAAGCCGGAAACACCTGCACCATAGTAGTTTCCGATATCATCCCATGGCCAGCCACCGGGAATTGACCAACCTTCAAGGCACGAAACATCGACGATCAGGTTGCCATGAATTGTTTTGATGCCGGCTTTAGCAAGGGCAGCACCCCAGCTTTCAAAGGTGCCTTTATAATGTTCTGTGAAATAGCTTGAGTAAAAAGCAGGATCCCCTCCCCCCTTTAAGATCAGGTCTCCTTCCAAAATACCTGTTTCGGCATCTATTTTGCCCTTATATCCAAATTGCATATGAAATTTAAAATCAGCACCCAAAATCTCAAGGGCGGTAGAAGTTGTAACGATCTTCATTACAGAGGCAGGAACCAGGCTTACCTGTGGTGTACTGAAAATCACCTTTCCAGATATGGCATCCATCGCATAAACTGAATATCCTGCATTACTCAAAACACTATCTTTCAATGCCAATGGCGTTTGTGAGAATGAAAAGAGGAAAAGCAGGCTTCCTAAAATAAGTAAAATAAGATGTTTCATGATAAAAAATTAAAAACTGTATCCCAACGAAAAATAGGGTGAAAATTTTTGATCAAAGTTGGATGTACCCAAATTGAATTCTATTGGCCCAACAAAGCTGTCGTATGCGATTGAAAATCCTCCTCCAACTAAAAATTTCCCTTCAAAACCCGGACTGACCACAATGTCGTACAATCCGACATTTGGATTGAGGGAAACAAATACGTTTTCCCACATTTTCAATCGAAGGTCCAGCCGAAACAATGCTACGTTATCCGAAGAAAGTTCCATTCGTTTCAAACCTACAAAGGGAAGATATACCCCAAAATAGTTAGTTTTCTGAAAACCACCAACGTACGACCTGTAATAAATGGGGGCTGATTTTGCAAAAGAAAACTGTCCATACCCCGATGGCAGAAGGGCAAGCCGTTTGGAAAGTCTTTTTACCCCTTTTAATGAAAATCCAAGTATCGCTACAGGTGAAAAATCATTGTATTTCAACCCATTATCAGTCAATATTTTGAATGTTAAATTGGTAGCCCACCCATAAAATGGGAAATAGGGTTTGTCGAATTCATCGGCTGAAATTTTCGCAAAGTAATTCAAAAAAGTAGCATCCTGCAATTCAGAGGCATCGAATTGTCCAAGCAGGGTACCAAAATGAAAATGCTCAACCGAACCACCGATCGAAATCCTGAATATATCGTTGATCACCGACTGGCTTGCCACCTGAAAATTAGTGAGTTGTACATTTACCTCTGCATTCCGCCTGCCATTATCATATCCCCAAATCCTGTCTGAGGTAAAAGATAGGGCTGCTGTTATACCAGGTTTCCAACCCCTGTCGAGCGAATAACGGGCAGAAAACATCGGCAGCTCCGACAGTTTTGCACTTAATGACATATTTGATCCGCTCATCCGGTCGCTAAAAATTGTCGCATTGACAAGTGCAGCCGCTTTTAAGTCGGTTTCGTAATGAATGCCTACATTGAGGATGTTTGTGGAACTTTCCCTGACCGAAATTGTAATTGTCCTTGTTGTATCGCCGGATATCCTGAAATCGACATTTTCGTAATTACCTGTAGCATAAATTCTTGATATACTATTTCTTATACTTTCAAGGGTGATATTTTTATCTTTTGTAATACCCATTTTATCAAGGAAGGAGATGATATTAGCTTTTTCGGTCCCTTCAACAACAATCTGATCGATGAACAGGGATGAATTTTCGTCAGGGATTCCCCGGTGCATTCTATTTGGCACCACCAATCCAAGAGAGTCGCGCAACCGGATCAATTGGGGCAATACTTTACGTGCGGCAACTTCGCCTCGTTTCATGAGTTCCATTGCCGATTCAGTATCAAAACTTGCAGCAGTATAGCCTGTGATATCGGGCCTTATCAGGATATTAACATTTTTGCGGTTTTTTTCCGACCGTTCTATCGACATCAGGCTGGTAAGTTGCGAAATTACATCGGGGATGGTCTGAATTTTATCTTTACTCAGCAAATCATCCTGGATATCAACACCAATAACAATGTCTGCCCCCATCTCGCGACAACGGTCAACAGGAAAATTGTTCACGATCATGCCATCGACCAGCGACCTTCCATCAATCTCGCAAGTTGCAAAGGCAGCCGGAACAGCCATGCTTGCCCTCATCGCTTTTGGCAGAAACCCCTTGTTCAAAACAACCTCCTCTCCTGTGGCAATATCGGCAGCAATACACTCAAAAGGGATCGGAAATTTTGAGAAATCGCTCAGATCATGGTAACCGTATGATAAATAAGTAAATAACTCAACAACGTTCTGACCGTTCAAAACCCCTGCCGGGAGACTGATTTTTTTAGATTCTATGGGCAACGAGAGCAAATACCTTGATTGTTCCTCCTTGTTGATTGCCGGAATATATCCCCTTTTGTAACTGTTGCTCAACAACTCTTTCCAGTTCTGGGTGCTGATGATCTGTTCAAGGGTTAAGGCATCATAACCGATGGCATAAAGACCACCTACAATGCTGCCGACACTTGTACCCGTAATGTAATCGATAGGAATACCGGCTTCCTCTATCACTTTTAACGCACCAACATGGGCAAATCCTTTCGCTCCTCCTCCCGAAAGGACTAACCCTATCTTTGGTTTTTTTATGGCTTCCTGGGAAGAACAAAAAAAAGACAACGCAATAAACAGTGTTATAAACAAACCTCTTTTCACCTTCGATGTTCTTAAAAACAGTGTCAACTGTAATTCTATTGCAAGATAGATGAAATTTCAATTGAATCTGAAAAAAATAATTCTAAAAATGGACTTTTTTGATCAGGGTGTTTTGACTGATGGTTGTCTCTAAGGCATAGGATCCAAATTTAGTTATCGTCTGATTTAATCAATAGTCCATTTAAAAACGAATAAAGCCATGAAAACACAAATTTCACAACTGATCAGGAAAGCATCCATGCTGTCGGTGATAATACTGATTTGCATCGGCATCTCCAAAACTACATTAGCTGCTCCAAATTACCCAAAAACCATTCAACCCGACACATTGACTTATGTCCAGTTTAAAGGTTCGGTGACCGATCAGGAATCAAGGTTGCCACTCACTTTTGTTACCTTGCAATTGAATGGGACAAATATTGCAACCATTACCAATTCGGAAGGCGAATTTTCGCTGAAAGTTCCAAAAAACGTTACGGATGGTAAGGTTACTGTATCACATCTGGGTTACAAGAATAAGGTAATGAATCTCATTGAATTTAAGCCGGAAAAAACCAGGATCGAACTCGAACTTCTTGTCGTAACACTTAGCGAAATCAGCGTCTTCCCTAAGGATCCCGAATTGCTGATCCGAGCCGTAATGAATAAAAGATCTGATAATTACTTCGGTGAGCAAATGTTAATGTCGGCATTTTATCGTGAAACGATTAAAAAAAGGAGAACATATGTGTCACTTTCAGAAGCTGTGGTCCAAATTCATAAACAGCCTTATATGTCGGCAAGGGTTGATGCAGTACAACTTTACAAGGCAAGAAAAAGTACCGATTATACTAAAATTGATACCTTGACCTTCAAACTTCAGGGTGGCCCATACACAACATTATATCTCGATATTATGAAGAACCCTGAAATGATCTTTACAGAAGATATGATTGGAAATTATGAGTTTAATATTGAGAACATTACCAAAATCAACGACAAATTGATTTATGTCCTTGGGTTTAAGCAACGTTCTCATATTACCGAGCCGCTCTATTATGGAAAGCTCTATATAGACACTGAGAACCTGGCAATTACAAGTGCCACTTTTAACCTCAATGTTGAAAACAAAGGCCTTGCCAGCGACATGTTCATCAAAAAGAAACCGGTTGGAGCTAAAGTATATCCGACTGTTGCCGCCTACCATGTCGATTACCGTGAAAAAAATGGTAAATATTACTTCGGTTATGCAAGGGGGCAGATCACCTTTAAGGTTGACTGGAACAAAAAATTGTTCAATACAATTTATGAATCAACTATAGAAATGGCCGTTACCGATTGGGCAAAGACAACCGACAAACCGGTGAAGATGTCGGAACGGATGAAGCCTTCAATAGTATTGACCGACGAGATTTCTGGTTTTGCCGATCGTGAATTCTGGGGCGAATACAATGTGATCGAACCCGAGAAACCAATTGAATCGGCCATTAAGAAAATTCAGAAAAAACTGGAAAAAGCAAAAATGGAATAAGCAATAAGACAATGTTTTTGTAAATTAGAATAGTGAAGAACAACCAGTGAAAATCCCCGTTACTTTTCGGGGATTTTTCATTTATTAATATTCTAATTGACAACCCATTAACTTCAAAAACTTTGCGATCAATTCAATGATAGGTTTTTATATCATAGCACAATCTGCTTTTTGAAAGTTGCCAGAAGCCAGTTGCCAGCAGCCAGCCACCAGTTGCTAGCCACCAGTTACCAGCCGCCAGCCGCAAAAATTTAACCACACCTTAACATCGAACCTATCTAAAGGTATTTCATAACACATGAAATGATTATCTTTGTGCGGTTTTAAGATATGGAATCTGTTTTTCGTATCTCACTGTCAGTCTGACAGCAACAACAAATTTTTAATACTTTAAATATTCAAAAGCGATGTTAATTTACAAAGTAATCGGAAGAGAAATTCTGGATTCACGTGGAAATCCAACTGTTGAAGTAGAAGTTACGCTCGAAAGCGGTATTGTTGGCCGTGCTGCTGTACCATCAGGTGCATCAACAGGTGAGAATGAAGCCATTGAGCTTCGTGACGGAGACAAAAAACGTTACCTTGGTAAAGGTGTACTGAAAGCAGTTGAGAACGTTAACAAAACGATTGCCCAGGAGATTGTTGGGATGAGCGCACTTGATCAGGTTGCATTAGATCGTACATTGATCGCCCTTGATGGAACAAAGACCAAATCAAACCTTGGCGCAAACGCAATTTTGGGTGTTTCTTTGGCTGTTGCTAAAGCTGCTGCCAACTATCTCGAAATGCCATTGTATCGCTATATTGGTGGAACAAACGCAAAAACATTGCCTGTTCCAATGATGAACATTATCAATGGTGGGTCACACTCAGATGCCCCGATTGCTTTCCAGGAATTTATGATCCGCCCGATTGGAGCTACTTCTTTCCGCGAAGGTCTTCGTATGGGTGCAGAAGTTTTCCACAGTTTGAAGAAAGTACTTCACGACCGTAACCTCAGCACCGCTGTTGGCGACGAAGGTGGTTTTGCCCCTGCACTCGACGGTACTGAAGATGCTTTGAACAGCATTATCGAAGCAATCAAAAAAGCAGGTTACAAACCTGGCCGCGCCGAAGATGGTGGCGACGTTTCCATAGGTCTTGACTGTGCTTCTTCCGAATTCTACGAAAATGGTATTTACAACTATGCCAAGTTTGAAGGAGCCACAGGCGCAAAAAGGACCCGAGAAGAGCAGGTTGATTTCCTTGCCGGATTGGTTGCCAACTATCCTATCGACTCAATCGAAGATGGTTTCGACCAAAACGACTGGGAAGGATGGGTGCTGCTCACCAAAAAAATCGGTGACAAATGCCAGTTGGTAGGTGACGATTTGTTTGTTACTAACGTTGAATACCTGAAAAAAGGAATTGAATTGGGTGCTGCCAACTCTATCCTGATCAAAGTCAACCAGATCGGTACATTGACCGAAACCCTTGATGCAATTGAAATGGCTCATCGCGCAGGTTATACCAGTGTAACTTCACACCGTTCGGGCGAAACCGAAGATGCAACCATCGCAGATATCGCTGTTGCAACCAACAGTGGACAGATCAAGACCGGTTCTTTGAGTCGCTCCGACAGGATGGCCAAATACAATCAGTTGCTCCGCATCGAAGAGGAATTGGGTGCAAGTGCAGTTTATGGCTTCAAAAAAGTTAAAAAAGGATAATTACTTCCTTAAAAATAAATCAAAAAAAGGTGTTCCGGTTGGGGCACCTTTTTTTATGTCACGTTCGATATATTCCTTTTTGGAATAGAAATTTTGCGTATATTTGCAAAAAGAAGTTTAATGAAAGAAGTTACAATAAAGAATTCAGGTGCAACATTTACACCAACGGAATTAGCTGATTTTCTGTCAGGTAAAATATTGTCTGAATTGAAAATCAAAAATCAAAAATCCTACACAATACTTGATCCGGCTTGTGGTGAGGGAGAGTTATTGTTGTCACTGGCAAAGAAACTTAAACTTCAAAATAGCAAAGTTCAGATTAACCTTAAAGGGTTTGATACAAATATAGATTATCTCATTTCAGCTCAATCGAACCTTAAGGAATTGAATGACTGCAATATAGAAATCCAACATCAGGATTTTCTTGAAACGGACGGAGTTAGCAAAGAACCTCTTAATTTGTTTAGTGAGAATGTTGAAACGGAATATGCAGATATTGTTATTGCCAATCCACCGTACGTCAGGACTCAAATCCTTGGTGCAGAAAAAGCCCAGGAGATTGCCAAACGCTTTAATTTAAAGGGTCGTGTCGATTTATATTATCCTTTTTTGATTGCTATGACCAATGTTTTGAAAAAGGGTGGGATACTTGGTGTTATTACCTCAAACAGATATTTGTTTACCAAGAGTGGGGAAACAATCCGTAAATTTCTTCTTGACAATTATGAATTATTAGAAGTAATTGACTTAGGGGACACAAAAATATTTGATGCAGCGGTTTTGCCAGCAATCTTTATTGGAAGGAAAAAATCAACAAAAACCCAACTTTCAGAACCTTGTCGTTTTGCCAAAATATACGAGGAACTAAGTGGTAATGAAATACTTAGTAAGCCATCAGATTCGCTTTTTGATATTTTTAATTCTACTGAATCAGGGTATTTTTTGGTGAATGAAAAGAAATATAGCTATAATGTAGGATTGCTTAAGCATACTTCTGACAAAACAGAAATCTGGCAAATGACAAATATTGAGGAAAATATCTGGATTGAGAAGATCAAATCAAATACCTCATTTTTCATAGGGGATCGGTTTAATGTTAGAATAGGTGTGAAATCATGCGCGGACAATGTATTTATTAAGGAACATTGGGAAAAAGAGCCTATTAAGCCGGAAGCAGTTTGGTTTAAAAAACTCATATCGCAGGAGAATATCCAGCGTTGGTGTTCTTCATCAGAAAATAATCTGGAAATAATATACCCACACTATTTTCAGAACGGGAAACGCTTAGTGCTAAATTTGGATGATTATACTGACGCAAAAGTCTATTTTGAAACCCACAAAGAACAATTACTTAGCCGTAAATACCTTATTGATGCAGGTCGAAACTGGTACGAAATGTGGGTACCTCAAAACCCTGCATTTTGGAGCTTACCTAAATTAGTCTTCCCAGACATAAGCCTGGAAGCTCGTTTTTATTATGATGAGAACGGTTCTATTGTTAATGGCAACTGTTATTGGATTGTTGCTCAAACTGAACAGGAAAAAGAGTTGCTCTTTTTAATGCAGGGAATTGCAAACTCAGATTTAATGTCCCGTTACCACGATTTATGTTTTAACAACAAACTATATTCAGGCAGACGGCGATATTTCAGTCAATATATCGAAAAATATCCAATACCTGATCCCAAATCGGAGAATTCAAAGCTGATAATTGATATCGTAAAACAGCTAAACCATCTATCTGCTTTGAAACAAGATGTTTCAACTTTAGAGAAAGAACTCAATATTTTGGTTGAGAAAGCATTTGGCTTTTAAGGGTTGAATAAACATTGTCCCTTATAGGAATTAAAGAATTCCATCGGTATTGAACGCTGGCATTTTTAGCTCATATCGCTAACATAAGTGAAAATCTCACCCAGTTTTTCGCCAGGCGCAAGAATTATGCCTTCGATAATATCCGTTTTGGGGTCAGTTAAAGCGATCATGTATCTAACATCAAATGTTGTTAGATTGCTCCCTGCAATAATAATTTCTTCCTTTTCAGGCGTAAATCTACCTAAATCAACGGTTTGCGCATCTTGCACTTTTACTTCAAGTAGCTGATTTGGAATGTCAGGGAATCCGCCAACCAATTTCTCATTACTGGCCATTTCATACCCCAATAAACCAAGTGTCATTCTTTCAAGTGCCTGGCCGCGATTTTTTGTTGCATTACTATCCAATTTCTTGCCGATCAGTTTTGATGCAACCATTTCTTCCAATAGCTTGATAGAATAGAGATTTTGTAAATTTGGTTCTTCAGAAATTCTATCTTCTGGTTTATTATAATCATCTGTAATACAATATGATAGTTTTTTGCTGTCTGAAAAAGACAAAATCTTACTGGCACTTGAATAAATCTGATTTCTCGCTTTATTAGAAATTAGCAACTGATGTTTTATGGTTGGTTTACCAAATTTTCCAAAATGGTTTTCAATATAATCCGCAGTCAAAATTAGTATCGAATCAATTGTATATTTTACAATATCAATTCTGACAAATACATATCGTATATCATCACATTTCAACGAGAAATCTGAATTATACCTGACCAACACAATTTTACTATTAGGTATCCTATTCCATACCTGCAAGTTATAGGATATGCCACTGGTAATAATAAATGTGTCAATCAATTCGCGCAGCATCTTCGGCACACCTTTTTTCTTTGGCGGCACAATTTCAAAATCTTCTGCTAAAGCACCTTCTGGAAGACCATTTTGAAAAAGTACATTGGCAATCAGCTTTCGCAAATTAGTGCCATCTGTCCTTGTCTTACCAGTTAGTTTGTATTCTTTCCCAATTAACCCTTTTAAAATTGAAGGAAGTTTAGTGGATTCTGTTAAATGTGAAGGTGTTTTTGGTGGAGTTTTAAATAAGTCAACCATAAGTCTTTATTTACCTGTTTGGTTTTCAGGAATAAAGAATGTGATTGGCTGATTATAAAGTTTTGCCATTTCAAGTAACACCAAAAAATCGACCCGCCTGTCCCCATTTTCAATCTTTGACAATGTACTTTGTGAGATGGCTAGGATTTTGGAAACTTGCAGTTGTGAAAATCCAGCACCTTCACGTGCCTCAATGATTTTACTTGAAAGAAATCGCCTTCTTTTAATGTAATCAGCTTTATTCATGATACTAATTATTCCATTTCGCAATATTATGAAAAACGCTCTGTTATTACGTTTTGGAATAAAGTAGATTAACCCACCATCGAAATCAGAAATAAATCCCCAACTCCTTAAAGTCCGTGATCACTTTCAGTTTTTCTGTTGTAGCATGTTCATGCCTGTAGTCGTACAAGATAGTTTCGATCCCCAATTCCTGACCAGCTTTGATTTCAGAATTTAGGTCGTCACCTACAACAAGCACATCTTTAATAGGATAACTATTATCGTTGATAATTTGTTGAAATATATCTTTTTTGGTCAGGTTTGAATTGACAGGGTCAACAATGTAAATTCCTTCAAAATCGGTTTCAATACCCAATTGCTTGATTTTACTATTTTGCAATTTGGGAAATCCTGTCGTCACCAGATATTTCTTACAAGGGTATTTTCTGATTTCGGGATAATCTTTAAAGGTTTCTATTTGTTTGGAATAGGTCATATCCTCAAACAGTGCCAGACATTCATTTGTCAACCTTTCGCTAAATGAAAAATCCTTTGCAACCAGAAGAAGTGGTCTGCGCATGATTTCCAGCCTGATATGGTTGAAATCACCCTTGTATTCCCCATTTTCTATAATCAGTTGATAGACTGACCTAAAGAGTTCATCTCCAATCGAACGGACCGGAAAAACCGTATTGTCAAGGTCTAATATGAGTACCTTCTTTGATGGATTATTCAATAACGATTGTGTTAAATTCGTGAATTCGTGGTCAATATTATCTATTATCCACCTTTTCAGGATATAAGTCATGGTTCATTAAACGGAAATCCGCCATTGCTTCAAATTTGGAACCTGGTTTCCCATAATTGCAATAAGGGTCGATGCTTATCCCGCCACGAGGGGTGAATTTCCCCCAAACTTCAATATATCGTGGTTCCATCAATTGAATCAAATCTTTCATAATGATATTGACACAATCCTCATGAAAACCACCATGATTCCTGAAGCTGAACAGGTAAAGCTTCAGACTCTTGCTCTCCACCATTTTAATATCGGGAATATAGCTGATATAAATAGCGGCAAAATCAGGCTGCCCCGTAATCGGGCATAAGGAGGTGAATTCAGGACAGTTAAATTTTACCCAGTAGTCGTTTCCGGGATGGCGGTTATCGAAAGTCTCCAGTAATTCGGGAGAATAGCTGAAATGATATTCTGAAGTTTTACCCAGACTTTTTAAGTCACTCATGATTTTTTTGTTTTAAATATTTTGACAAACCCCTGTTCCTCAATTTGCACGACGGACAAACTCCGCAACCATTGCCAACAATCCCATGATAACAGGTGATTGTCATGCTCCTGACAATTTCAAAAACACCAAGTTCATCAGCCAATTGCCAGATTTCCGATTTGTCGAGCCACATCAGTGGGGTATGGATCTGATAGTCAAAGTCCATCGAAAGGTTCAATGTCTGGTTCAACGAAACAATGAAGTCGTTCCGACAATCGGGATAGCCGCTGTAGTCAGCCTGGCCAACCCCTGTTACCAGGTTTTTTATTCCATTTGCTTTTGCATAAATTGCAGCATAGGTCAAAAACAGCATATTCCTTCCTTCAACCAATGTATTGGGAGGTTGTTGATCAGACTGACTGGATTCGATTTCTATAGAGCTGTCAGTCAAAGAATTATGTGACACATCGTTTAAAAGATTGATTTTAAAGACACTAAGTTTAACTTTAGCCAATTCAATAATATGTTTGGCAGCAGCAAGTTCCGCAATATGTCGTTGTCCATAATCGAAAGCAATCGCGTGGACCTCTTTAAAATGTTTTTTGGCCCAGAAAAGACAGGTCGTAGAGTCCTGTCCACCTGAAAACACAACCAATGCTTTATTCATTGCGATCAGATTTGGGAAACAGAAAATGGATTGTAAGAAATAGATTCATCAAAAACGTCAATACCCTCTACCTGTTTCACCTTATTGACAATCAGTATAGTAAACGGAAGTACCACAATTTCATAAAGTGTTTTGATACATGCCTGTGTAACTACCATTCCAAAGATCACTTCCAATGGGAAGGAACCTGCAAAGGCAATTGTGATAAATATCAGTGAATCAGCAGTTTCACCAAATAAGGTAGAAAGGATTGCCCTAACAGAAAAGTTCTTTCCTTTCATCAGGATTTTGACCCGGCTCATCACATAGGCATTCAGGAATGATCCAGATAAATAGGCCAAAAGACTTGCAATGATAATTCGGGGAGTATTCCCAAGAATGGTAGCGAAGGCTTGCTGGTTCTGCCAGAACGGAGCAGGAGGGGCGAGGATTCCCAAAGTAAAAAATAACACAGCCAAAAGATTGACCGCAAATCCCGACCAGATAATCAGCCGTGCTTTCTGATAACCCCATACTTCAACAATCACATCGTTAATAATGTAGGCAATAGGAAAAATCAAAACACCTGCGGGGGCTGCCCAGGAACCCACCAGAATAATTTTAGTGGCTAATAAATTGGAAACCAATAAGGTGATTGCAAATAAGATACCTGCAAACATAAATAATACAGAAACGGTCTTCTTCATTTTCTTGTTTTTTACGTGGTATTCAAGCACACGGAGTTTGTCTCAAAATTGAGCCGCAAAGTTAATCAAAAATTGTGTAAATCAATTATCAAAATTGGCAATTGACAGACTGCAATTTTCACCTACTTTTGAAAGTTGATCAAGATTAAAAACAATATATATTAATTTACAATGAATCAGAATATTGCAGAGTTGGTGGAAGTTTCAAGGTTTTACGGAAAAGACAAAACTTTTGTGATTGCCGGTGGCGGAAATACATCTTTTAAAGACGCGCAGCACATCTGGATCAAGGCCAGTGGTGTCGCACTTGAAACAATTGACGAAAATGGTTTTGTATGCCTTTCGCGCGAAAAATTAAAGGTGGTCTCCTCCAAAACATACAGTCAGGATGCAGTTCAACGCGAAGCTGAAGTAAAGGCCGACCTTACCAATGCCATCGTCTCAACCGGGAACAACCGTCCTTCCGTTGAAACATCTTTGCATGAGATAATTGATTATCAATATGTTGTTCACACACATCCCACAAAGGTAAATGCTGTGATGTGTTCCATAAATGGTGAGAGTGTTTGTAAAGAACTGTTCGGTGCTCAGTCGCTGTTCATTCCTTACACCGATCCAGGTTACATCCTGTTCAAAAAGGTGGAAGCTGAAATTGCATCCTTTACCACTAAAAATGGGAGTGCACCACAAATAATTTTCCTCGAAAACCATGGAGTATTCGTAGCCTCTGATTCAATAAGTGAGATTCATCAGATTTATTCGACAATCGTTGAGAAGATAAATGGAAAACTAACCACTTCACTTCCCGAATCTGATCCAAAACTGTTCTCCTCACGGATTATTGAGAACATCCAAAAGTTGCATCCTTCATTTGCAACTTATACTGCGATTGGCCTGGAAAGTGAATTGATCCATCATTTTATTAAAGACCAGAAAAGTTTCCAAAAAGCCGATACAGCGTTTACCCCAGACGATATTGTCTATTGCAAAGCCCATTACCTATATTTAACCATTGTGGGTACTGAACCGGAGCAAATTGAAACGGCAACCAAACAAATTGCAGGTTATTTTGAAACCTATGGATACCTTCCAAAAGTACTTGCTATCGAAGGTCAGGGAGTTATTGGTGTTGAAGAGAACATCAAATCGGTTTTGACGGTTCTTGAGGTATTTACAAATATCCTGAAAATTAGTTACCTTTCAGAAAATTTTGGTGGCCCGAAATTTATGACCGCTTCGCAGATCGAATTTATCGACAACTGGGAAGTCGAGAATTATCGTAGGAAAATGGCAAAATCATAAATTAATTACTATGAATTTACTTGACATTGGATTAATGCACCCACGTGATCAGATTGTCCTGATTATCAGTCGTATCTATAAAAACGGTATGACAACAACCTCAGGGGGGAATGTTTCGATCATCGATGACCAGGGTGATATATGGGTCACGCCTTCGGGAATTGACAAAGGTGCTCTTGGCCCCGATGACATCAACTGTATCAAAGCCGATGGGACGATTCTTGGAAAACACAAGCCTTCCTCCGAATTCCCGTTCCATAGTGCCATTTACAAAATACGTCCCGAACTCAAAGCGATCATCCACGCACACCCGCCGGCATTGGTTTCGTTCAGCATTGCACGGGTCATTCCCGATACAAATGTGATCCCACAAGCCAAATATGTATGTGGTCCGATCGGTTTTGCACCTTATGCCATTCCTGGAAGCGAAGAGTTGGGCGAAAATATTGCTGCCGTTTTTGCTGAATCGTACAATGCGGTGATCATGGAAAATCATGGTACTGTCGTTGGTGGCACTGATATGAAAGATGCCTATCAACGTTTTGAAACACTTGAATTTTGTGCCCGGGCCATTATCAATGCCAAAACGATCGGTAAGATAAATACATTATCCGATGAACAAATAGAAAGTTTTGAGGCACAAATCCCAAGGCTACAGCCCGAAATCCAAGGCGTAGAACACCCGTCTGACGAACGTGAAAAGCGTGAAGAGATCATGCGCATCGTCCGCCGTGCGTGCGACCAGGGATTGATGATCAGCTCTTATGGAACGGTGTCGGTACGTTGGCGCTGGAACGATTTCCTGATTACACCAACCAATGTATTACGCTGGAACATCACACTCGATGATATTGTACAGATCAAAGATGGAAGGAGGGAACCATGCAAAATTCCGAGCCGCGCCACATGGTTGCACCAGGAAATCTACAGACAAAATCCGCATATCAATTCAATCATTCTGACACAATCTCCTTATTTAATGGCCTTTAGCGTTACTGGTAATAAGTTTGATGTGCGTACCATCCCCGAAAGCTGGATCTTCCTTCAGGATGTCCCCAATGTTCCGTTTGGAAGCCATTTTGCAGGGGAAGATACCATCGTCAACCTGATCAGCAAAGATACTCCTGCGGTAATTATTGAAAATGATTCCGTTCTTGTTACCGGGGATAAACTTCTCCAGACTTTCGATCGTTTGGAAGTGGCAGAATTCAGTGCAAAATCGTTGGTGATGGGTGCTGTAATCGGGGAACTAAAACCCATTGGGGAAAAAGAGATTGAGGACCTGAGAAGGAAATTTCTGAGCTGATGGTAAAGGGGTTTTTCAATATTCTTTCAAAAGTTGGCCTGAACGCCTTCTTTTTCCTGATGATTGGCTCAATTTTTCTTGCCTGGTTGGAACCTTCCATCGGAATTGCTGAGGGCGTTTTGCACCTTCCTGTCATAGCAGGGTATGGTGTTTCCTTGATTTTCTTTTTCTATGGAGCACGGCTAAGCCCGGAAAGCCTCATCAGCGGTTTAAGCAACTGGAGGTTACATTTGGTTGTACAACTCTCAACTTTCCTCCTTTTTCCGCTCACCATCACGCTCTTTAAGTTTATTTTCCCAGATTATTTTCTAACCTTAACGGGAATCGGCATATTTTTTCTTGCAGCTTTACCATCGACGGTCTCTTCCTCGGTGGTGATGGTCTCCATAGCCCGTGGAAATATCGCAGCCGCAATTTTTAATGCCAGTGTTTCGAGTATTCTGGGAATATTCATTACCCCTCTGTTAATGAGTGGGATACTTGAGAAAACAACAGTCGGTTTCGACATTAGCCACACGATTTTTCAGCTTTGTTTGCAGGTCCTTTTCCCTGTCATTATCGGTTTATTGCTTCACCACAAAATCGGGAAATGGGTGTCGCATTACAAAACAGCCCTTAAAAACTTCGACCAACTGATTATCCTGCTGATCGTTTATACTTCCTTTTGTGAATCCTTTGCCGGTAAAATGTTCGACCGACTTTCCCTTTCACAGATCTTTATACTTGCCATTGAAATGTTCACCTTGTTTATTGTCATCTTTGCCGTGATGGACCAAATTTCAAAAAGGCTGGGTTTCAAACGCGAGGACCGGATCACTGTAATCTTTTGTGGTTCAAAGAAATCGTTGGTTCAGGGCGCAGTAATGGGAAAAGTGTTGTTTCCCGAACAGGCAGTCCTTGGGGTGGTTCTGCTGCCTTTGATGATCTACCATGCCCTGCAATTACTGACAGGAAGTATTATTGCAAAAGAAATGGGGAAGGAGAAGGAGAGTGTGATGGGGAGACTGTGAGAAGGTGTGATATGGAGAATGGAGAACGGAAGAAGAAGAGGTGGAAACACATATATCAATTAGGATGATGAGATTAAATTGGTTCTTTACCAATTCTTTGCAAACCAAAATATAATATTCAACCGAATCGCAGTTTAACCGATTATTTTGGTATTTTCGTCATTCAAATTAAATCAACTAATATCCATCAACTATGCGGTTCACGAAAATATTGCCAGTTATCCTGATTACGGTCGCGTTGTACTCCTGCCAGACAGGACCTCAAAAAGGGGAAGTTACCAAACTTGATGCCACCAACCTCGGAAAATTATGGGTTCAGAACGAAGTCACCACTACACCGGATGGTTTTCTTCTTGATAAACAGACATCTATGATCGCTTCAAAATTTCAGGTCCGGAATTTTGAATTCAATGCCAAACTGAAAACAACTGCCGGTGCGGAAGGTACTCTTGTTTTTTCAGTTCGCGATATAGCAATTCCTGAAAAAGGTTACACAATCAAAATCAACAACAGCGACTACCGTGAAGGGGATCCACAGAAAACAGGGAGTTTATCACGGATCAGGAATAATTTCGTCCGTACTGCAACAAATGACGATTGGTTCAACCTGAACGTTTCTGTAACCGGAAACCATATTAAGGTAACTGTCAATAACAAGACGGTAAGTGAATACAGGGAACCGGCAAATATTGTTCGGCCAACAGGACTTTCCGGACATCTTTTGTCGAAGGGTTTTCTTACCCTTAGGAAAACGAGTGCGAAAGGTCAGTTATTAATTGGCGAAATGTCGATCCTCCCTCTGGAAGACAAGCTTAAGCCTGATACTTTAGGTGTTGCTGAACCCGATAGTTTAATGAAAGTTGTTGATTTATTGAACCAACAGCTTTTCCCGTTGATCGATTTTCATTGTCACCTCAAAGGTGGACTCACGATGGATCAGGCTTGCCAACACGCCAGGGACAATGGCTATAATTATGGTGTTGCGGCCAATTGCGGATTGAAATTCCCTGTTACAAGCGACTCGACTTTGAATGCCTATCTTGATGGAATCAGCAAAGAGCCTGTGTTTAAAGCGATGCAATGCGAAGGACGTGAATGGGTTACGTTGTTTACACCGGCAGCAGTTGCCCGTTTCGACTATATTTTCACCGATGCAATGACCTGGACCGACAACAAAGGCCGCCGCATGCGCCTCTGGATGCCCGATGAGACCTTTGTTGAAGATGAACAGAAATTCATGGATATGCTGGTTGGTAAAATCGAAGCAATCCTTGGAAATGAACCGGTGGATATCCATGTCAACCCAACTTTTCTTCCGGCAAAACTTGCACCCGATTACGATAGGTTGTGGACAACAGAAAGAATGGATCGCGTAATCAAAGTGCTAAAAGACAATGATGTAGCACTTGAAATCAATGCCCGCTATAAAATTCCAAGTATTCCCTTCCTAAAAAGGGCCAAAGCCGGAGGGGTCAAATTCTCCTTTGGAACGAACAATGGCTCGAATAATGACCTGGGTAGAATTGAATACTGTTTGAAGGCGATCAAGGAGGTAGGTTTGACAGCAGGTGACATGTTCCTGCCACGACCTGCAAATGCTAAAAAAGTAATGAAGTCTGGGTTACCTTCAAAAATTACGGGTTAGTAGGGGCATCTTGTGGCTGCCCTTCCAATTTCCAATTTCTAATTTCTAATTTCCAATTTCAATTTTCCAAATATGTTCAATCAACAAGTCTATTCAAATCGGAGGGCAAAGCTCCGTGAAAAGATGGGAAGCGGTATAATTCTGGTTCCTGGTAATTCGGAGTCGCCGATGAATTACACCGAAAATACGTACCATTACCGGCAGGACAGTACTTTTCTCTATCTTTTCGGACTCGATATGCCTGGTTTGTTTGGATTGATTGATGCAAATACCGGTAAGGATACTATTTATGGTGATGATATTACCATTGAGGATATCATTTGGATGGGAACAAAACCAAGTATAAGAGATCTGGCTGCATCTGTAGGTGTTGAATCTGTAGCTCCCTTCAAAGCAATTTTCAGCAAGGTAGATCAGGCAAAGGGGCAAGGTGCTGCCATTCATTATATTACCCCATATCGTGCCGAAACGAAACTTTTATTGCATGAATTATTGGGAATACGCCCTTCTGAAGTCTCAGCCAATGGTTCACTTCAGCTGATCAAACATTTGGTTGATATGAGGTCTGTCAAGGAACTGATCGAGATTGCCGAAATCGAAGAGGCATGTGAAACAGGTTATCAGATGCATGTAACGGCTATGAAGATGGCCAAACCCGGGATCATGGAACAGGAGATTGCCGGTACGATTCAGGGAATTGCACTTGCTCATGGAGGTGGTACCTCTTTCCCCACTATCCTTACCCAGAATGGCCAAACACTCCACAATCATGATCATTCATTCAAGCTGGAAAAAGGTAGGATGATAATTGTGGATGCCGGAGCCGAATCGAACAGGCATTATGCTTCTGATTTTACACGTACCATTCCTGTTGGCGGGAAATTCTCGCAACAGCAATTGGATATTTATAATATTGTACTAAAAGCAAATAATACTGCCACATCGCTCGTTAAACCAGGTGAGACCTATTTGAGCATCCATTTGAAAGTTGCTGAGGTAATTGCTTCAGGATTGAAAGATTTGGGTTTGATGAAGGGGGATGTCAAGGAAGCTGTTGCTAATGGTGCCCATGCACTTTTTTTCCCGCACGGATTAGGCCACATGATGGGACTTGATGTTCACGACATGGAAAATTATGGACAGATTTATGTTGGTTATGATGATGAAATCCGTCCTGTAAAGCAATTTGGAACTGGCTATTTAAGGTTAGGGAGAAGGCTTCAACCTAATTTTGTAATTACCAACGAACCAGGTATTTATTTTATTCCAGCTTTAATTGAAAAGTGGCAGGGTGAAAAAATAAACAACAAGTTCATTAATTTCGACAATGTGAATAAATACCTCGGTTTTGGGGGTATCAGGCTTGAGGATGACTTGCTTGTTACCGAATCCGGTGCAAGGATTCTGGGAAACAGGATACCGATCAATCCTGAGGAAGTAGAATCGTTTTCAGAACACTAAAAACCACAGGTTGGTCATTTTTTTGTGAAAGTTTAATGTAATTACTTATATTTGTGAAAATTAAAAAGCAAATTTATGGGCAGACCGCAGGAATCCTTCAACAAAAAGGATGTCAGGAACAAAAAAGAAAAAAACCGGAAAGAGAAAGAGTTGAAGAAGTTAGCCCGCAAGGACAACGAAAGGAGTGGACATCTTGATGACATGATCGCTTATGTCGATGAGAATGGGATGATCACCTCTACCCCACCAGATCCGAGTAAAAGGATAGTTACAAAACTGGAAGATATCGAAATAAGTATCCCCAAACAGGATGATTCTCAAAAATTGGATCCGATCCGAAAGGGAAGTGTTACCTTTTTTAATGATTCCAAAGGTTTTGGTTTTATTAAAGATTCTGAAACACAGGAAAGTGTTTTTGTCCATGTCAATAACCTGCTCGAAGCAATCAAAGAGGGCAACATGGTTACCTTTGAAGTTGAAATGGGGCAGAAAGGTCCTGTTGCTGTTCAGGTAAGGTTGTTTAAATAAAGATTTTGAAATTCATGGTTGGGTCCTTTCCCCTGACCATTTTTTGACTTGTCAAAAGTTGAATATTCCTTCAGACTATGAACACTTTCGATGTGTTTATAGTTCCCCTCATAATGATCCCGTTTACCCAATTGTGGCAGCTAGCGATGCAACGATCATAGCTGAATCGCTCGGATTATGCACCTGTATGATCGGAAGTCACTATTCTGGATACATAGCTGAAAAACGGCCCGGAAATTCAGGTAAAACACCACATTAAATTAGCAAGCTGTGAAGGGGTATTAGAATTGTTCGGCTTTTCAGCGGTTAAGTAATATTATGGATTAACTGGACTTTTTCTTCTGTCACAAAACATAAAAGTACAAGTTTTTTTGGCAATGTCACCAACTTCTATGCTCGTTTTTATGCTCGAAAACGAGCATATGCTCATTTTCGAGCATAAAAAAACAACTAAAAATATAGTCAATAAATGCCTTTTTTAAAAATATTAAATTATTATTAATTTTTATCGTTCTTAATATAAGCACTATAACAATTCATTTTTGAAGGCAGATTTCTTTAGCTGAAAAACGGCACACCTTTTGTTTTGTAAGGGTCAACAAGGTAATCCGTCCCTTGAAAAAGTACGGTTTTTATAAACAATTTAATAACAAACAAGATGTCAGTAGAAAAAACAATCGGCTCATCAAGCCTCGTAGAAGTTATCGACCGTATCCTTGACAAAGGTGTTGTAGTTGATGCATGGGTTCGCGTATCATTGGTAGGTATTGAATTACTTGCTATCGAAGCAAGGGTAGTTGTTGCATCGGTTGAAACATACCTGAAATATGCAGAAGCTATTGGTTTGACCGCAAAAGCTGCATAAGCTTAGCTGTTTAAGTTTTTCAATTAAAAGATTAAAAGGTAAGCCGTCCCTTATTGAAGTACGGTAATTAATTCACAATTTAATATCAAACAAAATGTCAGTAGAAAAAACAATCGGCTCATCAAGCCTCGTAGAAGTTATCGACCGTATCCTTGACAAAGGTGTTGTAGTTGATGCATGGGTTCGCGTATCATTGGTAGGTATTGAATTACTTGCTATCGAAGCAAGGGTAGTTGTTGCATCGGTTGAAACATACCTGAAATATGCAGAAGCTATTGGTTTGACCGCAAAAGCTGCATAAGCTTAGCTGTTTAAAAATTTTCAATTAAAAGATTAAAAGGTAACCGTCCCTTATTAAAGCACGGTAATTAATTAACAATTTAATATCAAACAAAATGTCTGTAGAAAAAACTATTGGCTCATCAAGCCTCGTTGAAGTTATCGACCGTATCCTTGACAAAGGTGTTGTAGTTGATGCATGGGTTCGCGTATCATTGGTAGGTATTGAATTACTTGCTATCGAAGCAAGGGTAGTTGTTGCATCGGTTGAAACATACCTGAAATATGCAGAAGCTATTGGTTTGACCGCAAAAGCTGCATAAGCTTAGCTGTTTAA
>JBAXWR010000119.1:0-21161 GCA_037128295.1 Mariniphaga sp.
CGCCCTCGCAGATCAGCGTATTTCCGTTCGGCAGTCGTTGTGCACCTGAAATATTCTCGGAGAAAAGTGAAGATGGCGGACTTGCCTGGTAGCTCCAGGTGAAACTTGCCGGGCCAAAGGCAGATCCCGCAACAATGGGATAATTGCCGTTGGCATCAACTGGCGTCGTTATTTCATCAACTGTTGAGTAATTCGGGTTTCGTCCGAGGCCGTTGTTGTAACAGGTCAGGTTCCCGGCACCCGGGCAATCCGGCCTTACCCATTCCACATCGTGCTGCTCGAAATATTTCCGGTTGCTTATGGTTCCTGCATTATAGGTCAACGGATTTCCCCAGCGGTATATCAAATCGCCTCCTTTGCCGCTGTTGCCCCCGGAATGGCCTGCTGCCTGGGCGGTTGTGGTGCTGTGGTCAATGATCCAGGCTTCGCTGTTGCCCCGCACGCTCATCACGATCTGATCAAGGGCGGGATTGTAATCAATGGAGTTCATGTGGTTCCAGAAAAGCGGTAAAATCCGGCGGTCGCCATCGCAATCAATCAGCTCGGGGTGCGTACCCACAACCCCATAGTTTGCCTTGGTTGCGTCATAGTCCTGGATCAGGTGGTCCCAAACGTGCCATTCCCAAACAACGGTGCCGCCAACAGGATAGGCCGGTTGTATTTCCACAACATAATCGGGCAGCATGTAACCTTTTTGTGCGATCTCAGAATTTAGCTTTGTCGGATCAAACCCGGCAGCAAGGACCTGTGCGTAAGTTTTTTTCTCCACGACAAGCATCAGAATATTCCCGTTCGGCAACCGCCTGATATCGTGGTGCTGCATATAGGTAGCCGTTGAGAAGTCAAGTTGCCAGACGAGGCTGTCGTTCCAGTCATACTCCTCTACCCTTCCTCCTTCACCGCCACCGGTGCCGAGCTGGGTCTGGGTCATGCAGGTCCGGAGGATGTGCCCGTTTTCCAGAAGATAAACCGATTGACCGGGAGGATAGGCGCTGGCTGTCCATTCATGGACTTTTCGCCCTTCATTGTTGATGAGGTAGGTCATCGTATTCTGTTTGGGCGCAAACAAGGTATAGCCATCAAAGACTTTGCTGGTGTTGTTCACCATTAAACCGACCGTGCGTGTTCCGGTGTAAGTTGTATTTCCAGTGTCCGTTGGGTCGGTTTCGTCCGACTTTTTCTTACAGGAAAGGAACAAAATGAGGACGGGGATAAATACCATTAGGATACATAGGGCGTAATTTGAAAGGATAAATTTTTTCATGACTTTTATATATTTCGTGGTTATCAACGGAATAAATACCGTAGTTACAATATTGGTCGTGCCTATGGCACTGTTATTAAAATTTTATCAATACTTATTTCTATATATTGCAGTATTTCAATACATTAAGCTTAGATAGATTAATGTCGAAATCAATTCCTTGCTACCCTGAATCCGAGGTGATAATATGGATGGTTTGGATCCTGTGGCCCACGATAGTACGATGGGTTGCGGTTCGAAACCCTTGAATGGCCATCATTAACTGGCGAACCAGCCGTTGTGTAACCGTTATACCAATTCCCACCGCGCATCCCGCGATAAGCTTTTCCGTCGGGCATTAAAAAACCGGTATCGGGACCTTTGGGATTGTCGGTAGGACTGGTACTGTAATAATTCTGTCCATACCAGTCGTTTACAAATTCCCATACATTCCCTGCCATATCATAAAGCCCAAAACCATTTGCACCGTTCGATGTCTGGTATGTTGTTGCACTTCCTGGCCAGTTGTATTCCGATTTTTGGTGAAGCTTCCCATCATAAAATCCGCAGGGGGTCGTAAATGGGTAAGCGGATTCACTTGTCCCTTCGTAAGGGTCTTTGGAATCCGGCCAGTTCGCCTTGGTGATATCCTGAGTGTCGCCCCAAGGGTAATTGTAATAGGGTGAAGTTTTCCCTCCCCTGGCAGCATATTCCCATTCTGCTTCCGTGGGCAGGCGGTATCCGTTTTTCGTAAAATCGCAAACCCAGGTTTTCAGGTTATAGCATTCATTTAGAATGTTTTGCGAACTTATCCAGTTGCAATAAGCAGCAGCACCCGACCACATAATGCCAACAACAGGATGGTTTGCCCTGAAATCGGTTATTGAAAACGTTTTGCCGTCATATCCTATACTGTAATATGCTGCGTACTGATGTGTATAGCAATATATATCGGTAGTCCCCACTGCATAAACGATATTTCCCTTTACCTCTATCAATCCCTTGGTCAATGCTGAATTGAGGTAAGCAAGGAATTGCTGGTTAGAGGTCTCGGTCGTACTGATCCGAAAGGTATTGACCTTAACACTGTGGATTGGCAACTCGTCACTTGGGTGGGCCGGATCGACAAAACCAAAATGGTCGCCCATGTCAAAGGTCCCGCCTGGCAATTGAACTTCCGTTACTCCGGGATTAGGTGTCGGATCCGGATCTGGGGTTGGTTCAGGATCCGATTTTTTACATGCACTACCGATGAATCCCAAAAGGATAAACAACGCAAATAACAGGGATAGCAGATAACCCGGCCATCCGGATTTTCCTTTCGGGGAATTCATCGGTTTATCTTTCGAATTACTTATTTCCATTTTATTTCTTTTTATTTCCAATTTCTAGTTTCCAATTTCTAGTTTCCAATTTCCAATTTCCCCTTAATTAATCGTATAAGTTGCTCCAATGTCCCCGTTTTTACTTCCGGACTTTTCTTCAATCGGAAGATAGGTTTTGACATATTCTACTTTTACACTTGATCCCGATACAGTTAAGAGTAAAAATCCTCTTCCGGGCAATAAGGTGCCATCCACATAACCATAATCGGTAGCAGAGATATTCGTAATATTCTTATTTGAAGGTTGTGGAACTTCCTGATAAACAATGCCATCCTTATCCTGTTTACCATAAAAATGGTCATGGCCATGGAAATAGATTGTCGCCTTGTTCTCTTTCATCAGGGTATGGATTGGCTTTCCCCAACCCGGACGATAAGTATCAAAAGCAGATGCACCATCCAGGTTTTTCCCGCCCATTTCGAAAAAATCAACAAACTCGGTACCACCACGGGCATCGTTGCCATTGCCACCTACAATCTGGTGACAGAAAATAAATTTATATTTCGCCTTGCTCGATGTAATAGCATTTTTAAACCAACTGTACTGGTCGGCGCCCAAAGTCCATCCCCATCCTGGTTTTGTAACAGTGTACCAATAAGGGTCAAGCACGATGATCTGGGCATCCCCCCATTCAAAAGCATAATAATTTTTGCGCAGACCAACAAAGGTTTCAGATTTGGTATTGCCTGAATAATAGGCATTTGGAGATGGATTTGGGTAGTATAAATTTCTGGTATTTGAGGCCATAACTGCCAAACTATTTGCCGTACCGTTCAATTCCCACCCCATTTCCCCCTCATGGTTGCCGATAACCAGAAAAAGAGGTATAGAATGACAGATATTGTCAAAATAGGTTCTCATAAGCAAATGTCGTTGCGTAATGCCGGCCTGTGTGTGGTCGGAGAGTTTCTCCGACATAAACGTATCTCCCAAATCAATCAGGAAATCAGGGTTTTTTGCAATGATATTTTTTAACGTTAACGAATAGGAGGCAGTGTCAGAATTGGTGTCGAGGTGTGGATCGGCTTCGATGGCAAAGGTAAATGTACTACCGGATGGCCTTGGCGTATGAAAAAAACGCTCCGGACCAGCAAGATATATTGAGGATGAACCACTTGTACGATATCGTGTCCGATAATAATATTTCGTATTGGTGGTAAGACCTGTAAAATCTGTTTCGAGTGGGACATTCTTCGTTGCCGCAGTTGTTGTCGTTTTGAGGTTATAAGTCCCCGATGATGTGCCATACTCCCAATACACATCAGCCTGTCCATTAAAAAGGACATTCATCGAGATCGAGTTATTGGTTGGCCTTCCCAAAATCTCGGAGAAAGTTAGGTCATTGGTCGTAACAGGATCTACAGGAACCGGTTCTATGGTACTGCTATGTTTTCGGCATCCTGTGAAGCCAATGGTGAACAGAAAAACAAGTAGTAAAACTTTATTCATATTTTTTTTATTTGATCGTATAACTAAATGCCACCTGACCGTTTTTACGCGTACCATTTTCATCGGCAGGGAGATAAGCTTTTATGTAATCGACTTTCAATCCCGAAGGTGAAACATTCACACGTACATGGCCAGTCCCATCCACAACATCAGAAGTATAGGCATCGCCATTTGCGAGGATCCCGATCTGATAGGTAGAATCGGAAGGCATCGGCATTGATTGATAGGTCACTCCATCCATCACTTCGTGTGAAAAGACATGGTCGTGTCCCTGAAAGAAAATATTGACGTGGTTATCCACAAAAAGCTGGTGAATTGGCTTTCCCCATCCAGGTCGGTTCGTATTAAAACTGTAAGTGGTCCCATTTTCTTCATAGCCACCCCATTCGAACAGTTTTGCATTCGTAACGCCGCCCCTGCCTTGTCCACGCACATGATGGGCAAATACCATTTTGTATTTTGCACTGCTTTTTTCTAAAGTATTTTTTAACCAGTTGTATTGAACAGAACCGAGGGTCCAGTTCCATCCCTGGGGCTTTTCGGACGTTTTGTTCTGATAACGGTAAACATCCAGCACCACAAACAGGGCATCTCCCCAGGTCCATGCGTAATAGTTTTCAGGTGACCCGATTCCGTAAGGTTCGTTATCGGTATTTCCACTGTAAAATCCATTCGGGGAAGGGTTCGGATAGTAGAACTTGCGCCATAGCGTACCATTAATGGCCAAATTATTGGGTGGAGTCAAAGACATATAATAATCGTTCTCGCCTTCATGATTTCCAAGACAAACAAATAGTGGCACTGAATGACAGATAGTTCCAAGAAACGGCCTGTAAAACTTATGCAGAGCATCCAGTTCAGAGGATGTGATTGTAGTTGCCTGATGGTCGTCACCAAAAGTGTCACCTAACGAAAACATAAAATCAGGTTTGTCCGTAGCCTGGTTGTTCAGGCAAATCTGGTAAATACTCTGAACTCCTTTCTTGTCATACAAATGCTCGTCCGACTCGACCGTAAAAGTATAGGTGCTGCCCGGAACACGCTGTGTCTGAAAAGTACGTTCGGGTCCTGCATCAAAGGTCGAAGAAGTTCCGGCCAATTTATATCTTGTTCTGTAATAGTACTTTGTGTTTGTGGATAAATTACTGAAATCAACTTCCAGTGGTGTTGCCTTTGCCGTGAGGAATTTTTCGGTTGTTGAAGTATAAGATCCTGAAGAAATCCCATACTCCCAGTAAACATCCGAAGGTTGGTCGAACAGGATGCTCATTGTCACCGATGAATTGGTCGGCCTTCCCAGAATTTCTGAAAAACCCTTACCATCGGTTACAACGGTTTCCTTAGTGTCTTGTTTGAGTGTATCCTTGCTTTTACTGCACGAACCCAAAACAATTCCTAAACAAAGCAACAATATTCCAATGAATTTGAGCATCCTCCAATTTTCTAATTTGTACCACCCCTTACGCATAAAACATTTTCTTTGGTTGTTTTTACATTGTACGACACGATCCCATAATCTAAATTGATATCCCAGGCTTTTTCAGTGGCATTGACAAGGGTTGTTGAGCTCCAGTAATTTCCTGACAAAGCATTTGGGAAAAAAGTTTTATTAAACGATGGTTTGAACAATTTCTCATCGTTGAGCGACTGTAACTCCTTCACGTTAGGCAAACGCCAGTCAGTAGCTCCTGCAAGTGACAAATTTTCGGCGTATCCAAGCGCCTCTTCCCAGGACATTGTATTTGAAGACTGTATCTTCTGCCAGATCAAGCCTGTGTAATTATCTGTGATTGTGTTATTCCCATTGTCTGTAAAATGAATAGCCGGAACAGATATGACCTTAGGATTCCTTACAGCCCTGATATGGAATTTCTTGGTCCCTCCTGCACTGACAGTTTCAGATTTTGGGTGAGCCCCGATGCCTCCACCTGCGTTCACAACCCACACTGAAGTGGCATCATCGGCTCGTTTATCGCTAGTCCACCAATATTCAGCAGATGTTTTGGTAAAATAAGTCGTATTTAAGGCAGGATTGGCATTGTCGTAGCTGTTGATCAGGAAAAGTTCATGGCTGGTAGGTAACCTCCAGTCGATGAACCCTCCGAGGGTCAATGCTTTGACATAAGCTGTTGTACTTTCATAGGCCATTTCGCCGCCATCGGTTTTTTGCCACATCAGACTGGTGAAGTTATCGGTAATAGTCCCATTGTTATTATCAGTAAACGACATGGGATTAACCAGGTAATCGGCATCCTCCCCCTTCGTCGAAGTAAAGCTTGCCGATTGGCCAGTATCAGGCAATAAGCTGATAGTTTTGGTCTGACCAGATGTATCTTCGACAACATCCTCCGTTTTGTGGCATGAATAACCCCAGAAAGAGAACACCAAAAAGATGATTCCCATTCTCTTATAGAAAAATGAATTGTTTTTTATAATCCTCCCCTTACACATATGACATTTTGTAACGTGGTTTTTACATTGTAGGATACGATTCCAAAATCGACATTGATGGTCCAGGCCTTATCCGGTCGTGGCTGTTTTAAAGTGGTGGATGACCAATAATTGCCGGAGGAAATGCCGATAAAATATTTTTTATTGAACGAAGGCCTGACCAACTTTTCATCATTAAGCGACTGAATTTCCTTGATGTTTGGTAACCTCCAATCGGTCTTTCCTGATAAAGATAACTGATTTGCATAAAGAAGGGCATCTTCCCATGTCATCAAATCGGATGCTTGGACCTGCTGCCAGACAAGGCCTGTATTATTGTCTGTAACAGTGCCATTTGAATTATCCTTAAAATGATCGGTAGGAAAACTTGTTGTCTTCGGGTTTCTAACCGCCCTCACATGAAACCGTTTCAAACCTCCTGCACTAATGGTTTCCGTTTTTGGGTGCGGTCCGATACCACCACCAGAATTGACTACCCAGACCCTTGAATTGTCATCAGCACGGTAATCGCTTGTCCACCAATATCCTGCATCTGTAATGGTGAAAAATTCCCAATTCAAAGCTGGATTTGTATCATATTGGTTGATGCTGAACAACTCATGGCTTGAAGGTAGCCGCCAATCATTATACCCGCCCAATGACAATGACTTACAAAATTCACCAGCCTTTTCGATCGTCATTTCGCCACAATCGGTTTTTTGCCACATTAATCCGGTAACATTGTCGGTAATTGTTCCATTCCCATGATCAGTAAACGCCATTGGATTGATTAAAACATCGGCGTCTTCACCTGGGGTATCCGTATAACTCGTTATCTGACCCGTGTCGGGCAGCCTTGGGGCAATAGTCTGCGCATATATCCCAGAAGAAAGGGACAACACAAAAAGAATAATACTAAAAAATTTAATCTTCAAAAAGCTCATACAACCACTTAGATTAATGTGTACGATTACTTAGAAGATTAAAAAGATAAAAACTGGCAGCAGGTTACTCTTTTTTTCTTGGTGGCTGGAAAAAATCTCTGATATCAATTACAAGATTTTGAAAGTCTGTTAGTTGCACCTTTGTACATACGCTTTTAAACTGTTGGGCTTGTTCGATGCGATACAATTCCATCTGATATTGATTTTCGACCAATTGCCTGGCAATTCTTTTAAGGTATTCATTATCAGATATTTCGTTAAACATGGCGATATTCATTGAATCACGTTGTGCCTTGATCACCAGGATTAGTTTCTCCTCTTTTTGGGTAAAATCGTCCCTGATCCTGTTTATTTCTTTCACTTGCGCTTCGGTCAAATGGAGTTTGTCCTTCAACAAATTCGTTGTATTTACTTTTTCCTGCTTTGGTTGATCGCGGTTTGGCCGTTTCTTCATAGTCTGCCATATATAACCAGTTGAGAACAAGTTAAAGATGATAAGGACAAAAATGACACGGATCAGAAATTTATTTTTTGAAAAGATGTCCATTTTAATGCAAATTAATAGGCGTTTGTTGTTATGAGATATTCGGTGGCAATACTCTTCAGAACAAGGCTGTTTTGTAACGCCCTGTCGTTCAAGTAACTTTTTGTAAATGAAAACAGGTTAAAAGCCAACAGGAAAAAAATGGCAAACAGGATTAGATTTCTTGCAAGAGGTTTTTCCTCATGTTGATTGGTTTGATCGATCCGTTCCATCAACCTTTGGTTCCATTGCGCTGAAGGCTCAATGGTTTCTATTTGATCAAACTGCTCAAGTATATTCATCTCTTTCTTCATTTAAAAATTATTAGACGACATTCTATTTTTATTCTGGTGACTTTTGGTTTAAAATTGCTTTTAAATTTTGTTTGGCCCGATAGATCAATGAATCGACCGCAGTCAGGGTTACTTCCATAATATCGGCAATCTCTCCATTGGAGTAATCGTCAATCTTGCTCAAAGTTAAGGCAATCCGTTGATTTTCGGGAAGCTTATCCAAAGTTTTTAAGAGCATTGAATAACCCTCTTTTTCCTCTATTGATTTATCCGGTCTTTCATACCCAACCAGTAGATTGGAAATGAATTCAATACCAAGTGTTTTGCCAACTGAGGAGATCCTCTTCTTCCGGTTTCGTTTTTTGATCTCATCCAGTGACTTGGAGACCGCAATCCGATAAAGCCAGGTACCCAATTTAGATTCTCCCCTAAAATCCCTGATCGAATGATAAGCCTCAATAAAGACTTCCTGTGAAATATCCTCCGCATCCTCTTTGTTGAGCAGGAAGCGGTAACAGATATTGATGACCGTTTTCTGATAAGCGGCTACCATTTCGGCAAAAGCCTGTTTATTACCAGACTTTAACTTTATCAAAAAATCAGTTTCATGGGTCATCATTATAACAAAAGTATTTACCGATTGAACCGCTTAAAAGTAGAAATTCCCTACAAGATGTGTTCACTTGAAGGTTAAATATTATTTTTTTTGACTCTTTTAATTCAAAACCCGCCAGTCATGTTACTTTTGTCAGATATCATTTAAATTATCCCCATGTTAAAAACAAGGATCATTACAATTGTCTTTTTGCTGCTTGCACTTAGTTCTGAAGCGCAACTCAGCAAGATATTGAAAAAGGTTACCAATAAAAGCCTGCCACTTTCCAATACCGAAATCGTAAGTGGACTAAAAGAAGCTTTACTCGTAGCTGCTGACAGTTCCATTACTCATTTATCGGCAGTTGATGGTTATCTTAAAGATTTGACAATCAAAATATTGTTGCCACCAGAAGCAAAAAATATTACTGACAATATTTCGAAGCTCCCTGGAGGGGCAAAATTGGTTGACGATGTGATCGAGCGGATCAACCGTGCTGCCGAAGATGCCGCAAAAGGTGCAAAACCCATTTTTGTAAGCTGTGTGAAGGAGATGACAATAACCGATGCGCTTCAGATCCTGAAAGGCCCGAACAATGCCGCGACCCAATATTTTGAATTGAAGACAAGCCAGCAACTGGCCGAACTTTACCGTCCCAAGATCAAGGAATCGCTTGATAAAAATCTGATTGCAGGAATTTCGACACAACAATCGTGGAACGACCTGACCACAACATGGAACAAAATGGCTGGTTCTGTTATCGGTAAAATGGCGGGTATGAAAATTGTAGAAGTCAAACTTGAAGATTATATTTTGCAACAGGCGCTGAAAGGGATGTTCGTGAAAATAGCTGACCGTGAAAAGGATATCCGAACCAATGCAAAAGCACGGGTTACAACATTGTTACAGAAGGTTTTTGGGGGACAGAAGTAATTGCAAGTTCGATTTTATCCAATGGGTACCAATATGATTTTTCGATCATTTTGGGTGTGATTTCTTTGTCTCGCCCCATGTTCATAAAATCAATAATATTGTCTTCATCCGGGAAAAGACTGTGGCAATACCGTGGAAAGACGGTTTCGGGAACGATCCCTATAAAATCGTTGCCGGTCACCATTTGTACGATCTCTTTTGCCTGGCTGAGTTCAAAAGGAATTTTGTTATCATAAAGCGCAACAGCCATCCTTACAGTTTCTTCCACCCTGACAATGCTGGAACCTGCCAGCCTGATGCCCCATTTCCCGTTTCGTTCGGAAGCGAAGAGTGAAATATGTGTCGAATTGCCTCCTCTACAAATTTCCCAGGGATGGGCACCAATTGTTCCCCCGCTATGGAACCAGTTATAAAACGCCTCCGAAGAGTCCCCATCGATTTTTCGTAACCCGGCATCCCTACCGTCTGCCATGCTCAGGTATTTTTCGAGAGGAGTAAGAGTTTCTGCACTACTTTTAAAGTAATCATTTGCTTCATAGCAAATTTCACATATCCTAAAGAACTGGTTAGCCGTCATCTCAGGCAAAATTTGGATGTCCCCTTTCCCCATTTCATCAACTGCCAACTGAAGTGTTTTTATCTTTTCCGGACTTAAGCTGATGTCAGGCCTGATTGTTTCGGTACCCAAAATTTGCCAAAGGTCACTTCTTTTTATCCTGCCATATCGTTTTTCATAAGGTAGGTTTTGACGGAGGTAATTGTTATATGTTGTTGAATCATTGATTAGTTTAGTGGTTTCAACGATTATTTTTTCTAAGAGCCATCTAAAAAAACGTTCACCCTTTTTATAATTGATGTGGGTGCCAAGCGTAGGTTCTTCATTGATATTTATGGAGCAAAAAAGTTTATCCTCAAAATAGAAAAAGAGATCGTCTTTGTATTTGGATGTTTGGAATTTGTACCATTTGGTTTCGCTCGGATAATAATCTTTCCAGAGTTCTTCAAAACCCTCCTCATTTTCAACCTCGCCACTTTCTTTATAATCTGCATAATCACCGAAAGCTTTAATCCCGCCCCGTTCCACCTCCAACCAAATGTGCCTGATGTCATCGTCACCAACTGGTTTTACACGGCTAAAAACTGTGTATATCTCCTTTAATTTCAGATATATGATATGATTAACAAATCCTTGACCATGTGAGGCCTGACCGAGTATGGCATCTATTTCGGGTGCATAAAGTTTTGTTCTCATGTGTTTTTTTTTCAAAGTTAGGAATAAAACAACTTAATGCAATGGTGTTATTGTCCACAACACCGGTCGAGCTACGACTAATCGTATTGCACTTTTATCCTGACAAAAGTGCAAAGATTCAGAATTCGATGAAATTATCTCTGGAATATCAATTGGAGTCCCTATAAAAACGAGGAATAGATAGTTAATTTCCCGTTGTATTCAATTTTATTTTTAGTCAGCCGTTTTTTAAATGAAAAAAATCCTTTATCCTAAATTAATTATTACTTTTGCCTTAATACGAGAAAAAAAACATTTTTTAATATAATTGCCTATGTAGCATAATATCAACGGATTATTAAAATAAGAAAATATATATTATAGCGTTTAGCTGAATTCTGTAACTGAAAACGACCAAATTTTTAATGACAACAGGATAGTAAGCAAGACGCCACGTGAAAGCGTGGTCGTTGCTTTACACTTGTTTGTCGGGTTCTTGGTCGGACCTCAGTTACAGCGTGGGCAATAGGCCACGCTGCTTTTTTTTGTAATAGATTAAAAAGCTATGGCATTTAACCGGTGCATTTGATATAATGCCGTTCTTGAATTCAACTAACCATAAACAACAGTGAAGTCCAGAAATCACTCAAAAAACGGGGCGTATCTGAAAAGCCATATGAGTAGGAAAAAATTAAAATTATTTACCAATGAAAAATCTGTTACATGTACTAATTGGATTAACATCCTTATTTTTAATTAGTTGTTCTTCACAGAAGCAACTTACACCTTCAGTGCAAAAAATGACGGCAAAATTTGATTTTGCTCCTCCTACTCAAGCAGCAATAGGAGCTGCAAACATGAGTATCGTTCTAATCAAACCGACTTTTATCAGTGCAAATGCAGAATATTTGGTTTCCCCTTTCCCAGAAATGTCGCTTAATATGGGAAATGACTTTCAGGAGCTATTAGCTGCCAAAGGATTTACTATGAGAGGGCCTTTTAAAACTAAAGATGAAATGGTTTTTAATGATAAAGTGAATTCAAGTTTTATATTGGAAGTACAAATTGATTTAGACCCGAAGTACACTGTAAACCTGACAAAACATAGCAAAACAGGGGTTGCGAACCTGCTGTTGGCTTCACAACCTTTAGCTTATATTACCTATTCTGCAGACGGTACAGTAACATTTGGAGGTAATCTGGTATTGACAGCGTCTTCACCTCAATATGGTGAGAAAATTTGGAAAAAAAGTATTGCTTTAGATAAATCAACAGTCTCATATGTAGGGACTGTACAATGGAACGGCACCCCAACAATGGCAGAGCAACTAAACCAGGATCCTGCTGTTTACAATGCAATTGCCAAAGAATTGGAAAAGGTTTATATCAATTCTCTTAATTTAGTTTGGAAACAAATTGAACCTGAAGAAATGAAAATTGTAACCGAGCAAGCTAAGAAAGCTGATAAGAAGGGAAACTAAACGGATAAATTAATAATAATGAAATAGTTATACCTAACTTTTCATTATTAACACCACATAGTGGGTTGTCAAGATTTTTCCTGACAACCCATTTTTATTTTTGGATTTCAGGTATGCTGAAAATTGATTGACTGTAATTTCTGGTAAAATCAGCAAGCAATTTCCTGAATTATTCAGCAACAGATTTTTACTTTCAATACTTTAACTTTTTCTGGATCAATTAAGTTTTGACTTTTACGATAACCTACTTTATTTTTGTAATCTATTTATTTCTACTAAAAATGAAAGTAACTGTGGTAATACCTGATGAACTGGTCAAAGAAGCACAGATGCTGTCGAATGCAAAAAACATTACCGACACCTTGATCATTGCTTTGAACAGTTATGTTTCCCTTCAGAAGTTAAAGGCGATGAGTGAAGAAATAAAGAATAATCCTTTGAAATTTGGATCTTCAGCACAAGAAATCTGGGAATTAAACAGATAGACGCCAGTCTTATCGTTGCAACCATTGAAACCAACTCCTTGCTCTGGACCCTTGCTAAAAAGATTTTGAATTTTCTAGATAAGAAGTTTGTTTATCGTTTATTTACTTGTTGTCAAAATGGATATTTTCAAGTATATTTGAAAAATCTGAGAATATCAATGTTTTTTCAAATAGAACAGAAAATATGGAGGCAATTTTTGAAAAAATTCGAAAGTACAATTTACTGCTTTTGATGAAATTGTATCATCATCCGACCTTGATAAATTGTTCGACTATTATAAAAATTACTTTAAACTAAGAGGAAAGATCTACCTTTTTCTGGATGAAGTCCAAAACATCAGCAAATGGGAATCATTTGTAAATTCATATTCTCAGGACTTTACGCAGGAATATGAGCTTTTCATTACGGGATCAAATTCAAATTTATTATCTGGCGAGCTATCGACCTTGCTTTCAGGACGTTACATTGAATTTGAAATCTTCCCGTTCAGTTTCAATGAATTTGTAGGAATAAAAAAGATCCTGCCTGACAAACCAAATTTCCTAAGTTATTTGCAATCAGGAGGTCTGCCAGAAATGTTCCATCTTAACACCGAAGAATTGCAAACCAACTATTCCTCAAATTTAAAGAATACAGTAATTTTAAGGGATATTATCGGCCGCCATAAGATAAAAGACCTTCCGTTACTCGAAGATTTGTTTAAATTTTTGGCAACCAATATTGGCAACCTTACCTCGTTCAGCAGTATTGTCAACTATTTTAAAAGTCGGAACAAGAAAACAAATTATGAAACGGTTTCGACCTACGTTGGTTATCTGACCGACACCTTCATTTTACATCGGGTTGAGCGGTTTAACCTACGTGGAAAACAATTACTTGGAGGCGAATACAAATATTATCTCAACGATCTGGCTTTTAAGAACCTCTTGTTTGGATTTTTTCCGTCCGACATTGGCTACAACCTTGAAAATTATGTGTTTATCCAATTGAGGCGTATGGGTTATAAGGTGTCGGTAGGAGTTCTGGACAACCTTGAAATTGACTTTATCGCGCAAAAATCAGGTAAAACCATTTATGTTCAGGTTTGCTATCTTCTAACTAATCAAAAAGTTATCGATAGGGAATTTGGAAATTTGCTTTTGATAAAGGACAATTACGAAAAATACGTTGTGTCGCTTGACGATATTAAATTTTCCAACTATGAAGGGATACGGCACATCCATCCATGGGAATTGGCAATGCTAATTACTTAAAAACAAAATCGGCCATTAGATGCAGTGACTTTGCGGTCAATCCCAATAGCTGGTAAATGAAGTTGACGCAACTATAAGTCACCGTTTTTCACCTATAAAGAAAAACTACCATGAGAAAAATTGTCGCCATAATCATACTCCTATCTGTCTTTTCTTGTACTAAAGACACTGTAAGTACCTCAATTTCATTGCTCGACACGATCCCAACCAATAAATTCTATGCCAATGAGATTTTTGCGGACAATAACCTGAAGTTGTATGGACAATGGCAATTCCTGTATGTTTTTGACGATGCCGGCATCGCTGGAGGTCCTGGAAAAATCAGTCCAACCTATAATTACCTGGAGATCAGGAAATATGGCATTTATGGGAAGATTAAAGACAACCAAGTCCTTGAATCAGGTGAAATCCTCGTGACGAAGCAAAATGCCACCGAATTCCAGATCACCCTGAAACCAGACAAATCATATCCCCTTGCAAATGAAACATGGTACGACATCACCTATTTCGGAAAGGATTCGCTCATGCTAAGGGATGCCTCGGTAGGATGCGGTGTTTTGTACAATGTTTATCGGAAACAAAACTAAGACCATTTATTTGCCAAGCGACTCCAGTAATTGAGCTTTTTGTAACTTGATCTTATAGAAGGTCTTCCCCTTTTTCTTTATTATTTCTCCTCCGTTTTCGGTTATCGCCCTTTCACAAAGCCGCGACATGATTTCAGCCTGCTCCGAAATTTTCATAGTTGCGGGTAACTGCGGACGGGTTTTGTTGATGTAGGTATCCGGCATGTTAAAGCCTTTCAACCCGGTTATCTTTTTGAAGCCCATATGCGAACCCACGATCGCACCCGCAGTGGCTGCATTGCAATCTGCATCCAATCCAAAAGCCATTGCATATTGCAGGGTTTTGTAGAAATCACCCCCGCCATAGAAAAGGGACAAAATGACCATACCACCATTCAACGGAGTCGAATTCGTATTCCATTTTTTTTCGCCGTTCCATTTCTTGTAGATCATCTGTCTTGCCTCTTTCCAGTCAACAGGGTGATTCCTGTAAGCAGTTACAGCATCATTCACCAATTCGATCATCACGGAATTTGGATCAACCGATTGTAATGCCTTCGGAATAATTTCGGCAACCGATCCCTTGTGAAGCATATTCAGGCTAATTAAAGATGTCCAAAACTGTGCGGCTTGTATGGGTTCGCAGCAAACTGCAATATGGGCATAATAATTTCCTATCTGATTGGCTGTTTGAGGCATTCCCGGAGAGATCAAGCCATACGATTCGGTACAAAATTGAGCCGACAGGTTGAAAATGGAATAAGGGTTGTTCTCAGGAATTCCGGTAGCAGGGGGAATCATGCCACCCTTCATTAATTCATAAGCTTTCAGATTGGCAACCCAGATTCCCTTCTCCATATTGGCTTTCCATATCTCCGCAATTCTGGTGTACGGAATCATCAACACATTCTCCTTGTCCATAAAATAGAGATGTGTCAGCTCAAAATCGTTGTCATCATCCGACTTTGCTCCTTTGGGCAGGTAGCCAAAATCTGGTAGTGTAGCGCGTGGTTCGTCATTGTACTTGAATTCGTGAGGCAAGCCTTCCAAACCTCCGATTAACATTCCGACCCATCCGCCATAAATTTTATCAAATACTTCCTCCCGGGATATTTTAATGGTCCCTTTATCGGATTTTTTCGTTGATAGGTTTGTCTTTGCAAAAGTCTGAACAGAAAAGACAAATACTAAAAGGGTATAAATCAATTTTTTGATCATTGTTTTTATTTTTGAAATGAGACAATTAAAATTAATGATTTAAAACTCCCTAGCAATATTTTATTCCTGTACCATTATTCCTAAAACCCTCGACAATGATCGGTACTGTTTTCCATCGATTACTTTCTTTAGGCCAGGCTGGTGGACTTTTTATTACGATGATGTTTGTAACGCCTACGATGATCTCTGTAACCATTCCGATGATGTTTGTAAGCCCTCCGATGATCTTTGTAACCATTACGATGATGTTTGTAATGCCTCCGATGATCTTTGTATTCATTACGATGATGTTTGTATTGCCTCCGATGATCTTTGTATCCATTACGATGATGTTTGTAACGCCTCCGATGATCTTTGTAACCATTACGATGATCTTTGTAATGCTTACAATGATTTTATCTGTTTGTTACAAAATCCATCAATAGGTGAATTCCCTGATTTCATTCCAGTGGGGTCATTACCTCGTAGTGGTTCCATTATTGTAGAAAAAGGGTCATCAGTATCATTGCGGCGCAGACACAAAGATGGAAAAGGATCAAAGGTTTTCTGCGCCGCTAAGCAGAAACACAAAAATTGAACAACAAACCAATATAAATAAGGTAATAAGGTTGGGGTATCTCTTTGACATTTAGCTACTAAGGTTAAAAATGAGGGTAAATAATGTTGGATTTGTAGTAAAAGCTTATTTCAAATTCATTTTGTTAAAAAATTTCGAACTTTGTTTTAGTGTCCGGGTGACTGTATCAGCCAATCTTCGTTTGGGCAGTTGCTCAAAGTCACCGGGACACTACATACTAAAGTTTGTCCATTATTTTAAATGTTTTATTAATCCCTATATATCAGTAGTTTAAAAGATTTTCCTTTCCCTTATTTTTATTTCTCCCTTGTTTTGAAATACTTTATTATCGGAACTCATCTTCACTTTCAGGACCGAACTGCTTCCCTGTGCAACCTGTGCTGTCCTATTGATATAAGAAGTATTGGATTTATCGTCTCGCTTAATGAAATCTTGTTGGGTCAACTGATCCCCGTCAAAGTAGATTTCAGCCTTGGTCACTTTCATCCCAGTTATCACAACGGAAGCTGTAAAAGAAACCTCATATTGTCCAGGATGTGTAATGAACCAGCTTAAATCGATGGTTTGTTCGCTGCTCCCTTTAATAAAGGTCTTCGTATCCCACGTTCCGCACAGTCTCCATTCATTGGATGTAAAGGGATCAGCTTTATACTGGAAATTTTCAACCTTGTAAACCGAGAAGGACCTGATCAAAGGGTTTTCAACATTCTTGGTAATCTGGAGCCTTACTTTTGAAACCATAGTTGTTGGAAATGGATCTATTTTCATCCTACCGACTGCACTCCCCTTGCACAGAAGTTTCCATTGATTGCCGATCAACCCTTCAATTTTGTACTCCCTGATGCGATGCCCCTGCCGGTAATCTTCCATCAGTACAACATGATTGATCGCGGTTGGCTGATCGAAACTAATTTCAAAATTATTCCCCGACTTGTTCTGAATGGATGATAGAGGTTTGTCAAAACGGCGTGAAATTTCTTGGCCCAGACGGATGTATTGTTCCACATCACCGGCAGGAATCAATCCTGTCGTATCGGGAGTTGAATTGAGCAATAAAACACCTCCATACCCGACAGATTTATAGTAAATATCCATCAATTCATCGATATTCCTTCTCTTGATTTCATTGGCAGGCGACCAGAACCAGTTGTGGTTGTACAAGGTCACATCGGCTTCCAACGGAGCCCAGGCATCACCATCAGGATCATCGTCATATTGGGTTGACACGCCGGTTTTCAATGCAGTGCTTTTGAGGGTGTTCCATGCCGGATAATACAGTTTGCCCGATTCTGTACCGGGCCAGCGCAAACTCGCTTTGGACCCTTGAAAGATGACCGATTTTTTTGCATATTTTTCCAGAATATCGTCAACATTGATCACACAGCTCCCATCGAACCACACTTCAATGATATTCCCGTAAAGCGAAAGTACTTCGGTCAACTGTTGCCTGAACACCTTATTGTAGGCAGCCTGTTTGGACGGGTCTTTTGTCTTGCCACCGCTCCCTGTTCCCGCGCCCCAGGTGTCGTCGCCCGGATATACATAAATGCCAAGGTTTATCCCGAATTTTTTACATGAGATGGAGAGATCTTTCAGAACATTCCCATTACCTTGCTGATAGGACGTATTCCGGATGCCATAATCAGTGGTTTGGGTTTGCCACCAGCAGAACCCTCCTGTATGCTTTGCTACATACAGGATCTCTTTAGCCCCCCACGATTTTGCCACCTCGCACCACTGGTCGGTATTCAATTTTGCCGGGTTTATCCTCGAAAGCGGGGTTGTATGGTTGTCGTATTCCCTGCCCTGCCATGTACACGGATCTAGGCAAACAAACATAATACGCTCCTGTTCATGCCATTTGTATTGAATATCTGTCGGTTTGGCTAGTTTTAACGACTGAGCCATGGTTGAACCCGTAAATGATAAAAGACATCCCAACAATAGGAAGATTTGATATTTTAGTTTGAATTTTATCATCAATTGATATTTAATCCTATTATTTCTTTCTCCGACAGGTACCTGTTATACCTTTTTAAAAGTGATATCTGCAATTATTTCTGAGTTTTCAGTAATAACAAACGGAGAATTGTCAAGCGTAATCATCAGCTTTCTGCCATCCATTTTATGAGTTTGGGAAAGGATCTTTCCGCCGGATTTCAGAGAAACTATAACTGATTTATTATCAATGTTATCCCCTAACTCCAGACTGATTGCTTTCATTTTCATCTGGCCATATTTCATCACTATTTTGGACGTTTGTTTACCGGATGTCCTGCTTTGGGAGTAGATCCCCCAACCTTCAGCAGATGTGAATGCCGATTTGAATTTTTCGGGGGTAATTTTGGGTGCAAATCCAATCAGACCTTTAGGCCCATGGTATTCAAAACCACATGCCGCCAGATATACGCCATAGCTTGCCATAGCCCTTGCATAGTGGTCACCACATTCAACCTCATTCCATGGATTGCGTTTGGCTGCATGGTAGCGGTCATGAATAGCTTTTGTGATGGCCAGTCCCTTCTCAAGCATCCCTTCCCAATCATATGTCCGGCAGCCTGGTATTCAAAGCCGGTCATGCACTCGTTGAAATAAAAGTCATAACTAACTTTCACCCGTTTGGAGTCCCCTTTAGGCCACGAGCACATCAGCAAACCGGCTTCACCCTCCATCGCATAAACCCGTCCCGAACCCTGCTGTTTCCGGTACAAACCGGCATCCAATGCAAAATTGTATTTCCATAGCGATTCAAGTGCCGTTTTTGTATTTTTTTCATCCAAAACCCTCGGAAGGCCGACCTGAAATACCCAGCTTTGACCAAGAACCTGATCAATTTCGCAGCCGTCATACGAACCCACTTCACCAACTTTGCCGGGTTCACCTGTCTGGTAATAGTATTCTCCGTTGAAGAGTTGTTCATCCATGTTCTTCCTCCCTTTTACGACAATCTGGCGGCACCTGGTTGCAAAATCAGGTTCTCCCATTTCAATGGCCATGGCTTCCCCGGCACGCAAAGCGGCCAGATACATTGAGCTTAACCATGAGATTTTGCCAAACCACGGACGGTCGAGTGTGTTCATTTGATCGCCTTCCAATATTCCGTCATTGTTTGGGTCGCGGATGAACAATGGATTGAACATCAGCTTGATCTTATTCCAGTTGGTTTTCAGAAAAGTATTATCTGCCGACATCTGGTGCTCGCGGTAAATGCGCAGAATGGTTCCTGACTGACCGTCAATCGCCAATCCCTTGTCATACTCACCGCGAAATCCACTTACTCCGGTTTCCAAATTGAGTGATAGTCCAAGGTCAACCCGCTGACGGATGTCGCGTTCAATATCGGGGAAAATTCGTGCCATTGCCTGTGCATAATGCCAAACATGGGTACAGGTACCCTGGCAACATCCAACACCTTCCCATGCCCAGAAGCGTCCATTTGAATAACGGTAACAGGTACTTGTGGCCAGGGTCGAAGTATTTACAAATGTCCGGTCGAGGAACCAGAACGGCAAAGTTGAATCGTACCAGGTATCCCTCCACAATCTGGTCAATTTGGAGAGCTTTTCAAAATTGGCTGAAACGTAACCAGCAACCGAATAGGCAGAATTAAACTTATTGGAATAGTAACGTCCGGTGCCTACTTTTTGATCGACAAGATTTGGGAAAAACCAGCTTATCAGGAAAGTAACTTTTGAAGATTGGTTGGATGCCAGTGTCAGTTTACGCCCCAATGTACCAAAGGTCTTTTCGTTCAGTAAAGCACTGGGCTGCTTATTTTCAGCAATTTCAGCAGGATTACCAAGCAATGCCAATCCCATGGTCCCAAAATCGGGTAAGTTCTCCATGTTGGTTGAAGCAGCAGGGCTATCGCTGAACGTAATTTTCCCGATACCGATATTTCCCCAACCTCCATCATACGAATCCACAATTTCAAGATGCGCTTCCTTGCCTTCCCAATTTTTAACAAAGAATGACTGGAGTGTCATCTGGTTATTGTCTTGTCCTGTTTTTGTATGTACAACCTTGTTATCCACGATCAGATTGATGCAGGTTTGGCCTTTACGTGAACCACCACCAATCCAGAAATTGATATAATTCCTGTCGATGGTAAACAAATTACTGATTAACTTTCCTTTAGCTTTGTCTCTATCCTGAGTTGAAGCCCCGGGGGCAGTGGCATGTGAGTTGACGACCCGTTCGGTATCGCCGCCAACATCACCTTGATAGGAAGGGATATCTGTTTTCCTGATAGGTCCGTTTCCGAAAGCTGTTCCTTCGGTCGTCCAATCGGTGTAGTCAGATTTATTCCAGTCTTCAAATGTTTTATCAGGACGTTTTTCTCCTTTGATCTCCTCCTTTTCTACCGAACATTCCAGAAAAGTAAAACCTTTGCCGTTAACAATTTTATTGATCCGTTTTCCACTGAAAGTTGTTCGATTGTCCAGACATACAGCATTTTCGAGCAACCCGGTCAGATATGCCTCAACAGGTTTGGAAGAAGTATTTTTAACCGTAAACTGCATAACAACAACCGGCATACCAGAGTCGTCGGAA
>JBAXWR010000012.1:0-57198 GCA_037128295.1 Mariniphaga sp.
GATTGGTTTCATCACTTGTCAATGCCTTTTCGATCACATCCGAAAGCAGTCGGGCTTTGCCAGCCATCATTTCTGCCAATTTTTTGGGACTTTTTATGGTTTGGCCAATGTGGATGCAGAAATCCTTTATCAGATCTTCAAACCCGGCGAAGTTCCCTTTCAATGGTTTGATTCCTTTATCGGAAATTTCGGCAATTACAATTTTTGTTACATATTGCCCATCCCTGTAAAGCAAGAAGTTGATATAGTCAGTGAATATGAGATTATTAAGCGATGATTTATAGCGGTCGAACTGTTCTTTATTACCCGTTTTCTTCAACCCTTCCAGGTCCTTGTCGCCTATGTCTTTGGCCTCGATAAAACCAACAGGTATTTCACCAAGCCGCGATGTGGTATCTTTCTTGGTGAGGATATAGTCAGGCGCACCGCACGATTGCCTTTTAGGTTCATTGGTGGCTCTTATTGTCGGCACGATACTTTCAATCAGTTGTTCCAAACTACCGCGAAATGTATGTTCAGTAGTGTTACCAAGTTTATAACGTTGGTTTATGTTGTCAATGTACTGATCTAGATTCATTTTACATCAATTTTTTCATAAGCCACAAATTTAGCTTATTTATCATTGGAATAAACCAGCCCCCATGGTTTCCGGAGATGGTCCATGATTTCCATGATCTGAATGGATTCATTGAGCGGCATCAATAGCGATTCTTTCAATCCAGCCTTTAAACAACGCATGACTTCTTCTGCTTCGTAATTGAGGGCATTGCCAAAAATTGGCTCTTCAATCGTCTCCACTTCCTGCCTATTGATAAACAAAGATGCCTTGGTCGGAACCGCAAAAACATCGAAAACCTTAATATAGCCTTCTGTTCCAAGGATATAGGCTTCGTTGGAGGCTGCTGTTCTCAGAGCATAAGACAAATCGGCAATTTCGCCTTTGTCATATTTCAGGATCGCCACCCCTTGTTCATCCGACCCTAATTCACCAATATGGCATAAACCAACTGCCTCAATTGGAGGCTTTTTGTAGATCATTGAAGCAAAGGATATTACATAAATTCCTACATCGAGAAGGCTTCCACCACCCAAATCAGGATTCATCTGTCGGGCTCCCGGAGGAAATTCACCTCTTGCACATCGGGATGCTTTGACCATCCGGACTTCACCAATTCTGCCTTCCTGAACCCATTGGAGAACAGTTTTTATCAACGGAACATGTCGTGTAATCATCGCTTCCATCAAAAAGACATTCTCTTCCCGAGCCACCCGCACCATTTCCTTTGCTTCTGTAGCGTTTATCGTAAGTGCTTTTTCGCATAAAACAGCCTTCCCCATTCTCATGCACATCACACTGTTTTCGAGGTGGAAAGTATGGGGCGTACCGATATACACAACATCAATTTCAGGGTCGTTCGCTAATTCTTCATATGTGGCGTAGGCTTTGGGAATATTGTGCTTTTCTGCAAAACGGATGGCTGTCTCCAGATTTCTTGAAGCCACTGCAACCAATTCAGCTTCTGGCAAAAAAGCAAGGGCATTTGCGAATTTGTTTGAAATATGCCCAGTACTCGGGATGCCCCATTTGATTTTTTTCTCCATGATCTCTCTTATTTGAATCGGTTTGATGTGAAGCTCCTATAATTCAGGAGCTTGCCAGAATATTGCCGGGTTAGTCGTTGTATAGGTAACCATTGTGGATCTGACCTCCGGATTCTTTTGGGCTTCCTTATACTGAAGATGTTTGATATAGTCTGACGGTGCCAATAGTAAATAATTCACCACTTTCCCCGTAGCCCTGGTCTCAAGGTCGTACTCGCTACTTACGGCACATTCAAGTTTGTAAAGGTTCTTGGCCATGTAATGATTTAGATACTCGTCAACTGTAACTGTCTGTTTATGGTTCCAGTTGGCATCCGGATTGATGAAAAGTGGTTGATCATGAACCAATCTATTCCTAACTTCTTCAATACCAAGCAATCCCTTGTTTTCGTCCATTACAAAGGCATTGTTTGTAGGATCCATCCAAACCCATTTATGCAGCGATTTGGAATAAACCATATTGATCACATGACAATCGTTGTCCAATTTTAAACTGTCTTTGGGGAGGCAGGTAATCATCCTTGATTTAAAACCCACAGCCAAATAACATTCATTCAGAACAGTGGCGAGCCCACGGCAATTCAAACCCCTGTTTTCCTTTTTGCATTGCCTGATCATACTCATGGCATTCTTGACTGTTGGATTATCATGGTTCCCGTCATGTGGGATAAGGTTATGAATCCAGTTTAATAGGTTGATCATTTTCGATATCTCATCGCCATTTCCTGCAATCGAATCAAGATGGAAAGCAGCCCTTAAGGAGATAAGGTTAGAATTCATTGCGGATTGATATGTGAATTTGGGAATTTCAATTTTATCGTTCAAATCGTATTTTTCTCCCTTTTTCAGGATGTAGAGAAAATCGCCAATCTCGCGGATCGACTTTTCTGCCTCCACAAACTCCTTTTCTTTACGGATATTGTTCAGGTCAGCGTCGGTTTGAATATGGTCATAATCAAAATAGCCAGATTGGATGGCTTTTTTCAAGAACTCAATGGCCATCGGCTTATTGTTCAAAAGTGAATAGGTACAGCAAAAATTGTAATAGGCATTGCTTTGGTAGTTGGAGAATCTTTTTTTATCAGAGGTGGTAAGTACCTCGTATTTTAACAAAAAACCCTTTAATAATTTCTGATAGGCGGCAGTATCGCGCTGTTTGTAGGCATCCATAAATAAACTATCCTGACGAATTGCGAACTTTTCAAAGTTTTTCTCCTTCTCAGGAGTTCCACACGAAGCAAATCCTAAAATGACCAGAAAGAAGAAATAATATTTTGGCATCTGTTTGTGATTTAGTTATTTAATCATTCTTGTGAATCTGATTGATCACTGCATCCAAAATTAATGAAATAATGCTTTTCCATTAATTTTTTGTAATATTGCAAAGGTATCAATTTCAAATATAGTATATAACTTCTATGAAGAATACGATAAAAGTAATCGGTTTCGATGCCGACGACACACTCTGGGTCAATGAACCCAATTATCAGGAGACAGAAAAGGAATTCTGCCGGATACTTAAACCTTGGCTGGAGGATTCCGAAACCTCAGCAGAGTTGTTCAAGACCGAAATACAAAACCTTGAAAACTATGGGTTTGGTGCCAAAGGTTTTCTTTTATCAATGATTGAAACGGCTATCAGGATAACTAATGGGTCGATAAATTCCAAAGAAATAGACTATATTATCGGAATTGGTAAATCGCTATTGGACAAACCGGTCGTTTTGTTGGAAGGTGTGGAATCGGTTCTTCAAAAATTGCAACCCGATTACAGGTTGATTCTGGCAACCAAAGGTGACCTGCTGGACCAGGAACGAAAGCTGGAAAAATCGGGATTAGGCAAATATTTCCATCATATCGAAATTATGAGCGACAAGCAGGAAAACAACTACAAGAGACTTCTCGCACGCCTGGATATACAACCCAATGAATTCCTGATGGTTGGCAATTCTATTAAATCAGATATTCTGCCTGTTATTGCAATTGGTGCTAAAGCGATCCATGTACCCTTTGCTGTGACATGGCAACACGAAAAAATGCACCCAACGACGGGGATTGAAGACTTTATAACTGTAGGTGGGCTTAACGATATTTTGGGGTTGCTATAATGAAAATAATATCTATTTGTTGAATTTGATCCTTTCGGACCAAATTCAACAAATAGATATTTATGACGACAGTATTCTGATCAAATCGAGCAATTTGGGGTTCATTACTTTATCATTTTTTATGGCTTTATTGAATGGAACAAGGCTAATCTGGTCGTTCTCAATCCCAACCATAACACTTTGCTGATCATCAAGAAGTGTTTCGACTGCTGCAACTCCTAAACGGCTAGCAAGGATCCTGTCCAAAGCTGAGGGGGCTCCTCCTCGTTGGATATGACCCAGAACAGTTACCCTGACATCGTACTGTGGGTAATCCTTCTCAACCTGTTGGGCAATGTTGAAAGCACCACCCGCTTTTTCACCTTCTGCAACAAGGACAATCGATGATTTTTTGGTTTCACGATAACCCGATTTGATAAAGGTCTCCAGCGTCATCAGGTCTGTATCGGTTTCGGGGATAAGGACTGCCTCTGCACCGGAAGCAATTCCCCCATTCAAAGCAAGGAAACCGGCATCACGCCCCATTACCTCTATAAAAAAGAGCCGTTCATGCGCTGTTGCCGTATCGCGGATTTTGTCCACAGCCTCGATGATTGTATTCAAGGCTGTATCGTATCCTATCGTAAAATCTGTCCCAAAAAGGTCATTGTCGATGGTTCCGGGGACACCAACTATCGGGATCCCGAATTCCTGCGCGAAAATTCTGGCCCCGGTAAAAGTACCATCACCACCAATGACTACCAAAGCATCAATACCTGCATTTTTCAGGTTCTGATAGGCCGTTTCACGTCCTTCTTTCGTATGAAATTCCATGCTCCGGGCTGTCTTAAGTATCGTTCCACCCAATTGGATGATGTTGCTAACGTCACTTGAAGAAAGCACCCTAAAATTATTTTCTATTAATCCCTTGTAACCGTGCATGATACCAACCACTTCACGGCCATAAAAAATAGCGGTTCTTGTCACTGCGCGAACCGCAGCATTCATTCCAGGAGAATCGCCACCTGAGGTCAAAACACCAATTCGTTTGATTTGATTGTCGATGTAATCATCTGGATTTGAAAATTTAATATCCTTACCCATAATATTTTGTTTAAGACGAGGCAAATTTAAGTTTGAATGTTGAACTAAAGCGCTATCTGTCGTTAAATTTACATAAATTTTTCTGATGCCAGTTTACGGACGGCTATTGCCACCTCTTCCAATAGTTCTTTTGGTGTTGAAGTTGCCCCACAGATACCAACTGACTTTAGGTTCTTAATCCATTGTATATCAATATCATCTATCGAAGAGATAAACTTACTGTTGCTATTGACGGATTGGCAGATATGGAAAAGCATCTTTCCGTTGGAGCTCTTCTGTCCACTTACAAATAGTATTAGTTCAAAACGGGCAGAGAATTTTCTGATGGCAGGAATCCTGTTTGCAACTTGCCGGCAAATCGTATCATGAATTTTAACAGGAACCTCGGAAGATCTGCTTTTCAGCTCATTGGCCAATAAGTGAAAACCCTCAAGGTCTTTGGTTGTTTGAGAATAGAGTTCTATCGACCGTTTGAAATCGAGCTTATCGACTTCAATTACGCTTTCGAGGACAATTGCCTGACCTTTTGTTTGGCCAACAAGTCCGTTTACCTCTGCATGGCCCTTCTTTCCAAAAATCACAAACTGGGTTTCTTTGTTCTTATCCGATTCATATCCAACTTTAATCCTTTTTTGTAGTTTGAGGACAACCGGGCAAGTAGCATCGATCAGCCGGATGTTATTTTTTGCAGCATATTCGTAGGTTGATGGGGGTTCACCATGTGCCCGTAATAAGACTGTTGCATCTTTCATCGTGAAATACTTTTCATGGTCAATGGTGATCAATCCCTTTGCTGCCAAACGATTGATCTCTACATCATTATGAACGATGTCGCCCAGGCAGTAGAGCACATCACGTTGAAGAAGGGTTTCTTCTGCCTTACGGATTGCCTCAACAACCCCAAAACAGAATCCTGAGTTTTGATCTATTTCTATAATCATCTTGAATTATATTTTAGCAACCCTACCAAGTATCCAATTAAGCTGTTCCTCACGGGTCATAAAGCTGTTGTCCAATACAATGGCATCTTCAGCTTTCCTTAATGGGCTTTCCTTGCGGTTCTCGTCGTATTGGTCACGTTCAATAATATTTGTCCTGATCTCACCATAACTAACTTGTTCACCTTTTGCCGTTAGCTCATCGAACCGGCGTTTTGCCCTAACATCGGGTTGGGCTGTCATGAAAATTTTCAACTCTGCTTCGGGAAAAACAACTGTTCCAATATCGCGTCCATCCATCACGATCCCTTTTGATTTTCCCATTTCCTGCTGGAGAGCTACAAGCAAATGACGTACATCAGCAACAGCCGCTACTGGACTGACATTTTGGGAAACTGCCAATAATCTGATTTCCTCTTCAACATTTTCACCATTCAGCCAAATATCGTTGTGGGTAGTTACCGGATTAAAACTGAAATAGACCTTGATATGACTCAGATTTTCCTTTAATTTAGATGTATTTACTAATCCATTATCTATCAGATTATTACGAAGGCAGTATAATGTTACTGCCCTGTACATGGCTCCCGTATCGATGAAAATATAATTAAGTTTAAGCGCAATCTCCTTTGCAACTGTACTTTTGCCACATGATGAGTGGCCGTCTATAGCGATAATGATTTTTTGATTGGGATCTGTCATTTTATATTATTTTTTCTAAGCAAAGATAAGGGAAAGTTCCTTAAAAGGTTTAACGAACAAATTGGGACAGATTAGCCGAAAGGGAAAAATAATGAGAAGTGGCTGAAAGGTGATAACTTGCAATGCCATAATTGAAAGTGAACTTCGCAATCTTAATCCCCAGGCCAGTTGAAAATCCGACTAGACCAGGGCGCTCTTCAATCGCCAACTCTTTTTGACGTTGGTAGTTATAACCAAACCTTAATGTTACACGAGATCCGGGGAGCAATTCAACACCAAGAATTAAATGACGCATCAAAAGTGATGCCACCCCATTCGATTTTGTATCAGACTGAAGACTTTCGTTTTGGCTGTTTGTATAAGATAAATCCCATTTATTCAAATGATTAGCTGTTACCAAAAGTCGGACAGGGGCATGGGCAAGGCGTTTAGAAAATCCTATTTGAAAATCCCAGGGAAGTTTTTCACGAACTGCATTATCATAATACGTAGTAATCTGAGATCCAAAATTCTTTGCTACAAGAGAGAATGAAGAGAAATCATCTTTGGATAAATACGTAATACCTGCGTCAACTGCAACACCAAACGATTGGTAACTCTCAAAAGACGAAAAAATGGGTTTAAGGTTAATCCCAATCCTTAAACGCTGGGATATCGTCCTTGAGAAGATAAGGTTAAGTGCATATTCAGCTGCATTGAAAGTTCCAGTCAACTCTCCGGTTTCAGAAGCACCATTGAACTTTCCGTAATTGATATAGTGAAGTCCTGCTGCAAAAGTGTTCTTTCCTTTTAAGTTTGGAGCATAAGCAACGTACCCTGCACCAATCCCTGCAATATAACTTACATAATTAATAGACAATTGATTGCGCATAGAATCCGTTAAAAGGGAAGGATTGTAGAAAGTGAGGTCAAGGTCATTATCTGTAAAAGCGATCTGGGTGCCTCCCAAAGATGCCACTTTTGCAGAATTGGTAATATCCAGAAACCTGTAAATCCCCTCTCCCCCGATTTGGCCAAAAATCCGACCAAATGGATATAAAATGAACAGCAGAATTAAAACCAGGTTTTTCATTTTACTTAGATATCTGATAACTAAAACTTTTAAAATTTTCTTTCAAACAACCTCTCAATTATGATCATCTTTCAAATATTTCCTTTTTTCTCAATAACCCAATCGCTAGTTTCGGATTTTCGCTCTACGTTCTTCGTTTTTCATGGGCGACCACAAGGGTTCGCCCCTACGCGCCCCATGCCCCATGCTCCAAACCCCATGCTCACATCCCTTCCTTCTTCAGCCCTTCAACAACCTCATAAACGATAGGACATATTTCACGGTTAAGCATTGTAAGGTCAAGAACCTGATAAAACCTTTTCCGGTCGGTGTGTGGATACTCACGGCAAGCTTTTGGCCTGTAATCGTAGATCATGCAATAATTATCCGACATCAGGAATGGACAAGGCGTATCGTTGAAAACATAGCACTTGTCTTCATCAATATGGAGATAGCGTGAAATGAAATCGACCTCCTTCATCTTCATCTTACCGGCAATCTTTTCAATATCTTTGTCCGTAATCATGGGACTAATTGATTTGCAACAGTTGCCACAAGATAGGCAATCAAACTGTCCTGAAATTTTATCATGTAGCCGATGCGCAATATCATCGAGCTGTTTGGGTTTTTTACGCTTTAATTTCGCGAAAAAAACATGGGTCTCCTCCTGATTTTGTCTGGCGAGAGTGAAAACGTTGTCTTTATCTGCCACCATCTTGTTGAATTGAAACTAATTTAGCGATCCGTCTTTTCATCTTAACCTGAGCAATAAAAAGCCCTGCGATAACCACTGTGATTCCCACAATCTTTCTAACTGTCAATGCATCACCGAGGATATACCACGCAAAAACCGCAGTCAAAACCGGAATAATGTTGATGAACATGTTGGCATTGTTGATCCCGAGGTTTTTGATGCTGTATGTATAAAGGATAAATGCGATACAAGAAGCAAATATTGCAAGTTTTACAATTGCAATAAGCGCATGAAGATTAAATGGTGTGCTTAGCATTGTTTTGCTTTCAAAAATCAGCCACAGTGGCAGGAAAAAAAATATACCGATAAAATTCTGATAGGTTATAATTGTAGTAGGATTGTACTTATGGGATAAATCCTTTAAAACTACCGTATAAGCGATTGCAGAGAAGACGGCCAGAAATTCAAGTGCAATTCCGAGTGGTGAAGCAATAAAATTGAAAGAGGAGTCAAATACAACGATTCCAACCCCAACAAACGAAAGGATAATCCCTATTAAATTGCGGATAGAAAGCTTTTCTCCATAGTAACGGGAAGCTGCGACAGGCGAAAAAAGTGGGATAGTAGAAATGATCATGGCCCCCATTGTGCTTGAAACATATTGTAATCCAAAGCTTTCGCCCATAAAATACAGAAAAGGTTCAAGAAAAGCAAGCAAAATAAATGCCCGGTAATCTTTTCTTTCGATCTTGATTAATTTTCTGGTGATGCGGCCATAAATCATTAGAAGAGAGGTGGCGATCAGCAACCTGATGAAAACAGTCGTTAGTGGACCATAAGCGACATAAACCTCTTTCACCCAAACAAATGAGAATGACCAGAAAATCATTGCAAAGATTATCGCCAGATATACAACTCCCTTTTTTTGCCCCATTCGCCAAATTATGAATTGCAAAAGTAGCAATTTTATTTTAGTGATAGTCTCATTTCAAATGAGGCTTTCACTATCCCTGAAACGTTAGGTAACCACTAGGCTACTGCCTTGGGTTCAGATTTATTCAAAAGCCTTTTGATATTTGGAATATGTTTATAAACGATCAATAGTGTACATATCAACAGATAGTAGAACAGTAAACCAACATTGTGAGAAACCAACTCGAAAACCAATAATGTCAATGCTAAAACGATCGATCCGATCGAAACAGTTTTAAACTTCCACTTAACGAGAAAATAGATCAATACCGAGATTCCAACAGCGACAGGAGCAAGCAGAACCGATGCCCCCAAAGTCGTGTTCACACCCTTTCCCCCTTTCAGATTTAAGAAAATAGAGAAATCGTGTCCCAAAATGGGAGCCAGGGCAACAAGATAAATATAATACTCACTAAAATTATATATACCTTTGATATTCACAATATAAACTATTGATACAGGAATCAGGCCTTTTGAGATATCGCAAATCTGGGTAAGCAAACCAAGTTTTTTCCCACCAATCCGTTCTACATTTGTTGATCCAATATTTCCACTTCCGTGATCCATGATATTCTTTCCGAGGTATTTCCTCGTGAAAATATACCCGAATGGGATGGCACCCAACAGGTAGGCAAATAACAAGAGTGCTATTTCGGGAAACAGATTCATTTTAAACCTTTCAAGATCCGGATGGCCTCTTCGATGTGTTTTTCGGCCTGGATCTGCGAATTAAACAGAAAGACGACCTTGCCCTCTTTGTTGACGACATAGGTAACACGACCTGGAAGTAATCCCAGTAAATTGGTTGGCACACCAAATAATTTCCTAACCACATTCCCTTCATCTGCCAAAAGTGTATAATTCAGCCTGTATTTGGTGGCAAATTCCTGATGACTTTGGACAGATTGACCACTTATCCCGATTACAACTGCATTGGCGTCCTTGAAAACTGCAAACTGGTCACGGAAAGAACATGCTTCTTTCGTACAACCCGGACTGTCGTCTTTGGGATAGAAGTAGATCACAAGGTTATTCTTGCCCTTTACAGTATTGATATCGAAATCTTTACCAAACTGATCCTTTAAAGTGAATGAGGGAACAATGCTCCCAACGCCTATTTTGTCCATATCGTTTGTTTTTGTTGTTTGTGAATAACTTTTAAAATTAAAATAAAAGAAGAACAACAGGAAATAGATGGCGAGATAAAACCTGTAAAAATTCCTGAATTTCCTGTAATTTGCGTTTTCGGGATAAATGTTCCCGAACAATCCTTTGAGTTCTTTCATAAAAACCGGTTTTATATTTATTGTCCAACTGTCTGTCTGATAAACTAATTTCCGGAACTTTCCCCGGTAAACCGTCAATGGCAATCCCCAGACAAGGAACAGGATCAGCCATATATTATCTTTAATTATTTCCATTATTTCTATTTCCCCCCTAACTTCCATTCCCCAATATTTCTATCTATTTCTATCTATTTCAACTTATTTCCACTTATTTCATTTTTTTGGAATCCAAGGTAAAAATGAATTCGTTCTCCGTACATACTCTGCATACCCCGGCTTTTTGCTTTTCAACGTTTTTTCAAGTAAGGCTACCCCCGAAACTTTGATAATCAACAATGTCATAAAAACCGATCCAAGTGCAAACCAGTAACTTCCTGCACTGATGCAAAACAATCCGTATCCCCACCATACTGCTGCATCACCAAAATAGTTGGGATGCCGGGTAAACCGCCATAAACCGGTGTCCAGGATTTTCCCTTTATTGGCAGGATTGTTCTTGAATTTTGCCAATTGATAATCGCCACCTGCTTCAAAAACAAAACCAATTGTCCAAATCACCAATGCAATATAATCCAAAACCGTAAGGCTGTTTGTCGCCTGAAACCTGTTGACACCCCATAATGTCGAGGAGATCAACCACATCAATATGCCCTGGAGCAAGAACGTCTGGAAATAGCTGATCCACCAGTAATTCTTCCCATAGTTTTTTCGGAATTCACGGTATCGGAAATCTTCGCCATTTCCGATATTTCGCCAGGCAAGGTACAACGAAAGTCTCAACCCCCATATTGACACCAGGAACAACAATAAATACTGACGGAGACCAAATGTTTCAGTCGAATACAAATACCATGCATCCACCAACACAAATCCCATTCCCCAGAAGAGGTCCACAATGCTGACATTCCTGAGTAAAACACTTAGTATCCAAAGAAAGGTCACTACAACCAAAATCAAGAATAAACCTTTAAAATACAATAGACCCATCTTTATTATTTTTTTTAATTCAATTATTCCAACATCAACGAAACTGCAATCGCACCAACACCGGCATTCATTCCAATTACAGGAGAAATGTCAACAACCGAAACCGGCTGTTTCCCTGTCAGTTTCAACATCTTTTCTATATAGATATCTGCACCAGCCGGGTTCTGTGCATGAAGAACGATATAATCCCTGATCGGCTTGGTATTTCCAAGTATTTCAACATGTTTCATTACCTTGTTGATATTGGATTCCTGGCTGAATGTTTTTCCGATCAGCAAGGATTTCCCATTTTTATCCATTGAAACAATGGGGCGTACTCCCAATAAATTGGCAATGAACCCTTTTTGCTTGGAAACTCTGCCCCCTTTGACCAGGTACTTCAAAGTCTTTACCGTGACAAAAATATTTGAATTGACGATCCAGCTTTTAATGCCTTCTTCTATTTCACTAACCGACCAGCCTGCTTCGATTGCCTGGGCCGTCCTTAAAACAATAAGTCCTAATGCTCCCGAAAGATTTTTAGAGTCGATTGTGATAATCGGTTTTTTGAATTCTTCGCTGATCTTTTTTGCCGCTTTTACACTGTTCTGAAAAGTCCCGCTGAACTGCCCCGACAAATGGAGGGAAATCACCGCATCATAATGGGATGCCAAATGTGAATAAAGGTTCGTAAAAGTCCTTTCGTTGATTTGGGAAGTCTTCGGAAAATCGGGACTCGAAGCCAGCAAACCATAAAACTGCTCCGGTTTGATCGTCACTTTATCCAGATAATGGTTGTCGCCAAAGTTAAGGTTGATCGGAACCACATTGATCTGATAGTTATCGATCAACTCCTGCGATAAATCGCAAGTCGAATCGGTAACAAGGGCAATGTTCCATTTCTTTTTCGATGAAGCTTCATTCTGACGGACCATGTCATCAACTTTCTGAAATGTAATAGTTCCATAATCTTTGAGTTCATTAAACAACTCAGCCAACTGATTGGTGTGGACATGGATACGGCAAAGAGTTTTTGATCCTGCGACCACACCCGAATCGCCATATTTAAGCAGAATACCTTTTAGTTCATTTTTGTCGATTTTTACATTTTGAAGGATCGCCTCGGCACAAAAACGGAAATTGATATCCGCTCCGGCATGAACCTCCGAATGGATCATCATAATCGCTTCGGTAGGTTGCACTGCAAATTTACGGATGCTGTGGCTCCTCACAAATTCTATGATCCCTTCAATAAATAGGACAAACCCTTTTGCCCCGGCATCCACAAAGTTAAATTGCTTTAAAACAGCGAGTTTCGACTTTGTTTCGATCAACGATTTTTCGATGATCTCAAACGATTCGATCAACACCCTTTTGAAATCGTGGATGATGCTTTTCCGGCTGAAAATATAATCGGACCAATCCTTAATCACAGTGAGCATCGTCCCTTCCATTGGATTTGCAACCGCTTCGTAAATGTATGGGATGGAGTTCTTTATACTGTCGGCGAATTCGGCCAGCGAAATCACGCTTTTGTTGATGGTTTCCTGGCTGATCCCATAAAGGAACTGGGCAAAGATGACCCCTGAATTTCCTCGCGCACCCATCATAGCAGCTTCGGCGATGTTGTTTACAGTAGTTTTATACGATTTATGCGGTTTAATATTGTCGATAACGGATCGGATCGTAGAAGCAAGGTTGGTGCCGGTATCTTTGTCGGCTACCGGAAAAACATTGATACGGTTGATCTCCACCTGATTTTGCAGGATTTTTCTACCCCCTGCAAGAAATGCATAGTACAGGAACCGTCCGTCAATTTCAAGTGTATGAGTCTCGTTCATCAATTGATCTTTGTTTTGAAGTTAATGTACCTTATAACGTTTAGATGACAGATTAGTTTAGAACAAAAATATGGAAAACGAATTATCAAAAAAAGCTCAGAATATATTTGAGCAGATCCGTCAGATCGATGACCAAGGAAACGAGTATTGGGGAGCACGTCAGTTGGCCAAAGCATTGGATTATACTGACTTCAGGAACTTCCTATCGGTTATTGGTAAAGCCAAGGAAGCATGTAAAAACAGTAACCATAAGGTCGAAAACCATCTCGTTGACTTCAACGAGATGGTTTTGATCGGCTCTGGAGCACAACGCGAAATGGACAGCGTAAAACTCTCATGATATGCATGTTACCTTATCGTTCAGAATTCAGACCCATCCAAAGAAATAGTTGCAACGGGTCAAACCTATTTCTAAAGAAAAGCCAGAACATTCTTGACCACATGGGAAGTACTGAATTGGCTGCCAATTTGTTCCGAGCCACTCAAACCGAAGAAAAGTTGATAAGGGAGAAGATCCAGGGAAAAACGAAGGCCAATGAAACCCATTTTGAGGTAGGCAAAAAGGTTCGTCAAACCATCAAGGAATTGGGCGGTACCATGCCGGAAAACCTGCCAACGGAAGAAAACATTAAACGACTCGAAGATAAGGAGAACAAGAAAATAAGTGAAAAGAGAAAACCAAAACGTTGAAAAGTTTCTATTGACATTAATCTCCTACGGAGAAAAATCAAACAGTATCCTCATCACCACCCAATTTTACCAACATTGCACTAACGCATACGCAATTATGAAAACCACTGGTACGACATAAAAGGGCAAAAGGGTTTTCGAGAACATAACATGCCAGACATTGTTTTTTGGAATGATAAAGTGCTCAAAATGACCAACTGGAAACTCACGAGACATCGTATTCAGATCATACAAATACAGATCCGTTTGTCTTCTGTTTTTGATGACCCATTTATACATTTCCCTGTAAAGCTTTTCTGTACTCAGGAAAAATGCATCGAGGTACCAAAAGCACAAAACAGGAACCAACAATAAACCAATCAGTTGGATATTGCCACCCAACAATTCATCGCGACTGAAAACCACAATGGCCGAAAGAATGCCAATCAACCATTTCTTTACCTCAAACGAATTGGAAGCCATGCGTTTGATAACGTCCTGAATTAGATCAAGTTCCTTGTGGATAATTTCCTTTTCCATCTTATTTATACATTAGAATCCTTTTGTAAACATACCTAATTTTTCATTATTTAAAACATAAAAAAAGCGAAATCCGTGGGGATGCAGATGTGTTATAGAGGCTTTTTTGGTATATTTGCTATGACGCATTAAAATACCATGGCAAAAACGAGAATAGGTAATGTGAGTGGAACAGATATAACTGTTTATCATTCATTAGTAAACGATTGAATAATCCGAATTTTAATTCCGTCGAATTCGATGGAATTAAATCAAAGAAGATACTTTACCTTTAAATTTTATTAAAATGTCAAAAAGCAAAATCCTTAATATCGGTCAACATCCTATTCTGATCGTTTCCCATAATAACGAAGATTATATTTCACTTACCGATATGGCTCATAGTCAATTAGAAGAAGTTATCATTATTAAACGGCTTACCTTAAAAAATACAATCGAGTATGTTGGTGAATGGGAAGCAATCTATAATCAAGGTTTTAATTATACCGAATTCGGTACAATTAAAAATGCTGCTGGAGCAAATAATTTTGTCCTTTCGGTAAAACAGTGGATTGAAAGAACCAATGCTATTGGCATCACAGCCAAAGCAGGCAGATATGGTGGTACTTATGCCCATAAGGACATTGCCTTTCATTTTGGAATGTGGATCAGTCCTAAATTTCAATTGCTTTTGGTGAAAGAATATCAACGTTTAAAAGATGATGAAAGCGATCGGCTTAAACTAAATTGGAACCTACAGCGTACACTCGCAAAAGTCAACTATCATATTCATACTGATGCAATTAAAGAAAACCTGATTCCTCCGGAATTGACCAGACTTCAAATCAGCTTTGTGTATGCCAACGAGGCAGATATGCTGAATGTGGCATTGTTCGGGAAAACAGCCCAGCAATGGCGCAGCGAGAACCCATATGCAGAAGGGAATATACGCGACAATGCCACCATCGAACAATTGGTGGTACTATCGAATATGGAAAGCATCAATGCGGTTTTGATCCATCAGCAACTCACACAAAGTGAAAGGCTTATCCAATTGAATCAAATTGCGATCAGTCAGATGAGGTCGCTGATCAACAATACAAACCTCAAAAAACTCAGGTAGCAAAAAGCCCAACAACATCTTTTACAACGTGTTGGGCTTTGGGTGGAAGATGGGAATTGAACCCACGACCCTCGGAACCACAATCCGATGCTCTAACCCCTGAGCTACATCCACCATTTAACGGCTGCAAATATAGAAAATGTTTTGCGATTCGGACAAATGATTTGAAAAAAAGGTGAAGGAAATAAGTTGTTGATAGATAGAAATATATGGAAATAACTTGAAATAGGGGTGCAAATTTCAGAAAAAATAGGCAGTAACGGTGGGATTGTTAACTTTGCTTTTCAAATTCAAATGACAAAACAGGATGGATTATTTACTCGACGATCCCGGAGTGGAACGGATATTTCAGGAAATTTTAGCCAAAATCAAACCCCTTCAAAATGGGGAGGTGGTCAATTCAATGGAAAAAAGGGGCGTCGATTACAAGATGAATTTTGGTGTTTCAATTCCATTGCTCCGGCAAATGGCTTCCGAGTATTCTCAGAATCACCTGCTTGCCCTGAAATTATGGAACAAGCAGTGGCGCGAAACAATGATCCTCGCCACCCTTCTTGAAGAACCGGGGGAAGTGACCGAAAACCAGATGGACTTTTGGGTGAAGAGTTTTCCTTCGGTCGAGATTGCCGAGCAGGCTGCCATGAACCTGTTTTCCAAAACCAAACCGGCTTTTGAAAAAGCTTTCGAATACTGCCACGGCAAAAAACTGTTGGTCAAAATTGTCGGGTTATTGATGATCGGTAGGCTTGCATTGACAGATCGGGAATCGCCGGACGAGAAGTTTGAAACATTCTTCGAGCTGATGCCCCCACTTTCAAAAGATCCCCAATTGTCGCTGGTATTTTCGAGAGTTTACATCCAGATCGGGATGCGCAACCTCAATTTGAACGAAATAGCCATCCATCATGCCATGAACCTGCTCACAATCGATTCCAAAACTGCCAGGGAAAATGCAGAATTATTGATCAGCGAACTCGACAATGAAGACATCAAAGAGATCATCAGGAACAGGCTCAGGTTATAAAAAAACCACTTAACAAACTCGCTTGCTTTTGATTTCCCTGATATTTCAAATTCAATTCTGTAAAAAAAGTTTTCATTATCTACCTATTTTTGAAAGTTAACTGTTATTTTTATTGGAAATTTTAATTCCATTATGCAGATAGACTTTCATCATGCTGTAACCTATGTGCTCTCCCGGCTTGCAGGGTTCTCCCGGGATGAGTCAGAGATTATCAGCTATTCTTCTCAGTATGTCGATGATGCAACGATACATGGTGTTATCCGTTTTAATAATAATGCCATGTACACGAGGGTATCCTCAGCCCATAAAATGATAGACCTTCACAATACGGTTGGGGCAGAAAATTACAGGGTTTGGGTCCCCTTTCATTTTTTGCCTGGCAATGGAGGATTGAAGGCTGGAGAAGATCCGGAAGGAGGTTTTATCAAAAAACTGGTTTGTTATCCCGATAGTTATGTTGCAGAAGAAATGCTTTCCTATTGCATTGCGGATCAAGGTAAACCATATGGACTTCATCGGCTTGGGATTACAATGCACGTTTTGGCTGATACATTTTCACATCAGGGATTTGCCGGTGTTATCCACAAAGTCAATGATGTAGTGAGATTGGACAGTGACATTAATATTGAATCCCTGGGATTTTTTAAGGATTTATTGGAGAGATTAAAAACACTTTTTATAGATAGGGCGCTGCCACTTGGCCATGGTGCAGCCCTTACCTGTCCCGACTTGCCGTATCTTAAGTGGGGTTATTCCAATGAATATCACCCAGAACTGATCGGGAGGGACAATACTGTGATTTATAATGATGCTGTAAAAAGTATCTTTGAATCACTGATAAAATTCAGAAAAAATGACCCTGGTTGTGTCATCAGTGAGCAGATTTTGCCGGAAGATCTTAAACAGATCAGATCAAATATTGAGAATTTCACCAATCCATCGGGAACAGTCCGGCATCAGCAATGGATTGATTCAATTGCACGGGGCGAATTTTCCTTTGGGCCAGAAAATATTTCCTATATTCCTCAAGGTGTAGGATCATGGAAGCAACAGGCCTTATTTGTGGAAACCAATTCTGAGTCCTACAAATACGAATATTCAGCGAGTTTCCTTTCAAGCAATTGGAAGATGTTCCACGATGCCTTGCAAAAGCACTTGTTCGAAGTCATTCATGATATTTTGCCAAAATACGGCATTTGCGTTTCATAAGTAAATTTTAATACTCAATGATATGGTAACACTTTCGGATATTAGTCTAAAGAATTTTCAGCTCGAAAATCTACCGTTGATCAAAAATCTGCGTGCAACGCATTTTAAGACTCCAACTGAAGTTTGCATTGAAAGGGCTGATTTAATCACTGAATTTCTGAAACAGGATAAGGGTTTAAATGATGATTTTCAGGTAACCAGGGCAAAAGCAATCAGTCATTACCTGAGTAATCGGAAAATAGTTTTTCATGATGACAACCTGTTAGGCGGATCCACAACTTCAAAAGCAATAGGCGCGCCTATGTATCCCGAATTTATGGGTCTTTCGATCTGGGCAGAATTGGATACGATCAGCAAAAGAACCGTCAACCCACAAAAGCTCACCGAAGAAGAGGCTGACAAGTGCAATTTTGGAATTTTTCCTTATTGGATGGACAATACTGTGATGGAAAAGACACGGAAGAAATTCAACAATCCTTTGTCGTTGCAACTTTTGGAAAAAATAGTTTATTACATCAGTGGCAAAGCAGGGTGTATCTCCCATTGCGTGCCTGATTATAGCCGTGCCTTGAACGAAGGGCTTGAAAGTATTATCAATGAGGCTGAAACATATAAGAATGAATTGTTGATGGGTGGGCCTGCACTTGAATCGGAGAGTAAAATTGCCTTTTACGACGCTGTTCAGATTGCTTTACAGGGAATTATCAACTATGCAGCCAACCTCTCAAAAACGGCAAAGGAGCTTTCATTAAAAGAAACTGACCCGTCGATGAAGAAAAACCTGGAAAAGATTGCCGAAGTTTGCGCTCAGGTACCAGCAAAACCTGCCCGCAATTTCCGTGAAGCTTTGAATTCACTGTGGATTTGCCAGGTTGGCATCCACGCAGAAAACATTAATATGGCGATGAGTCCCGGGAGGCTTGATCAGGTTCTCTATCCGTTTTTCAAAGATGACTTTTCTGACGGTAAGATCACTATTGAAGAGGCCTTGACACTTGGTTGCTGCCTTTGGTTGAAAATTGCCGATAATACAAACCTTGTTCCCGAAGCTGCCGAAAAATTATGGGGAGGTGCCGGATCAACCCCTGCTGTGACGTTTGGAGGAGTCGATGCCAATGGCAATGATGCAGTTAACGATTTGACTTACATATTTCTAAAAGTGACTGAACTAATGTGCTTGCGAGATCCTAGTGTCAATGCGAGGTACAATTACGAAAAGAACGACAATGCTTACAGACAGAGGGTTTCAGAAGTCATCTTCAATACAAAGGCGATTCCTGCATTTCACAATGACGTATCCGATATTGACACTTTAATAAATCAGGGTGTTACAATTGAAGATGCCAGGGATTTCGCGATTGTTGGGTGCGTCGAACTAGCGAGCACAGGGAAAGATTATGTGGCATCAGGATCGATCATGTTCAATCTTGCCTCTGTGATGGAGCTTACCCTTTTCGATGGCAGGAAGCACACGATGGGTGATGAACAGGTCGGGCCAAAAACGGGAGATCCCGCATCTTTCACTTCATACGAACAATTTTATGATGCTTTCAGGATCCAACTGAAATGGATGCTCGAAAATGCAATTGACATCAACGAGAAAATGGCTACCGTCCATCAGGAAATGCTTCCAACACCTTTGTTATCTTCGTTTTTCAAAGGGCCAATTGAAAGTGGCAAAGACCTGATCAACGGAGGTGCCAGATACAATTCCTCAGGTGCTAGTTTTCTTGCGTTTCCCGATATCTGCGATTCGCTGAACGTCATTGAACAGGTTGTTTTCATAGACAAAAAATTTACGATGCAGGAACTTATTGATGCCATAAAGAACGATTTTTCGGAACCTGCTACTACCAAGTTACTGGCATACATTAAAAATAAAACTGTTAAATTTGGAATTGATGATCCGGTTTCGATCAAAAATTCTAAACTTTTGGTCAGTGATATTTACCAGATACTACAGTCGCACACCAATTACAGGGGTGGAAAATACCGTCCCGCATTCTGGACAATGACCACCCATGCAGGACAAGGCAAACTGGCAGGAGCCTTGCCGAGTGGCCGAAAGGCTAAGGAAGTTTTCTCGAGTGGGATTACCCCGGCATCACAAGCTGCAAAGAGTTTAACAGAGGCCTTCAATTCAGTAGCATCCCTCGATAGCCGGAATATTCCGGGTGGTTGGGCCTTGAACATCAAATATACTCCACTTTTATTGAACGAGAAAAAAGAGGAATACCTGAATAGGTTTAGCGATCTGGTGGAAGGATTTTTCAGAAATGGTGGGATGCAGGTCCAATTTAATGTTCAGGATTACAAGACTTTAATTGATGCCAAGAAGAACCCGCAGAAATACCCCGAAATGATTGTACGCGTTTCAGGCTATTCGGCCTATTTCAAGGATTTAAGCGAACCTATGAAAGATGAGTTGATTACACGAACCCAATACAATTTGTTTTCGGGCGAGGCAGTGCCTTTGCAAGAGGATTTCAAATCGGTTAATTAATAAAACCAAATTTTTACAGTATGGACTGGCTGAAGCATCCGTTCAAAAGTTTCTCCATGTGGTTAACAACAAGGAGATTCGTAAAAATCATCGAAGAAAAAGAAATGGATATATTTCTTGAAACATTGTTAAAAGCAATGAGCCTATTTTTGTTTTTCAATAAAAAGTTCAGGCGAAATATTGATGGGTTTAATGCCCGGTATGTATTTAAAAGTAAAGATGGTATTATTGCAGCATCGGCGGATTTTGCCGATTCAAAGATGAAAGTGTCACGAAAAGCTTTGGAGAATGCCTCGGTGACAGTGGTTTTCAAAGATGGGACTGCCTTAAAAAATTTCCTGTTTGCCGAGTCTCCCGACATTATTGGAGCTATCCTCGACAGCGAGGTTCAATATACCGGAAATCTGAACTACTTATCTAAATTTGCTTACATGTCGAAAAGGTTAAAGCTCCAGTTGACAGGCAAATAATGATGGACAATACTACATTAATCTTTGACATTCAACGGTCATCTTTTGTTGATGGCCCGGGCATCAGGACAGTAGTGTTCTTTAAAGGTTGCCCACTAAAATGCGAATGGTGTCACAACCCTGAATCACAATCGATTAATAGGGAGATTCTGTGGTATCAGAACTTATGCACCGGTTGTAACGCCTGTTTTACTGTATGTAAACAAAATGCTATCATCCAGGGAAATGATCAAAAAAAAATTGACCGGTCGAAATGCAATTCATGTGGTGAGTGTGTAAATGGCTGTAACTACAGTGCTTTGAAAATAGCCGGTCAGGCCTATTCTATTGAATCACTGGTAGAAATCATTCTTAAAGACAAAACCTATTTTAAACTCTCTGGAGGGGGAGTTACGTTTTCAGGAGGCGAACCTTTGATGTTCATGGAGTACTTGTCCTCAGTTTGCAAAAGGTTAAAAGTGGAAAACATTGATATTGATATTGCCATTCAAACCTGCGGATACTTTAATTTTGATCAATTTGAGAAAATCATATCTCCGTACATTAATACAATATATTTTGATTTAAAGTTGATTGACAATACATTGCACAAGAAATTCACAGGACAAGGGAACGAATTAATACTTAAAAATCTTCAGAAGTTATTTTCACCGAAGAAGCATAAAATCTGTATCAGGACGCCCTTGGTTCCAGGCATAACCGACTCCAACGAAAATCTGAACTTAATCAACGAAATCATCAGCAAATTGGACCACGATGGATACGAAAAACTAATCTATAACGATTCGTTTCATAAGAAAGCAGTGGCTTTGGGTAGAGATTTTTAAATATTTGATAGCGAACTATTGTAATTCGCTATCAGTTGCCTCATTTCTTTGGTCACTCCCATTAAATTTTTACTTTTGCGAGTCAATTAATTCATTTTTACCTATGCAAGTCATTGAAGTAAAAGAACGCAGTGCGGTCAAAGCATTTCATCGGCTTCCACACGATATTTACAAGGGTGATCCAAACTATGTTCCTCAGTTGGAATTACTCGAAGATATTGCTTTTGATCCTACAAAAAATGCCTTTTATAAAAATGGTGATGGAACCCGGTGGATATTGAAAAATGATGAAGGAAAAGTGATTGGCCGTATCGGGGCATTTTTCAATGGGAACAAGGCCTACGATTTTAAGCAACCAACAGGTGGATGTGGTTATTTTGAATGCATTGATAATCAAGATGCTGCGAATATACTTTTTGATACTGCTAAAGTCTGGCTAGCAGAACGTGGAATGGAAGCCATGGATGGTCCGGTTAATTTTGGTGAAAACCTGGTCAATTGGGGTCTTCTTGTTGTCGGTTTTATGCAGCAAGGTTATGGAATGCCCTACAATAAACCCTATTATTTGCAATTATTTGAAAATTACGGGTTTAAGGTTTATTTTGAACAATACAGCTATCATCTTAACCATAAAGAACCGTTCCCTGAGCGGTTCTGGAAGATTGCCGAATGGGTTGCAAAAAAACCGAACCTGAGGTTTGAACCGGTGAGGTTCAACAATATAGAGAAATACATTGGTGATTTTGTGAAGATCTACGAAAAAGCCTGGGCACGTCACGATAACCATAAACCGGTTGACCTTGACGATATCCGTGGCATGATGAAGATCGCCAAAGTCATTGCAGAAGAGGATTTTATCTGGTTCGGATACCATGATGATGAGCCTGTCCTTCTTTTCGGTATGATCCCCGACTGGAACCAAATCCTTAAAAAGTTAAATGGCAAACTGAATTGGTGGAATATCCTGAAGTTTCTTTGGTATAAAAGGATGCACGTCATGACCCGGTCACGGATACTGATCATGGGAGTCGTCCCCAAGTATCAAGGAACCGGCCTTGAGTCAGCAGTTTTCTGGCACCTCGACAAGGTAATGCAACGTAAATTGTGGATCAATGAAGTTGAACTCTCATGGGTTGGTGATTTTAATCCCAAAATGGTGGCGATTTACATGTCGGTAGGTGGCGTTCACGCAAAGACACACTATACCATGCGTTATCTTTTTGACCGTACTGTTCCATTTGAAAGGGCACCAATGTTGATGAAAGAAGTTAGGGTTATTCGCGAAGCGAAATCGGAATCTAATGATAATCAGGATGTAAAGGACAAAAAGGAAGGTTAGGTGAATATTTGTAAATTCTTTTGAAAAAACCTATTGCACATTATTTAAGTATGTGTATCTTTGCAACCCATATAAAAGGAAGAGTATTAAAACAAGATATTAAACAAGATTCAAATGAAAAAGGGAATACATCCGGAAAGTTATAGGCTGGTCGCATTCAAAGATATGTCGAACGAGCATACCTTTATTACCAGGTCGTCAGCTGCATCAAGAGAGAAAATTGAAATTGATGGTGTTGAGTATCCGTTAATTAAGGTTGAGATTTCAAATACATCCCACCCATTCTATACCGGTAAGATGAAACTTGTCGATACAGCAGGTCGTGTTGATAAATTCCTGACCCGTTATCAGAAACACATGGACAAACGCAGGCAATAGACTGTTTTAAATCCTGAAAAACCCCGTATTTTAACAGTACGGGGTTTTTTATTGACTGACAGAATGCCCCTTTTATTGCATTTACATGAATTTATCCTGGTTGGCACACGAATTGAAAGAGTAGTAGTCACCTCTTTTTTAAGGGTGTCTTAGACAATTTGTCATTTCTTTAATCAGAACATGGAAAACAAAAAAAATAAAAATCCGAAAAGCAACTTCTTATTTTCGAGTGTAATGGAAGATCAGGACGATTTTATTCCGATCCTTGTCGATGGCGACGATTCAGAACTGAATGCCATTGAAGTACCGGGGGTCCTGCCAATATTGCCACTTCGCAATACAGTTCTTTTTCCTGGAGTCGTGATGCCTATTAGCGTGGGAAGGCAAAAATCGTTGATGCTGGTCCGTGAGGCGTACTCGGGAAATAAGTTGATTGGGACTGTGGCCCAGAAAGACGGTCAGATTGAGGATCCCAATCCTGACGACCTATTTCAGGTTGGAACAATGGCCGAAATCCTGAAAATACTTGAAATGCCCGATGGCTCAACTTCAGTGATCATACAAGGTAAACGGCGATTCAGGATGCATGGTATCACAGAAACAGCACCCTACCTCCGTGCAACGGTTCTCGTACTGAACGATATCCTTCCCAATACCAAAATGCGCGAGTTTAACGCACTGGTTGGTTCCCTGAAAGATATGGCACTTAAAATTGTAAAGTCATCCGGCAATATCCCACCTGAGGCTCAGTTTGCAGTAAAAAACATCGAAAATGCCACTTTCCTGATCAATTTCATCTGTAACAACACTGATCTAAGTGCATTGGAAAAGCAGGAGTTACTTGAATTTGATGACCTTCGCGACAGAAGCACAAAATTGCTCACCTACCTCATCCGTGAAGTTCAAATGATCGAACTCAAAAAGGACATCCAGAAGAAGGTAAAAGTTGATATGGACCAGCAGCAACGCGAATATCTCCTTCACCAGCAGATCAAAACCATACAGGACGAACTGGGAGGCAATCCTTCGGAACAGGAGATTACTGAGCTAAAAAAGCGGAGCCTGGAGAAAAAATGGAACCCAATCGTACAAGCGGTTTTCGATAAGGAGGTTTCAAAACTTAGCCGGATGAACCCCGCAGCCGGTGAATACTCTGTCCAGGCTGGTTACCTCGATACATTGCTCGACCTGCCATGGAATATCTATTCAAAGGACAATTTTGATATGCGGAATGCCGAAAAAATCCTCGACGAAGACCATTATGGACTCGAAAAGGTGAAAGACCGTATCCTTGAGCATCTTGCTGTCCTAAAATTAAAAGGGGATATGAAATCTCCCATTCTTTGTCTTTATGGCCCTCCCGGTGTTGGGAAAACTTCATTGGGAAAATCTGTTGCGCGGGCCTTGGGACGTAAATTTGTCAGGATGAGTTTAGGTGGCCTTCACGATGAATCGGAAATCCGTGGCCATCGTAAGACCTACATCGGGGCTATGCCAGGTAGGATCATGCAGAACCTTAAAAAGGCAGGAACTTCCAACCCGGTTTTTATTCTGGACGAAATTGACAAAGTTTCCAACGATTTTCATGGCGATCCCGCCTCCGCACTATTGGAAGTCCTTGATCCTGAGCAAAATAGTGAATTTCACGATAATTATGTGGATATTGATTTCGATCTTTCGCGCGTGATGTTCATTGCAACAGCCAATACATTGAGTACCATCCACCCTGCTTTACGCGACCGGTTGGAATTGATCGATGTAAGCGGCTATTTGCTCGAAGAAAAAATTGAGATTGCAAAACGACATCTGGTGACAAGGCAATTGGCAAACCATGGCCTCACAAAAGACAACCTGAAGTTCACTAGGGATGCCCTTGTTCGGTTGATTGAGGATTATACCCGTGAATCCGGAGTTCGTGAAATGGACAAACAAATCGCAAAGGTAATCAGGAGGGTCGCTCGAAAAATTGCCTTTGAAGAGGAATACAATAAGAAAATTGGCCCTGCTGAAATCCGGGAATACCTCGGGATACCGCGTTTCAACAAAGAAAGTTATGAAGGTAACGAATATGCCGGTGTAGTAACTGGTCTGGCCTGGACCTCAGCTGGAGGTGAAATCCTTTATGTTGAAACCAGTCTTAGTCAGGGGAAGAGCAAGTTCTCAATAACTGGAAATCTTGGTGAAGTGATGAAAGAATCTGCAGCAATAGCTTTTGAATACTTGAAATCCCACTCTGGCCAGTTGGGATTAAAGCCAGAAGTATTTGAAAAATGGGACGTACATATGCATGTCCCTGAAGGTGCGATCCCAAAAGACGGGCCTTCGGCTGGGATCACAATGGCAACCTCTTTGGCCTCTGCATTTACCCAACGCAAAGTCAAAAAAGGTCTTGCAATGACAGGTGAGATCACCCTTAGGGGAAAGGTGCTGCCCGTTGGCGGAATCAAAGAAAAAATCCTGGCTGCAAAACGTGCCGGGATTAAAGAGATCATCATCTCGAAAGAGAACCGGAAGGATATCGAGGAAGTCAAGGAAATATATGTTAAAGGGTTAACTTTTCATTATGTCGAAAATGTTGGCGATGTATTTGAAATCGCCTTAATGGACGAAAAGATTAAAAATCCTTTGGAAATTTCATAATAAAAATCAATAGCCACCACCTTTAGGTTGTGGCTATTGATTTTTTATTTCTTCCTTGCAACAATTGTAAATGCCTTTCCTTCATCGATTACCTTTTCAATTCCAAATCCAGCCAATTTCAAAAATAATTCAATTTCATCGCGTGTAAAAGCCCTAAGGGTTGTAAGATCATCATATTCAGAAACTTTCCCATCCTGTTCGATAATGTATTTTGCCGTCCAGTCCCAAGTCCAACCTGTGGCTAGGTTCTTTTCCAGGTGGCTAATCCTCCTGATTTTCTTGTTGCCGTGTTCGATATTCTGTTCAAAATCACCAAAGTTGTCAAATATCTGCTTGGCATCAAAAACTCCAAACACAAGCAATCCTCTGTCAATCAACGAACTACTTATTCCTCTAAAAGTATTAATTACTCCCTGATTATCTATAACATAAGCAATGGACCGACCTGTAATCAATACTGCATCAAACTGAGTGGTGAATGTAATATTGCGCATATCGCCTTGTACAAACCTGTCGGATTTGACTTCCCGATGAGCAATATCAAGCATTTCATTAAACAAATCAAGACCGAGGTAATCGTAACCATTTTCCAGGAACCGACGGGCAAGCATCCCCGACCCACATCCAATCTCCAATATTTTATGGCAGTTGTTGCTTTTTAGATTTGTGTCATAAAATTGATACTCCACATCATAATCAAAAACATGTTGGTACATTTCATGATAGATTTCTGCCAACGTTGAATAGAGATGTGTCATTTTATGTTTCTTAAAAAATGTAAGAATTAGGCTATAAAAAATAAATTCTTGAAAATCAATAGCTACTACCTTTAAGTAGTGGCAATTGATTTTTCGATCAGAACTACCGCCTGCACTGAAATCCCCTCTTCCCGCCCTTCAAATCCAAGCTTTTCGGTTGTCGTTGCTTTAATATTAATTGCCTCCACATCAACATCCAAAACCCTGGCTATCGTTTCTTCCATTTTAGGAATGTAATCCTTTAATTTAGGGCGTTGTGCAGAAATAGTGGCATCAATGTTCACAAGGGAATAACCTTTTTCGCGTACAAGCCGATAGGTCTCTGCAAGTAAGAGTTTGCTATCGATATTTTTAAAATCGGAGGAGGTATCGGGGAAGTGAAACCCTATATCGCGAAGCTTTGCAGCTCCCAAGAGCGCATCACAGATCGCATGGAGCAAAACATCCCCATCAGAATGTGCAACAAGCCCTTTGTCATGTGGAATCTGAATTCCACCCAGCCAAAGCGATTCGCCTTCCGCCAATTGATGAACATCATATCCTAAACCTATTCGGTAATTCATTGTTTATGATATTATTAGAAATTCTATTTTTTGTAACAATCCCGTCTTTCAATCTTTCATTTGCGGCGCATGGATCATTCAATCTTTCAACAACTTCCATATTGCGCCGCAATGTTGGGGTGTCGTTCTTTTTTCTACAAATATTTCTCACCTCCGGTGCTTTTATTCGTTCAGCAATCCAGGAATGTCTTATTGAATATCAAAATATCTCGGGGGTTTGCTGCCTTCCCTTCTTCGTTCTCCGGTTTTCCTTCTCCGTTCAAAGTTACACACCCTTTGCCCCATGCCCCATGCTCCTTGCCCCATGCCCCTTGCTCACACGATTTCCGGAATTTCCACCCAGGTCCGTTTGGCCCAGCTTTCAAGACCTTTTTCTGCCAATTGAACCCCTTTGGCACCTTCGAGCAATGTCCATCGGAAAGGTTCATCCTTGACCACATGTTTCAGGAACAACTCCCATTCAGCTTTAAAAGCATTGTCAAACACCTCTTGTTCAGGAACTTTTGACCAACCTTCGTAAAAATTGATCGGATTAGGAATATCTGGGTTCCAGACCGGTTTGGGCGTGTTTCCGTAATGCTGTGTCCAACACTCACGCAATCCGCATACGGCTGACCCTTTTGTACCGTCAACATGCAAAGTAAGCAGGTCATCCCGTCTGACACGGGTGGTCCACGATGAATTGAAATGGGCAATGATCCCACCTTCCAATTCAAATGTAGCATATGCAGCGTCATCAGCAGTACATTGATAGACTTTCCCCTTTTCATCAACCCGTTCCGGAATATGGGTCGCACCAAGACAGAAAACCCCTTTTACATTACCAAACAGGTTATCAAGAACATACCGCCAATGGCATAACATATCTATGATAATCCCACCATCGTCTTCCTTGCGATAGTTCCAGCTTGGACGTTGGGCAGGCACATTGAACCCTTCAAAAACCCAATACCCAAACTCGCCTCTCACAGACAATATCTTTCCAAAGAAATCATTCTCCATCAACCGTTTCATTTTCATCAGGCCTGGTAGCCAAAGTTTATCCTGCACCACCCCATGTTTTACGCCAGCTTTTTCGCAAACATTGTAAAGTTCGAGTGCAGTGGCTGTATCAGAGGCAATTGGCTTTTCGCAATAGACATGCTTTCCAGCTTTAGCTGCCATCTTCACAGCGTCAGCCCTTCGACCTGTTGTCTGTGCATCGAAATAGATCTGATAATAAGGATCATTCATGACCTCATCGAGACTTGTGGTCATTTTATCGATACCCGACATTTGGGAAAGTTTCTTCAGCTTAATTTCATCCCTTCCTACAAGGATTGGATCGGGCAGGATGAATTCAGATGGACTCACCTGAACACCTCCTTGTTTAATAATTTCGACAATCGACCGCATCAGGTGCTGATTGGTCCCCATCCGGCCTGTGACGCCGTTCATGATAATTCCTACTTTATGGATGGTTTTTGATTCGCTCATGGATTGCTATTTAAAATTTGAAAATTATAATATAAGCTACTGGCAGTTGGCAACTGGCGACTGGCAGAATGTGCTGAAAAAGAGTTCGCTGCTGGCGGCTGGCAACTGGTATGATATCCTATATTGTTATGTATTGTTTAATGCTGTAATTCTATGTTTTATTTCTTCTGGAATATTTAGCTTATGTTTCCTCTCAAAATCATACATGACAATGATATCATGGGCTTCTGCGGCAATTTCACCTGCGTCGTTTCTAATTTCATGCTGAAGATGGAAGCTGGAATTTTTTATTGCGTCAACTCTGCAAAAGACAGTAACTTTTCCAGGATAAAACAATGGTTTACGAAATTGGCAAGTGGCTGAAGCCAGAATAGGACCCATTCTGATCTCGGCTTGTAATTGCATCAATCCAATCATTTCCATATAATTAACCCTTGCTGCCTGGATATATTTAAAAATCGCTAAATTATTCACATGCCCAAACAGGTCAATTTCACTCCAGTCTATCCTCAATTCAAGTCTTACGCGTGATTCCATCGTTCTTTCTGCACTTCATTAATATTTATCACAAACAAAGATCGCGACTAGCTACTGGCAACTGGCTTATCGAGATCCAGATTCAATTGAATTTCAATATAAAAATCTATTTAAAATCTGGAATTGCAAAACAAAGAATTGCAAAACAAACTTTGTAATCGTCAAGCAGCCAGTTGCCAGATGCCAGCAGCCAGTTGCCAAAAGCAGTTACGTCTTCGTCAGATAAGCCTTTTTAATTTGATCGAGATATTCTTTCTGATCCGTTGCCCAATATTTATTCGAAAAAATCTCCACTTCATTATAGCCCGAAAAACCGACATCCTCAACCCACGACCTGATCTCAGGAACATTGATACAACCATCGCCCATTAATCCCCTGTCGTTCAGGAAATCAATCGTTGGAACGTTCCAATCACATACATGAAATGCAAATAATTTATTCATTGCTGCACACCGGTTGATCTCTGTTTGCAATGAAGTATCCCACCAAAGATGGTAAACATCGACTGCCACCCCTACCCTATCGGAATTGATCATTTCAGCCATGTCGTTGGCTTGTTTAATTGTATTGATTGCGGAGCGGTCGCCGGCATACATTGGATGAAGCGGTTCGATAGACAATTTCACCTCTGAACCTTGGGCAGCAGGCAAGATCCGCAGAATTCCCTCAGCAATCTGCTCCCTTGACTTTTCAAGCGATTGTCCACCATCAGCACCACAAACCAATACGATCGAAGGGGCACCAACGGCTGCCGCCTGCTCGATGGCCCAGAGATTATCATCAATGGCAACCTGACGTTTAGTCTTGTCAACAGATGGGAAAAACCCACCCCTGGCAAGCGAAACAACCGTCATCCCATAATCTTCAAGAAGAGACTTTACTTCCTTCAAATCCTTATTTTCCAATACATTGCGCCATATTGTAATCCCATGGATACCTGAAGCTGAGTAATTTTTCACACAATCCTCAATATTCCAGGGTTTTGTGGTCAAAGTGTGAACACAAAGTTTTGAAAGGTCTTTTATCTTTGATGCCATAACCTAAACCACTCCATTAAAAAAAGTATAATACCGTTCACCGGAAATAAACCTCGACAAATAAAGGGCAGATTCACGCATGTGATAATCTCCCCACATACTCGATTCTTTGCATGGCACTTTAAAACCTTCCGGGATATGATCCCATCCATTTGGCCGGTGATAAACAGAATGGAGCAATAGTCCCTGATGTTGGGAATCAATTGACAGATAAGGCGTTTCAAGTAATCGTGAAAGAACGGTAGTACCAGCCTGGAAATAGCGGACACCTTCATCAACTTTACCAATACCAATCAGAAAATACCCCAACCGGAACAAACCCTGTGAAGCAATTGCAGCCGCTGAACTATCAACAGGCTCGAATTGACTATAAGGATCAGCTGGTTTGTTCAGATAGTCTTTCATATTTACCAATCCGGGAGCCCCTGTATCCCAGTAGGGAATTCCATCAGTTGGTGTATGATCAATGTAAAAATCGCAGGTTGCTTCTGCCGCCTTCAGCAAAAGACCTATTATCTGATCTTTATCCCCTATATTATCAAACTCTTTTTCAGGAAGTTCACTAAGAAATTCAAGTTCCTCGGCAAAACCGAGCATTGCCCATGCCAGACCACGTGTCCAGGTTGAAAAGCCAGTATAACCTTGCTGTGAATTAGGACAGCGATAGTTTCCATCATTTGGGTTAAAGATAGATTCATGCGCGGTCCTTCCCCAAACATCGTAACTATCCCTTCCTTCGCCATAATAAACTGAATAAAGTGCTGTGGAAATCAAATGATGTATTGCCCTATCAAACAATGAGATACGAAGATCATTTTCGCCAGGTAAATAATGCCCCAACAAATGGGATATCATCAGGACACGACAGGATCGGATTGTGTCAACAAACAATGACTGAGGACCATTGAATGAATAGATATAGCCGCCATCCTTATTTTTAGCCCATCGACTTGCCTGAACAGCCCCAGAAGCTTTCAGGGCTAGTTCATAAAAATTCTGTTCCCAGTCGTTTTGGGGGATTTTCCCCTCTTTCATCAACCGGTGAAGGTTGCCATAGGTACTCACATTGTTGAAACCATGGTCGTGAACCCCAACATGACTAACATGGGAAGCCATTTTATTCACAGTATTCTCGCGTCCTATCTTTAAAAAATTCTCATCACCTGTCGCATCAAACTGGAGAATCGCAGAACCAAACTGAAAGCCTTGTGTCCATTCGGTCCAGCCACGTGTAGAATACTTTCCTTTGATCGTGAAAACAGGTGCCCCAAGACTTTGGTCGTATTCCTTTTCAATCAGTGCAATTTTCTCTCCCGATAGTGACCAAAACCGGTCAAGCTTTGATTTAAGATCTTCAGGTTTTATTGTGTAATTAATTATCATATAGATAGTTGTATATTTTAGTTTATGCGGCTGGCGACTGGTAACTGGCAGCTGGCAGGGCTGCAAGTGCTGGCCGGCAATTATTTTGTTCTAAAAGTAATAATTTAAAGAGCGGCTAGCGACTGGCAACTGGCGGCTAGCTTGGCTGCAAGTGCTGGCCGGTAAATATTTCGTCCTAACACTTTCTCTCCCTCACCCTTTCTCACCCTCACCCATTCTTCGGTCTCCCGTCTCCGTTTTCCTGTCTCCATGCCCCATGCCCTATGCCCCAAGCAATTTACCTTTTGGCAGAAATGAAACGATCACAGCACCAAGCGTTGCAAGGCAAATCAGCACAGTAAAGCCCAAAGCGTAACTTTTCGTGGGCACATCATACAAAGCACCCACCAACATTGGGAAGAGCGATTCGGCAATCCCATCCGCGACCAGAATGATTCCCATGGTACGTCCCAATGCTTTCACACCGAACAGGTCAGCAGCCATCAGAGGGATGATCATGTAATCGCCACCCAAGCCAATTCCAAAAATGACCGCAAAAATATAAATCCTTCCTGGAAAATCAGGAACCAACAACAGCGGAATCGTAGAAGCCACGATCAGATAAATCAGGATCATCACATATTTGCGGTTGATCAGGTCCGCAAGAAATCCCATTAATACCCTGCCTGCAAGACTCGAAAACATCACAAACGACATTACTTGGGCAGCATCCGACTGGGTAAAGCTCAGGTCACGAAGGTAGAGTTTCAAGTGCTGACTGATCCCTCCTACCGCACCAATGGAACACATGCTCCCAAATGCCAACAGATAAAAATTCGGATTCCGTAGAATTTCTTTTATCGGTATCCCTGGATTGACAGAGGTCCTCTCCGATTTGGTCGATGTAGGATCTTTAATGAAAAATGCCAAAGGAAAAGCAATCAGGATCACCAATATCCCAAGCGAAGTAAGCGTAAGGTGCCAACCAATATTTTTCTCAAGTGAAGCAGAAATTAATGGAACCAATGCTCCACCGGTTCCGATACCCAAATAGGCAATTCCCATGGCTTTGCCCCGATTGTTATCAAACCATCTGGATATCAATACCTGACAAGGAAGCGGCCCACCGAAAACATAGCCAAGTGCATTAAAGATATAAAAAAGGTAGAATGTCCATAACGAATCAGAAAAGCTCAATCCGATCAACGCAACACCAGCCATCAAAGCCCCGGTCATCATCAATTTTCGTGGCCCATAACGATCAATCATCCAACCAGCTATAAAGCCAAATAGTGGAGCCACCACCAATTTTCCCAGGGCATTTCCAGATGTGACAACTGTCCGTGACCAGCCAAATTCCTTTGTCATAAAATCGAAAAAGAAAGGCAATCCATACAAAGCAAAACCCACAATGGCAAAGAGCGAGAGAAATGCTGTGGCCAATATGTAGGGTTGTGAACTTCGGGAAGTGTCTGCGAAAGGTTTGAATTGAGCTGTCTGGTCCATAAATAGTGGTCGTTGATTAATTATCTATCTTTATACATATTAGCAGGATCCAAAACGGCAAGTTCATAAAGAAAGTTGCCGATTTTCTCAGTAATAACCTTAAAGAATGTTTCGCCTTTTTCTGCTGTGGAAGCCGCAGGATTTCCGATTCCTGTATCTGAGGTCACTTTTGTCCATTGGCGTTCTGCCCATGCCCATCCTTGATTCAATGCCGGAACGCTAAAAACTTTTGCTTTGCCTTCACCAGCTTCCGACAATGGCAAAACCAATTCAGGGTTAAGGTGCTGCATAAAACTGGTCTCCACCTCACCGGCATGTTCGCCGAGATCCTCAAAATAATGTTCTGCTCCGGGAATCTTGAACCAATTGCACTGGCAAATGAACATTTTTGGGAAAAGTAAATTTAACTCTCTGATATTCTGTTTAAAATCATTTCCACCATGGGTATTCATGATCACCAATTTATGGACACCCTGACGATCGAGTACCGTTATCAAATCTTTGAGGATCATCATCTGGGTTCCCGGATTCAGGTTCATATCGAAAGGTACATCTGGCTGACCCGTGTTGACGCCAAACGGAACATTGGGCAGTACAATCACTTTTCCACCACGTTCATAAGCGATTCGGGCTGATTCGGCTGCAATATGATCGGCGAGGTAATTGTCTGTGCCATAAGGAAGATGGTAGTTATGGGCTTCTGTCGCACCCCATGGTAATACAGCCACCTGAAACTGTGACTCCTTCACAGCCTTCCAATTCGTTTCTGAAAGAATATATTGACGCATAATTATTTTTGTTAATGGGATAAAATTAGTAAAACTATGCAAACCTCAAATTTCAAAATCAAATCTCTTTCATTTTTTAGGACCGGTTCATGCCAAGGATTTTTTACTTAAATTTATTGGTTAAATTTTCGCAAAAAAATGAGACGCAACATTATTTGGATATTAGCATTTACTATTTGGATATCAGGAACATCAGCACAAAATAACACGATTATGAAAAACAGAATTCCGGCGGTTGCGGGAGCTTTCTATCCCGAATCGGCTACAGACTTAAAGAATGAGGTATCGAAATTCTTTTCAAAAGTGGAACAGGCACCTTCAGCTAACATTGCAGCCCTGATTGTTCCTCATGCTGGTTATGTTTTTTCGGGGCAGGTGGCTGCTGCGGCCTATGCCAAATTGAACCGTAATACGCATTATAAAACCATATTCCTGATCGGAGCCTCTCACAGAAAGCACTTCAATGGTGTATCGATCTATCCAACAGGTAATTATATTACGCCTACAGGGGAAGTCAAAATCAATGAATCAGTTACAGCTCAATTGATGGATAAGTATCCGTTTATCTATTATGATGCGGATGCCGATCAATATGAGCACTCATTGGAAGTACAACTCCCTTTCCTGCAATATTGGCTGAAAAATAAATTCCAGATCGTCCCCCTCATTTTGGGAAGCGATGATCCGGTACTTGGGGAAAAACTGGCTGAAGCCCTTAGGCCCTGGTTCAATTCCGATAACCTGTTTGTGATCAGTACCGATTTTTCGCACTACCCTGCCTATGAAACTGCCAATAAAATTGATGCAGAAACTGCAGAAGCCATTTTATCGAACAACAGCGAGAAGTTGAAAAAAGTATGCGATAAGAACAAACAACCTTTCACAAATGTAATTACCGGTCTTTGCGGTGCGGCCGCGGTCCAGACTTTGCTTCACCTCACAAAAGAAGTTAAAGATTTTTCTTTTGAAAAAATCCTCTACCGGAATTCAGGAGATGTATCCTTCGGAGATAAAAAACGGGTAGTCGGATATTGGGCTATCGAAGTTAACAGAACGGATGATAAATTCAGTGTAACCAAAGAGGAAGAAAAGAAACTTCTAAAACTTTCAAGGTCAAGTATATATTCCTATTTAAAAGGTAACTCCGAAACTCAGAACGGGGATCATTCAGGAATATTGAACGAAAAATGCGGGGTATTTGTCACTTTGAAAAAAGAGGGTCAACTCCGGGGGTGTATTGGAAGGTTCAATCCATCTGCGCCATTGTCTCAAACCCTTCCGGAAATGGCAATTGCTGCTGCAACAAAAGATTCAAGGTTTAACCCGGTTACTCTTGACGAGCTTGACAAAATCGATATAGAAATTTCAGTTCTTACACCGTTGAAAAAAATAGAATCCATTGATGAGTTTGAACTTGGAAAACAAGGGATTTATATTAAAAAAGGGTTCAACAGTGGAACATTCCTTCCTCAGGTTGCAACCGAAACCGGTTGGTCGAAAGAGGAATTCCTTGGACATTGTTCCCGTGATAAGGCAGGAATTGGTTGGGACGGATGGAAACAAGCTGAACTCTTTACCTATGAGGCGATTATTTTTGGGGAGAAGGAGTGACTGACCCCCTACCAAAATTAGAATCTGCTGAGAAGAAAAATTGTGCAAATAATAGAGATAGTAGGCAACTGGCGGCTGGCAACTGGCGGCTAGAAGATCTTAATTTAATCGTGCTCAAATTTTCATAACATCAGATTTCTATTTCAATATATTTCAAATTATTTCATTTTATCTTCCTTATTCCTATCTTTGGGCAATTAACAACCAATTAAATCTCAATCATTCAACTTATGATTATTCCTATTTATCAGGTTGACGCATTTACGGATCAATTGTTCTCAGGCAATCCGGCAGCGGTGTGCATATTGGAATTCTGGCCTTCGGATGAAATATTGCAAAACATTGCTGCTGAGAATAATTTATCGGAGACTGCGTTCCTCAAACAAGAGGATAACCTATTTAAAATAAGATGGTTCACTCCGGTTGCAGAAGTTGATTTGTGTGGCCATGCCACCTTGGCTGCTGCCCATGTATTGTATAATCATCTGGAATACAAGGGTGAACGGATCATTTTTGAATCTTTGTACAGTGGGAATCTTGAGGTAACAAAATCAGGTGATTACCTGACCATGGATTTTCCTGTCGATACGATTGAGCCGGCGTTACCTCCTGACCATCTTTTCAAAGCATTGGAAAAGAAGCCATTGGAGATTTGGAAAGGCAAAACGGATTATTTGCTTTATTATCCGTCACAGGAAGATATTGAAGAAATAAAACCAAATTTTGATCTGCTTCAAAAGGTTCAGGCAAGGGGAATCATTATCACTGCTCCTGGTTATGAATGTGATTTTGTTTCAAGGTTCTTTGCCCCTTTTGTAGGGGTGAACGAAGATCCCGTTACAGGTTCTGCCCATACTACTCTTGTTCCGTTCTGGTCGCACCGGCTTAACCAGCTTATTTTTGATGCCCGCCAAATCTCCGCAAGGGGAGGTTCCCTTAAATGCCAACTACTTGGCGATAGGGTAATGATTTCCGGACAGGCTTATACGTATATGATTGGATCATTAACCATTTAAATATCAATGTATTAAAATAATCTCAATGAATAAAATTAATTAATTATGAAAATCAACACTTTAAGAATTACAACTTTATTGATCCTGTTTTTGTGGTCGGTCGCAGGGATGTCGCAGGTAGTACTCCCACCATTTTTCAATTGTAATATGGTTCTCCAAAAAGGAATCGATATCCCAGTGTGGGGATGGGCCTCTCCTGGAGAAAAAGTAACTGTTACCTTTGAAAAAACCGTGGTGAAGACCCGTACCGGTAAAAATGGGAAATGGCTCGTGAAGCTTCCCAAAATGGAATATGGCGGTCCATATAAAATGACGATCCAGGGTAAAAACCTCCGCACTATCGAGAATATTATGATCGGTGAAGTCTGGGTCTGCTCCGGACAATCGAATATGGAGTGGAAAGTCTCCAACACAAAAAATGCCGACAAAGAGATGGCAGCAGCCAATTATCCAGATATCAGGCTGTTCACTGTAAAGAAAAGGGTGTCAAAGGAGCCACAGGACAATCTTGAAGAAGGTGAATGGTGGATTTGCACGCCACAATCTGTCCCAGATTTTTCTGCCGTGGGCTATTATTTTGGTCGCAACCTCAACGAACATTTGAAAGTCCCGATCGGATTAATCCATACTTCATGGGGCGGTACTGTTGCCGAAACCTGGATGAGTCCCGAAGCCATTGCTGCCGACCCCGATTTTACGGCTATGCTCGAAAAATTGAAAAGTGTCGATATGAATGCCAAAAAGGTTGGGCCAAACGAATATCCAACACTCCTTTACAATGGAATGTTGAATCCTATCATCCCTTATGGAATCAGGGGAGCGATCTGGTACCAGGGCGAATCGAACGCGGGGCGCGCACAACAATACAAGCGTGTTTTTCCTGAAATGATCAAAGACTGGCGCACAAAATGGAACCAGGGAAACTTCCCGTTCCTGTTTGTACAACTGGCCAATTACCAAAAACCTGTGGCAGAACCTGCTGAAAGCGACTGGGCAGAATTGCGCGAAGCACAGACCCAAACCCTTCAACTTGAAAATACTGGAATGGCAACCATTATTGATGTCGGCGAAGCGGATAATATCCATCCTAAAGACAAGCAAACTGTGGGTTACCGGTTATCGTTGGCCGCCCGTATGGTTGCCTATGGCGAGACCCTTGTTTATACAGGCCCAACCTATAAAGAGAAAAAAGTTGAAGGGAACAAAATTTATATCACCTTCGATAATATTGGCAAAGGGTTGAAAGTAAACGACAAATATGGTTATATCAATGGTTTTACAATAGCCGAAAAAGAAGGTGGTTTTAAATGGGCCAAAGCGACTGTCGTCAACGAGAATACGGTTATGGTAACCAGTGAGGCGGTTCAAAACCCGGCAGATGTCAGATATGGTTGGGCGAACAACCCCGACGACCTGAACCTATACAATACTGAGGGTTTACCAGCTAATCCATTCAGGACCGATACCAGAAAAGGGATTACGAAATAAAAGCAATAAGAATTAACTCTTTAATAAAAAGGCGATCTTATCAGGTCGCCTTTTGTAATTAGCAATAAATTAGTATTCAATGCATTAACAATAACAAAGCATATTGGTCTAATTCTCATTCGGATCAAGAATCCCGGTATCTCTGTCAAGTGAGTCCGGCACTGCAATTTTGGGAAGTGTTCCAACGTAATCAGCCATTTTTACCCTCTGCTGCCTGACCGATTCAATCGCTGTTTCGTATGCATCATCGTAGGATTTTCCTTCACTTATTAATTTCCTTTCTATCAATTCAGTAGCAATCGAATATTCGGTTTCTTCACATGAGATCTGGCCATCTATCCAAATTTCGTTTTTGGGAATAAAGTGACAGGACAGGTCATTGCCACTAAAACCAAAATCAGGGAAAAAGGTCTTTCGGACCCGATACCCATCGACAACCCAAATGGAGATACCTTTCCTGTTGCCCATTGGAATACGATAGATGTTTTGAAGCCGGATACTATCCGGAATACTTTGGATCTCCTTTTTCCCATTATAATCCCTAACCGAAACCATACCCAATGAAGACTCATGGGCACTACAAATGCTTTCGTTTCTATGCCTGATTGTTAGTTCAAGTGCCAACGAAGAATCATGTGCTGCCTGATAAGTCATGGCGAATTTTGCCATTAAATGCCTTTCATTAAGTTCATGTCTAACAGTGAGTTCATATTCCTCGCTCGATATGGCGTTGTCTATCCATATTTCACCTTTTGGAACAAAAGGGTACCGCTGCTCGTTCCCGCCATACACAAATTCCTTATAGATATTTTGCCTTATCTTACTTCCATCAACAATACTGACAATAAATCTGCCTTGTTTTTCAAAGGAATAGCGATAAACCCCCTCAACTCTTTTTTCACTTTGGCAACTTGCAAATGCAAGAGAGAACACCATAAATAACAAAGGTGATTTCATATCTTAAAGCTTTTAAGAAAAAAAACTGTAACACAATAGAAGCAAAATTAGGAAGAAATCCGGATTGGTAGAAGAATTTACTATTTTTGATTCAATAAAATAATTATGGAATTAAAATTTAATTTTTAGACATAACATATGTTGATCAGAGATGCAATTTTGAAATACAAGTATAAAATAGCCTTAATTCTTTTATTTGTTTTGGTAGAGAATATTGCATGGATCGTTGAACCGTCATTCTTTGGGAATCTCCTTGATGCGCTTGTTGAACATTTTTATGACCATGAAAAGATAAATTACCTGTTCCCTCTTTTTATATGGGTGTTTATCTATCTCATAACCGTAATTGCCGGCTCACTTCACAGGCTTTTCAAGGGTGGACTTTATGCAAAAATGTATGCTGAAATTGCCACTCAGGTCGTTATGGAATCAAAAATAAAAGGCGATCCGTTTTCTAAAACACTGGTCCGGACTGAACTTGTTAAGGAATACATTACTTTTTTAAAGGACAAGGTACCGGAAGCGTTATGGCAACTTACTGCATCTGTTGGTGCCATCGTCGCTTTGACATTTTATGATTACCGGATTGCATTGGTTTGTCTTTCTGTGACCATACCCATTGGCTATATCAACAACCTGAACAGAAAAAAGAATTCTGGATTTCAAAGGGATATTCACGATAATCAGGAAGAATTATTCAAACTAATTGAGAATCAGGATACATCGAGAATCCATCAGTTTTATTACAACATGATTGGGCCGAAGACAAGGATCTCACAATGGAGTGCCTTCAGTCATCTGTCGGTGAAAACTTTGCTTGTAATGATCTTTGTTGCCATATTGTTCATCTGTGTCGATGTGGATAAGTTTTCAACCGGTATGATTTACTCGATCGTCACTTATTTATGGACTTTTATAGCGCAGACAGATTCTTTGCCTGAATTAATGGAAAGCCTTGGTGCGGTAAAAGACTTGAATATACGTTTTAAGGATGAAATTATTCTTCAAGAGATATAAAGTCCTCACATATAATATATAGGACATATGTAAATAATATTATATATTTTTTGCCATCCAAAATTTTGTTTGTAGTTTTGGGCAAATTCCCCGAAGTATTTATTTCTAATTTCCCCAAAATGAGAATTAAGTCTTGCCTGTTAGTCTTATTCCTTTTGATCAAGAGCAGTTTGTTATTTTCTCAGGTTGCCATTAACGCAGATGGCAGCAACCCAAACAATTCGGCAATGCTCGATGTAAAGTCGAACAACAAAGGGTTCCTTCCACCCCGAATGACCCACGCCGAGATGAATGCAATCCAAAATCCTGCCGAAGGGTTGATCATTTATTGCACCGACTGCCGTACGGATGGCAAGGGGGTTTTGGCAACATTTTTCGACGGAAATTGGAACGCATTGAATGTCAATTGTTATCCTCCGATGGTACCGATTATACAAACACAAATACCCTCATCGGCAGGAATCGTTTGGGACTGGAAGGGAGTACCTTATGCTACGGGTTACAAATGGAATATTTTGAACGATTACAGCACTGCGACCCAATTGGATACAGTGACCACAAAAACCGAAACCGGCCTTGCCTGTAACACCGCCTACACCCGGTATGTTTGGGCTTATAATGCTTGTGGAATTTCAATGCCGTTGACGCTGGCCCAAACAACGTTGGCTTGTTTCTTACCAATATTAACGACTACTGTTGCTTCATCCATAGCTTCGACAACTGCAACAAGTGGTGGCAACATTACCAGTGATGGAGGTTTCGCAATAACTGCCCGTGGTGTTTGCTGGAGTACTTCCCAGGATCCGACGACTGCCAATTCAAAAACCAATGATGGCACAGGTTCAGGTATTTTCACAAGCCTAATTACAGGTTTGGTTCCTGGTACGACCTATTATCTAAGGACTTATGCCACCAATGCAAACGGCACCTCCTATGGGACACAGACTTCTTTCACTACCCTTTCCGATTTAGCTACTTTATGGCCGGGTATTGCAGGATCATTGTCCAATTCCTCCTTATCTATATCCTATGAAGTATTAACTGATGGTGGTTCGGCAGTGACTGCACATGGCGTTTGCTACGGTTTAGCTGCCAATCCGGATCTTTTGGGACAGAAAACTGTAGCTGGGACGGGTACAGGTTCATTTACATCAATCGTCACAGGTTTAAATGCCATTACAACCTATCACTTCAGGATTTATGCAACAAATAGTACAGGCACTGCTTATAGTCCCGACCAACTTCTGACTACATGGCCCAATAAGCCAACCGTCAAATCCAATGGCATCCTGTCTGATACACCCTATACAGCCATTGGTGGAGGAGAAGTGACTGATAATGGCGGTGACAACATCTCTCAAAGGGGTATCTGCTATAGTACCTCCACCGATCCTACAATAGCAGATTCAAAAACCTCCGACGGAACAGGGAATGGCGTATTTGTGAGTTCACTTTCCGGGCTTTTACCAAATACCCTTTATTATGCCAAGGCTTATGCCATAAGTTGGCCATCTGTTATAGGTTACGGAGATCAGGTCTCTTTTACAACAAAGTCTGATATCCCTGCACTTACGACAACGGCTATTTCTAATACTAAAAGTACAACGGCAACCAGTGGCGGAGATATAACCTATGACGGAGGGACGGTAATTACGGTAAGGGGAGTTTGCTGGAGCATCGCTGCAAATCCAACTGTTGCGAATACAAGAACATTTGATGGAACGGGCGATGGTGTTTTCTCAAGTGACATAACACTTTTGAATCCTGGAACAACCTATTATGTCAGGGCGTATGCAACAAATACTGCAGGCAAAACAGGTTATGGCAATCAGGTCACAATACAAACAAATGGTTACCCTGCACTCACGACTACCGCAATCACAAATATTTCCAATGATCATGCAAGTGGCGGTGGCAACATCTTTGATGATGGCGGTGCAACGATAACACTAAGGGGTGTTTGCTGGAGCACCAAAGAAAATCCCACATTTAATGATTCAAGAACGGAGGATGGGCCAGGTAAAGGTGCTTATTCAAGTTCCATAACTCCTTTAATGATGGGAACGCAATATTTTGTGAGGGCGTATGCAGTCAACGCCACCGGCACATCCTACGGCAACCAAGTGTCATTCACAACCTTGGCTGGAGTACCGGGTGCAGCAACCGATGGTGACGGCAATATTTATCAAGAATTGGTAATAGGAACACAAACCTGGTTGGTCGGGAACCTTAAAACCACAAAATACAGGAACGGTAATCCAATTGAAAACATTACGCTGCCGGGAGATTGGAAAAATGCCAGTTCGGGGGCTTATTGCTGGTACAATAACGATATTACCAGAAAAGATAAAATGGGGGCATTGTATAACTTTTATGCCGTCACTGATCCACGGAACATTGCACCTGACGGATACCATGTGGCAACAGAAGCAGACTGGGCAACCTTACGGGCATTCCTTGGCAATGACCTTAAAGATGGCTATAAATTAATGGCATCGGGGCCAAACGACTGGTTACCTAGTCATGGAACCAATACAACAATGTTTACAGCCTATCCGGCTGGGTACAGGTATTTTTCGGATGGGGGTTTCTATGATAGCGACACCAATGAAAATGCTGGGATACAGTCTTATTTCTGGACCACTGATGTATTTGACATCGTTAAAAAACAAGCATTTGGATGGGTTTTGTTTGATGGACAAATCAATTCGGGAGGTTATGATTATACCTATGGGTTCTCTGTCCGTTGTGTAAAAAATTGAGTGTACCTGAAAATAATAAAACAAAAATGAACATACAAAACTGGAATAAAATGGAAAAAATCATCTTATTTACCTTATTTCTCCTGATTAACTGCTCTTTGCTTTTTTCACAAGTTGCGATTAATGTTGATGGCAGCAGCCCCAACAATTCGGCACTATTGGATGTAAAGTCAAACAACAAGGGTTTCCTGCCGCCCAGGATGACCCGTGCGGAAATGAACGCCATCCCCAATCCTGCCGATGGGCTTATTGTATTCTGCACCGATTGCCGCATGGATGGCAAGGGTGTATTGTCAACTTTCATGAATGGCAACTGGAACTCTTTGAATTTTAATTGTTTTCCTCCAACAGCCCCATTATTGGCAACAAATATACCTTCAGCCAATGGTGTCGTTTGGGACTGGAAAGGGGTACCTTATGCAACCGGTTACAAATGGAATACAACAAACGATTATAGTACTGCAACCCTAATGGATACGGTTACCACGAAGACCGAAACCGGGCTGGCCTGCAATACTACCTATAACCGGTATGTCTGGGCTTACAATGCCTGTGGAAATTCCCAACCTTTGACCCTGACCCAAACAACTCTGGCATGCGATGCCAATGCAACTGTAACAGACATTGATGGAAACGTTTACCATACAGTTACCATAGGTACACAAACGTGGATGGTTGAAAACCTCAAAACCACCAAATACCGCAACGGCAACCCAATAAACAATGTAACTGACGATGCAAATTGGGCTGCTTCTTCTATGGGAGCCTATTGCTGGTACTACAATGATGCGACCACGTACAAGGAGACTTATGGGGCTTTGTACAATTGGTATGCAGTTTCAGATGGCCGCAACATTGCCCCGGCCGGATGGCATGTGCCAACAGATGCGGAATGGACAACTTTAACAACCTTTCTTGGTGGCGAAAGTGTTGCATGTGGAAAGCTTAAAGAAAAAGGAATCTTGCATTGGAACAGTCCAAATGATGGAGCAACCGATGAAAGTGGTTTTACTGCCCTTCCTGGCGGCCGCCGCTACTATAATGATGGTACATTCGGATCCTCAGTGGGTACCTATGGCGGTTGGTGGAGCAGTTCTGCGGGAGATGCAACAAACGCATTGTACCGCTACATTTACTACCTCAACGATAATTTCTACCGCAACAACCACAGTAAGCAGCACGGCTTCTCAGTCAGATGCTTACGGGATTGAGTGTACAAGGAAACACGGAACGTGTTTCGATACGTTTTGTGTTTACGTTTTTCAAGATGGTTGACTGCCACAGATTGCTTTGTTTTGTAAGAAACAAACTGAACCAGATAAACAGATGCCTCACAACAAAATGGGCAAAGCGATAGGTGCAGGAATGGGTTTTGTACAGGTTTTATGAATAGACGTAGGCTTTAGCCTACGGGAAAAGGTGAAATTCCAAATGGCTTTAGCCGAAATTTTGTATCTATTTAAATATCAAGAAATTAATATGTATTTTGGCTAAAGCCTTTCAAAATCTTAATCTGTGGTCCTCCAGCTGAAGCTGGAGGCAATTCATCTGGAGGCAATTCATCTGGAGGCAATTCCTAGGCAGCCTTTGAAATTTTGGTGTTCAATCGGACAATTGAATTATTGCGGCTAAAAAAATGGAATGCAGAAACAAATAAGGTAAATAAGGTTATGGTAGTGGGTTCAAATGATGGCTATTTAGGTTGAAACAGAGTGTGAAATAAGGCTTGTCGTTTTTAACGGTAATTACCATTCAATTGATTATATCAGGATTGTGTCAACCACCCCGGCTTCGCCACCCCTCCAAAGGAGGGGAATTTGCAAGATTGATTGTGTTATTGAATAATGGCTACTAAGGTTAAATAAATGGAAAATAAGGTTTGACAGCAATTCAAACCTTATTTATTCCCCTTAATTTCATGTCCCATTCGATCAAGTTATTATTGAATTGATTGATCTTTAGCACCTCTTTTTGTTTCTACGTTGCGGCGCAGAAAACCGTCGATCCTTTATCGGCCTGGTGGTTGCGCCGTCGTGATCCTGTTGACCATTTTTCTACAATAATGTAACCTCTACGAGGTATCGACCCTGCTTGCAGGTAATCAGATATTCCATACAATAAATACCGTATTGCGGTTATAGTTTTGTATAGCAATTAGATAGGTTCAAAATTCAATGCACAAAAAAGGCAGGAACTTTTCAAAGCCCCTGCCTTTTCCCCTTCATCAGTATATTTCAAAATATTTCAATACATTTCCAAATATTTCAACATATTTCCCTGTATTTCAACTTATTACGACTTATACATCAACCACTTCCCAATTTCTTTCCACGAAGGTTTTTTTCCGTACATTAAAATTCCGGTACGATAGATTTTCCCTGCCACCCAAACCATACCAACGAAAGTGATGACCATCAGGAACATCGAGAGCGCCAATTGCCAGACTGGTACACCGAAAGGTATCCTGGCCATCATCACAACGGGCGAGGTGAACGGGATAATGCTGAACCAAAACGCAACCGGCCCTTCGGGGCTTTTGATGGCGCTCATCATTACCATGATCGAAAGGATAATGGGCAACATAATTGGAAACATAAATTGCTGTGCATCCTCCTGTGCATCAATAGCTGAACCCACCGCAGCGAACATAGAGCTGTAAAGCATATAACCACCGATAAAGAAAAACAGAAAGCAACCTAGGATTAATGGGAAATTAATGGTACCGATCATCGAAAAGATCTCCTGCATCTGATCTACCTGCTGTGGAGTTACCTGCTGTGCAATATCCTGATTTTTTGACATTATATCCTGAACTTGCTGGGTCTGTACCGGGCTTTGATAATAACTTTTTGTGGCAGTTACGATCGCAAATCCAAGAAATACCCAGATTGCGAATTGGGTCAAACCGACAAGTGCGATCCCCACGATCTTTCCCATCATGAGCTGAAATGGTTTGACACTGGATATAATCACCTCTACTATACGGCTTTGCTTCTCTTCCATCACACCTTGCATGACCATACCGCCATAGATAAAGATGAACATATAAATCAGGAAACCAAAAATATAGCCAAGGACCATCCCTATTTCGGTGGAACTTTTCCTGGCAACTCCACCATCGGCCATTTTAATCGTTTCGATATTGACACGTGTCCTTGTCGCTTCGATCCTTTTTTCAAGATCGGGAATTCCTGTTTGCTTTACAACCTCGGCCATTTTGTCCTTTTCGATCACCGATTGAATTTTATCCTTGATCTGGGATTTGAGGTCGAATGGGATATTGCTTCCCGATACGACCTGAACCGTATTTGTGGTCACAAAATTAGGGTTGATAATCAGCAAGGCATAATATTTGGATCCTTTAATGTCGTCTTTTAATTTGAGATACTCCTCTTTTGGCACAAACCTGAATTTGGTAAAATCTGAGCTTTCTATTCTTCCAAGGAAGAGGGCAGAACCATCGTAAACCGCTATTGTACGGGTCTCTTTATCATCCATAGAGGCAAAATAAGCCGGAAGGACCATCAATGCAGACATTAGGACCGGCATGAGAACGGTAAGGACTATAAACGATTTCTTTTGAACGCGGGTGCTATATTCCCTTTTGAGGATCAGTAATATTTTATGCATGACAAGGTTTTTTAAGAATTTTGTTTGACTACTTTAATGAACACTTCATTCATACTTGGAATGACTTCGTTGAATGATACAATCTCAACATGGTCAACAAGGTCACGGATGAGTTCCCTTGAATTGCTACCTTCAAAGTACTGAATGCTCAATTTGTTGACATCCCCATTTTTATGGTCGCTCAGGATTTTGTATTTGCGGGCCAATTCGTGATTCTGAATGTCGAAGGTTCCACGATAACTAATGTCAAAGATGTTTGATTTGTATTTCTCCCTTATACTCTGTGTTGGGCCATCAAGTATTTTTTTCGATTTGTCAATCAAGGCGATATGGTCACAGAGTTGTTCTACCGATTCCATATTGTGGGTCGAAAAAATGATTGTTGAACCATTGTCCCTCATTTTCAAAATTTCACGCGTAATAATATCGGCGTTGATAGGGTCGAAACCGCTGAATGGTTCATCAAAAATCAGCAAACTTGGCTTGTGAAGTACCGAGCAGATAAACTGTACTTTTTGCTGCATTCCTTTGGACAGTTCCATGGCTTTTTTGTCCCACCATGCCGTAATTTCGAATTTCTCGAACCAGATCTTTAGTTCCTTCATCGCATCGCGGCGTGAAAGCCCTTTTAACTGGCCAAGATAAAGAGCCTGCTCCCCTACTTTCATCTTTTTGTACAGACCCCTCTCTTCTGGCAAATACCCAATTTTATAAACATCATCAGCCTTTAATGGTTGGCCGTTGAGCCAGACCGAACCACTGTCGGGTGCAGTGATCTGGTTGATAATGCGGATCAAAGTTGTTTTGCCGGCACCGTTCGGCCCCAGTAATCCAAAGATCGATCCTTGTTCGACAGAAATCGATACTTTTGTCAATGCCTGATGATTGGCATACGTTTTTGAAACATCTTTAGCTGAAAATAATTCCATTATAAATGTAAGTTAAGTGTTTATTCATTTTCATATTCATCATACTCTGCTTGAAAATCAGCTTCATCCTCTTCCGAAGATTCCGGAGGATCGATCTTTGCCAACAGATACCTCCAGGAGTCCCACCCAAATTTTCGGCTAGCCCAAAAGATAAAAATCAACGTAAGTAAAAACAAAACTAAAAGATCGACAATTGGATTGAATTCGGTTATCTTATACAGTGCAGGCGTTTGTAAAGCACTTGAATCCTGGGTGAAAATCACCGACAAAAAGATATTGTTGATTGCATGGACACCCCAGGCCAACTCAAGACCTTCGTCCATCAGGGCACAAATTCCAAAAAACAGGCCAAACCAGATATATTGTGGCATTGTAATCCAGGCTCCATATTCGGCAACTTCGGGGTTAAAATAATGTAACCCGCCAAATAAAAGGGCGGTGGTCAATAATGCCGCCCACCTGTATTTGAACAATAGGGCAAAACCCTGCATCAGGTATCCCCTGAACAAGAGTTCCTCAAAAGCAGTCTGGAAAGGCAGTAATACAAGAGAAAGTATAATCAATGAGAAGAATGTATCCTTGTCAAACTGGAGTTCAACTTTCTGGATTCCGGTAACAGAAGCAATAAAAGCATAAACAGCCAGGAGTATAAACCATATGCCGGCACCCCAGAAGAAGCGTTTCCAACGAAAGTTAAGTGAATTGGTAACCACCGAAAGCATAGGCCGTTCGTGAACCGGTTTCATTAAAAGGAGCAAGGCGATAGCTCCAAGAACAAAGGGGATAATCATTAATGTAAATCCTTCTAGTGGAGTGATCCCATATGCCGATAGATCGAAAAGGTTATCTGGATTGGGTTCCAGTTCGGGATTATCCACCATACTCAGAAAAATTGTAATACCAAGAGGAATCCCGCCAACTAACTGTTTGACAACGATCAGAATAACAATCATTGCCAACCACCTGCCAAAGTCATTTTTGCCTTCGTAAACTTTTTCTAAAAACATTTGAAAATGGTTTTGAAATAGGTCACGAAGTTGGGTAAAAAATTACATAAAAATGTGCTATCGCACATTTTTTTCAATGAATGTTTATTTTTAGGGTAAATGGATACATTCGTTTAGAAATCCTGTTGTCTCTCAAATTAAGAATTTGTATGTAACACAAATAACCATTATTTCAATTTGATGTCAACAAAAACAGGGCAATGGTCAGAAGCAACTGCTTCGGGTACAACCATTTGTTTAATAATATTATAGTTCAAACCGCAACAGTTCAAGCTAAAGATGTAGTCGATGCACTCTTTTGGGCCGTTTGAGGGGAAAGTTGGATTTGTTCCGCTCAGATTAGTCCAACTACTTGTTAGTGTCGAAATTGCGCCAGACTCTGGTTTTGTATTCAGATCTCCGGCAAAGATTACATGTTTTTTGTATTCTTTTGCTTTCTGGTTGATCAATTCAACAGAGGCTACCCTATCAGCCTCTGTAAGTGAAAAATGAGTGCAAAAAAGAACATAATCCTTAAATTCAGCAATCAGCAAACCTCTTTTTTCTTCCTTTCCTGGCAATGGGAGGAATGATGATTTTATTGGTTTTTCTGACGAAAGAATTCCAATCCCATATTTCCCACCACGGAAAGGGATCGAAGCGCCGTAAATGTAATTCATTCCGCAATTGTCGGCAAGTACTTTTAATACATCAATACCGCTGCTACGGGTTGTAACACTGTCGAGTTCCTGCAAAGCTACAATAGTAGGTTGGATAGACCTTATAACAGATGAAACCCGGTTATAATCTGTTTTTCCATCCATACCCAGACAGTTCCTGACATTATAGGTAAGTACCCTTAAAACACCATCAACAGGTTTTTCATATTGATAGGACCGGTTTGAAACCTGACCTGCTGGTTGGGCGTCAACTGCTATAGGATTTATCAATAACAAATTGATTATCAGAGAAAAAATAAAAAATGCTATCTTCATAATTGTTTAAATTTTCCAAAGTGTTCTTCGATCTTTAAAGTCCTGAAATCAAAAATCTCCTTGAGTTTCTTTTTAATCATCAAAAAATTGGCAGCAGCACCTAAAATACCCAAGGGTGGCTGATAATCAACAATATCAGTCATTAATACTCCACCTTCAACCGCCTCGATAAAATGTTGGTGGTGCCACATCCTGTAAGGGCCAACACGTTGTTCATCAACAAAATATTTTAAATCGTTGACTTGTGTGATTTCTGTTACCCAGGTTGTTTTGAAGCCCAATACCGGACTTACCAGATAATGAATAATCATTCCCGGGTACATTTTTGATGGCAAACTTTTGGAGGTAATGTCAAAACCCATATAAGGAGGGGTGATTTTTTTCAGGTTGTCGGGTGCTGATATAAATTCCCAAACCTTTTCAATTGTAGATGGGATCTTTATGGTTTGATGCAAAGTATAAACTGGCATTGTTTTTTGAGAATTGTTAAAATTTATTGACACTGGCAAATAGCTTATTTATTCAAATACCATATTGCAGAGTTAAGTACTGAGGCAAATGACACCCAAAGGAGGTAGGGAACCTGAAGTGCCGCTGCAATTCTATTGATACGACCAAAGTAAATGATCATCATCAGAATGCTTGTCCACAACATTACGATCTCCATTAATGCCAGGCCAGGGCTTTCAAAATTGAAAAATAAAAAACTCCACATAAAATTTAAGACCATCTGGACTGAAAATATAATCAGGGCATTGTTGCGACGGTACCCTTTAGCAGATTTCCAGATCATAAAAAGGGAGATTCCCATTAAGGTAAACAAGGTTGTCCAGACAGGTGCAAAAATGAAATTGGGCGGATTAAAAGATGGCTTGTTGAGCGTTACGTACCAGGTACTGATAGCAGATGAGGTAAAGAAACCCGACAGTCCGCCAACTGCAAGGGGAATAAACAGGCAGATCAAAAAAGAGGGAATGTATTTCAATGTTCTCATAATTAGTAATTTAATTTGAATAATTTAACTTTTTGCGATTTTGTGGATCATTCCAGGAAAGATAAATCCATGAAAGGGCAATACTGAAAACCAATATAGGCGACCCCAAACACCTAAGGGCCTGAACGTTGCAGTCTGGGTTAGAATTTTATCGTTAATGATCCGGAACTCCAACCAGGCTTCCCCGGGAAGCTTCATCTCGGCATAAAGGAGCAGCCGTTTTTCTTCGCGGCTGACCATAATAACGCGCCAGAAGTCGAGTGAATCGCCAACAGTTAATTCGGTTGGATTTTTGCGGCCCCGGCGTAAACCAACACCACCAGCCATCTTGTCTATTGCACCCCTCATTTTCCAAAGCCAATTTGCATAATACCAACCTTTTGTACCGCCTATGGAAAGGATATTCTGTAAAACACGTTCGCTGTTTTGGATTTCGAGTTGGCTCTTATCAGTATAACAACCATTTACAGGTACCTGGATATGTTTGGATATTCCATCATTCAATACAGAGCTGGTCAGTGCATCCTTCCAGCTCGACAAAACCTGATGTTGTTCAATTTTCCCGAAGGCAAGTTGAATGGCTTTGTTGAAGCCAATCAATTTGATTCCTCCAATTAACTCATTGATATTGCTTTCTTTACAAATAATCTCTACTTTCATACTGTTGACCAGGTGTTTTGCCAGCGAATAAGATGTAGTGGTCACAAAATAGAGCCAGTATGACGAAAGGCGCGGGGTCATTACTGGAACTACACCGATCCACCGTTTCAATCCCCTGACTTTTGCGAAACGGTGCAACATCTCTTTATAGGTATGAACACGGGGGCCACCAATATCGTATGAATTGTTGAAGGTTGGTTTATTGTTCAGGACACCGATAAGGTATTCGACCACATTGCGGATGGCAATCGGCTGTGAGCGGGTGTTTAGCCAGAGTGGACCTATAATTACAGGCAATTTTTCTACAAGGTCGCGGATAATTTCAAAAGAGGCACTTCCAGACCCGATAATAATTCCCGCCCTGAGAGTCGTCAAAGCATATTTATCGGATTTCAACAATTCTTCAACATTTTTGCGGGAGGAGAGGTGCCTTGAAAGTTTCTCGATATTTGTGATCCCGCTTAAATAAATAACCTGTGTTGCATTAGTCTGTTCAATTCTTAGCTTGAAATTTCGAGCCGACACATCCTCCATTTTTGCAAAATCCCCAACACTTGTTGACATGGAATGGATTAAGTAATAGGCCACATCTATATCCAATGGAATTTCACCGAGACTATCAGGGTCTAGAAAGTTGGCCTGAACAACAGAAATACTTTCAGATTGGTAACGCTGGTAATTGAACCTTGAACTGTCGCGGACACAGCAAATAACCTCATGTCCGTTTTGCAATAGGACGGGCAACAGGCGTTGGGCAATGTATCCGGTCGCACCGGTCAACAGAATCTTCATGTCACATTTTTCATTAATAACAGATCGGGAATACTTTTGTTCTATGTTGCAAATATGAGTCATGAATTTTTCATTTTTACATACTCAAGCTTAAAACATGTTTTTTTTATTCTGGAATCGTTTTTTTTTGTCGTGATGGAGTCGTTTTTCCAATTTTCGCGAAGCCAAATGCGATAAATTTATGCTTTTGCAATTTTTTGGGTGCAACATTAAGGACTAAAAACAGACAAGAAAGCTCATAAATTGATCGTTTAGGAATGCATAATAAGCCTGATATTAGATTTAAACAGAAGGTTACCTGACCGCAGAACATGATAAAAATCAGTACATAAGGAATCATCTGATTAGCTCGAAATAGCTCCTTTCAATTCAATTTTATTGGAATAAAAGACCTGAACGTTCCAAAGATATCAAAACGACAACAAAAAGAGAGAATTACAAACAAAAAGATAATAAAATAATTCTGTTTTACCAATAGTGAAATAAAAGTATTAAAATGACATACAATGTGTCAATAATAAATTAATCTATAAATAAATATCAAAAAAAACTTACATTTATTACTAATATTTGAGTTTTTTAAATAAAATTGTAAAAAATTACAACCCATAATATTTAATTCATCATGAGTAACGAAGTAGAAGTATTTGTTGAGAATTTCATGGCTAATTTAATTGCCAAAAATCCGCATGAAAAAGAATTTCACCAGGCAGTTCGCGAAGTCGTGGAAAGCCTTGCACCTTTCCTTCTTAAAAATCCGGTTTATAACAAGCTGAAAATTCTTGAAAGGATGTCAGAACCTGAAAGAGTCATTATGTTCCGGGTGCCATGGTTGAACGACCGCGGCGAAGTAGAAATCAACAAAGGTTACAGGGTACAGATGAACAGCGCAATTGGCCCATACAAAGGCGGTTTGCGTTTGCACTCATCAGTAAATTTGAGCATTCTTAAATTCCTGGCTTTCGAGCAGGTGCTTAAAAACAGCTTGACCACATTGCCTATGGGTGGTGGTAAAGGTGGTTCGGATTTCAATCCAAAAGGAAAATCAGATAATGAAGTGATGCGTTTCTGTCAGTCGTTTATGACTGAATTACAACGTCATATTGGTCCTGATACAGATGTACCTGCCGGAGATATCGGTGTTGGTGGCCGCGAAATTGGTTTTATGTTCGGTCAATACAAAAGGTTAAGGAACGAATTTACCGGAACCCTAACCGGAAAAGGTGCCAATTGGGGTGGAAGTCCTTTGCGTCCTGAAGCTACCGGATATGGCTGTACCTATTTTGCCCAGGAGATGTTGAAAACACGTGGCGATTCTATCGAAGGCAAAACCGTAGTTATTTCAGGTTCCGGAAATGTTTCCCAATATGCGGTGGAGAAAGTTACCCAATTGGGAGGTAAAGTTGTAACTCTTTCTGATTCAAATGGATATATTTACGATCCGGATGGTATCGATGCCGAAAAATTGGCCTATGTTTTGGAATTGAAAAATGTTCTGCGCGGTAGGATCATGGAGTACGTAACAGAATATCCCAATGCAAAATACTTCGAGAACGAGAAACCATGGAATGTTAAATGCGATATCGCCTTACCATGTGCAACCCAGAACGAAGTACACGAACATGATGCAAAAGCTTTGGTTGCCAATGGTTGTATATGTGTTGCCGAAGGTGCAAACATGCCATCCACACCTAAAGCTGTTGATGTATTCCTTGGAGCAAAAATCCTTTATGGACCGGGTAAAGCTGCCAATGCAGGCGGTGTTGCAACCTCGGGCCTCGAAATGACCCAGAACTCAATGCGCATCAAATGGACACCTGAAGAGGTCGATGCCAAATTGCAATCGATCATGCAGAATATTCACCAGACATGCGTTGAATATGGTACTGAAGCCGATGGTTTTGTCAACTATGTAAAAGGTGCCAATATTGGTGGTTTCATCAAAGTTGCCAGCGCAATGAGAGACCAGGGTTTGGTATAAGACAAAATTTCAGGCTTATTTAAGCCATATATAAAAAGAGGGCGTCCATAAAGGCACCCTCTTTTTTTGTGGTTGTCCCTGCCAGTAAAGGATTATTATTTATCTTTACCACAAATAATTACAAAATAGAACATGTTCGAACAGACCTTTAAAAATATAGACGATATTCTGCACAAGGATGCCGGTTGTGGTAGCGAATTGGATTATGTGGAGCAGACCTCATGGGTGTTGTTCCTTAAATATCTCGATGATTTAGAGAAAGATAAAAGAACTGCTGCGGAACTTTCCGGTAAAAGTTATACAAATATCATCGCCCCCGAATATCAGTGGAGTGTTTGGGCAGCACCCAAAATGGAAAATGGTAAAATTGACCACAATGCCTTAACAGGCGATGATCTCAAAGACTTTGTTGACCACAAGCTTTTCCCTTATCTCAAGAAATTTAAGGTTGATGCCGAAAAAGCCGATTCGATCGAATACAAGATTGGTGAAATATTCAGTGAGCTGAAGAACAGGCTACAAAGTGGTTATGCACTTCGCGATGTGATCAATCTGATCGACCAATTGCGCTTTCGCAGCCACTCTGAAAAGCACGAAATGAGCCATTTGTACGAATCGAAAATTCAGAACATGGGCAATGCCGGGCGCAATGGCGGCGAGTATTACACCACGCGTCCGCTAATCAAAACCATCATAAAAGTTGTTGCCCCTAAAATTGGGGAAACGATCTATGACGGTGCCGATGGAAGTGCAGGATTCTTGTGTGAAGCTTTCGATTACCTGTTGCACAGCAAGGGAAAACCCGAACACCTCACCTCAAAAGAGATGGAGATCTTGCAGAAGCGCACCTTTTACGGCAAGGAGAAGAAATCGCTGGCCTATATCATCGGCACGATGAACATGATTTTTCATGGCATTGAGGCTCCCAATATTATCCATACCAATACGTTGGCTGAAAACCTTGCCGATATTCAGGAAAAGGACCGCTATGATGTCGTCCTGACCAATCCACCGTTTGGGGGAAAGGAACGTGCGGAAGTGCAACAAAACTTTCCGATCAAAACCGGAGAGACAGCATTCCTGTTCCTGCAACATTTTATCAAGATGCTGAAGGCAGGTGGAAGGGCAGGTATAGTGATTAAAAACACCTTTCTAAGCAACACCGACAATGCCGCAGTGAGCTTGCGAAAACTGTTGCTCGAAAGCTGCAACCTGCATACCGTGTTGGATTTACCGGCAGGTGTTTTCACTGGTGCGGGAGTTAAAACCGTGGTATTGTTTTTTGAAAAAGGTTCCTCCACCAAAAAGGTCTGGTTTTACCAATTGAACCTGGATCGCAACCTTGGGAAAGGAAACCCATTGAACGAAAAGGACTTGGCGGATTTTGTTGAGCTACAGAAATCATTTTCGGAAAGCGAAAATTCCTGGTCCCTCAATGTTCGTACCCTCAGCGATGCCAATGGGTATGACCTTTCTGCCAAGAACCCCAATAAAAAAGAGGAGACTGCCTTGCGCCAACCACAGGAGATTCTGGAAGAAATGAGGGCTCTTGATGAGGAAAGTGCCGATATATTAAACTCAATTTTGGAATTGATATAGACACAACCTATGGAAATACAAACAATTACGAAACTGAATTCCACATTTGAAGAATACGCTTACGAACAGGATGGGATAGAATACTGGCTTGCACGCGATTTGCAACAATTGCTGGATTATACCTAATGGCGGAATTTTTTAAATGTCATCGATAAAGCCAAAGAAAGTTGCAAAACTAGCGGTGAAACGGTTTCTGATCATTTCGTTGACGTCAACAAAATGATACCCATGCCAAAAGGTGCAACAATAGTCATTGACGACATTATGCAACGAGTAAAATCCGGAAACAAAGAAATTGCCAGTAAAAGGTTAAACCCTCACAATAAGAAAAATGACTGATAAAAACCTAAAACAAAACCGATTGCCGAAAGGATGGGAAATAAAAAAGCTGAAAGAAATTGCCTATTATTTTATCGGATTGACGTATTCACCCAAAGACGTTAGTGATAAAGGAATCATAGTATTACGCTCATCTAACGTACAAAACGGCAAATTGGATTTTGCAGATATTGTTCGTGTAAATCGACCAGTAAAGGATAGTTTGAAGGTTAAAGATGGTGATATTTTAATGTGTAGTCGAAATGGAAGTAAAAGATTAGTAGGCAAAACAGCAACAATACAAGGGCTTATAGAAGAAATGACTTTTGGAACTTTTATGACTGTAATTAGAAGTGAATATAATTCATATTTATCTTGGTTTCTTATTTCAGATGAGTTCCGCGAACAAATTGGTGGAGGTGAAAATCCTATGATAAATCAAATAACAAAGTACATGCTAGATGAAATTGTTATACCGCTTCCACCCTTTCCCCAGCAACTCCGCATCGTCTCCATTTTAGATGAAGCCTTTGCCGCCATAGCCACAGCAAAAGCAAATGCTGAACAAAACTTTAAGAATGCCAAAGAACTGTTTGATAGTTATTTGCAAAATATATTTGAAAACAAGGGTTATGATTGGGAAGAAAAGATTTTAAGTGAGATATGCGAAGTTAAGGACGGGACTCATGACAGTCCCAAGTATATTAAGGAAGGAATTCCTTTCGTAACGCAAAAGAATATTAGAAAAGAAGGTTTATCATTTGCTGATACTAAATTCATTACTGATGAAGACCATAATCAATTTTACAAAAGGTCAAATGTTTCATCTGGTGATATTCTTATTTCGATGATTGGTGCTAATCGTGGAATGGCTTGCATTGTTGATGATAATAGAGTTTTCAGTATTAAGAACGTTGGTTTGATTAAGTCAAGTGCAAAAATAAATGTATTCTTTTTATTATATTATCTAAAATCTTCAATAGCAATGCGGTACATTCTTTTTATGTCAAATGGTGGTGCGCAGGAATTTGTTGGTTTAACCGCTTTGAGAAGTTTTCCGATTCCATTTCCACCATTAAAAGAGCAGCAAACTATTGTCCTCAAACTTAATGCCCTTTCCGCCGAAACCAAAAGATTGGAGGCTATTTATCGGCAAAAATTGGTAGATTTGGAGGAGTTGAAAAAGAGCGTGTTGCAGAAGGCGTTTAGTGGGGAATTGTGATCATATGCATATTTCGGAAACATTTTTTATTTTGCAAATAATTATAAATCAATATATTAAAAACAATCGTATTTTTGGAAAACAAATTTTGTCGTAGGGGCGGACCTGCGTGTCCGCCCTTTTGTTTGCAACACGGATTTTGCGGATGGACACGCAGGTCCGCCCCTACGGTTTCGACATTGGTTTGGATTACGGATTTTAAGGATGGACACGCAAAATCCATGTTCGAATCAAATGGGCGCACACATAGGTCCGCCCCTACGGGTTCG
>JBAXWR010000120.1:0-21112 GCA_037128295.1 Mariniphaga sp.
TCCGGAATTGCAGAATATTTTGAATCTGAGAAAATTATCGGACAGCAGGTTTCTATTTTGGTGAACTTGGCTCCCAAGATGCTGAAAGGGATCGAGTCGCAGGGGATGATTTTGATGGCTGAAAATCCCGATGGTTCGCTTGTGTTCGTTACACCGGCATCTAAAATTAAAGAGGGGTCGGAAGTGAAGTAGATTTATCCATAAAACTTTCCACCATTAATAAAAAGAAATAAGAGAAATATATTGAAATATTTAATAATGGGACACAAAAAAACCGCAGAGGTTATCTGCGGTTTTTTTATGTCCTAAAGTTGTTTACTTTTTTGCAGCAGCTGGCTTTGCGGCTGGTTTTGCAGCAGCAGCTGGTTTTGCAGCTGGCTTTGCAGCAGCGGCTGGTTTTGCAGCAGCAGCTGGTTTTGCAGCTGGCTTAGCAGCAGCGGCTGGAGTTGCAGCGGCAGCTGGTTTTGCAGCTGGTTTTGTAACAGTCTGAGTAGTTTTTGCTTTTGCAGCTGGTTTTTTTGCATCCTGTGCATTAACTGTTATCATTCCCATTGCAAAAATAAAACTTACTAATAAAATTAACTTTTTCATATCTAAAATATTTTTTAATTGTTTAATGAGTCAAAAGTAGATCAGTGACTATGAAGGAATCGTGAAGATTTAAGATGTCACAATTTTATTAACATATTTTAACGGTAATTGAATTTTAAAAGTCGAACCCTGCCCTTTAACAGACTTCACATCGATCGTTCCTCCATGAAAACGGACAATACTACTAACTATTGAGAGCCCCAATCCATGTCCTTCGCCTGAAGTGGGATCAACTCTTTTGAAACGGTCAAAAACCCTGGAAATCTGATTCGCATCGATCCCTATACCATTGTCTTCCACTTCTATACAAAAACTATCAGTTGTAAATAAAGTAGAAATACGGATCCATCCTCCCTCAGAATTGTATTTTATCGCATTGCTTACAAGATTAAATATCAGAATATACAACAATGACCTGTTCACATTTACCAGAGTGTAACCAATGGGGACAAGATTATCAATTGAGATATTGCTCATAGCTGCCCGGTCTTCGATGTTCTCAATGATCTCATCAACAATTTCATGGACTACAACTGTTTCCTTTTTGGCAAACTGATCATTCTCTATCCTGGCAATCAGAAGCAATGCCTTGATAATCTGTTGCAAACGGTTCAAGTGGTTTTGCTGGTCTATTATTGTTGCAATAAACTGGTCAGGCAGATTTCCTGAAGTCAAAAGGTTCTCCAACTTGGTCTGCATGATCGAAATTGGGGTAAACAGCTCATGGGAAACATCGGCGGTAAATTTCTGCTGGTTTTTAAGTATGGTTGTAACCTTAAGCATCAATTCGTTCAAAGCATTGTTCAGGTAAACAAAATCAGAGGTTGTACTTTTCAGGTCGGTGTATTCATAAGTTTCCGGATTTGTAATTGTCTTTAATTTGGGAATAATCCTTCTGTTGAGCGGATCAAGCAAATATTTATAAATCCCTATATCAAAAAGGATTGTGATGATCAGCACCACAAGCATTATCGTTATGGATATATTTTCGATTGTCCTGTTAAGTGCGGTGATCAGTTGCAGGTTCTTCCCGATTTCCAGCAAATAGTGTTGTCTGCCGATAACAAAAGCGTAGTTAAGGATCCGGAAATCAAATTCTTCCTCTTCGATTACCCTAACATCATTTGAAAACACGTTTTTTCCGGGTGTTGCCGAGGTGTCCAAATCAATTTTTATATATTCGTCCTTGAGCATATTGTAACTAGCAAAAACACTGTCCTTTTCAATGTCCAAAAATGATCTGATACCAATTTTGTCAACAATTGACATCGTTTTATCTTTCATTTTTAATAGGTCGCGGTCAGTGTGACGTAAAGCTTGCGAAGCGATAAACTGTTGGAGTAGTACGAATAAGATAATAAAGATCACTATTTTAGAAAGGGCACCAATCAATGCCAGCTTTAGCTCAAGTCTCATCTTAAAAATTATAAGTCATTAATAATTGTCTGTTACCTTTTTTTCGATTAGGTTTGAATCCTCAAATGTGGGTGAAAAATTTGGATTATGAAAGTATTAATTGTGGAAGACGAAATTTCGTTGGCCAATGAAGTAAGAAACTATCTTGACAAGGAGGGATTTGCCTGTGACGAGGCACATACCGGACGAGTAGGCTCGGATAAATTGTTTTCAAATGATTACGACCTGCTTTTACTGGATTTGGGACTGCCTGATTATGAGGGGCTTGAATTATTGAAAGAATCAATTGCCAATAAGACCGATACGGCAGTGATCATACTTTCTGCCAGAAGTGCCCTTGAAGACCGGATTAAAGGGCTTAACCTTGGAGCCGATGATTATCTGCCAAAACCTTTTTCTTTGCTTGAATTGAAATCACGGATCATGGCTGTTATGCGGCGCAAACATGGGATTAAGGCCAATATCATAACAATCAATAATATAGATGTTGATCTTGACAAGAGACTGGTCACATCCCAAGGCAATGTGGTATCGCTTACACGTAAGGAATACGATATCCTAAGTTTTCTGGTACTAAATAAAAACAGGGTGGTCACCCGGCTTCAAATATCCGAACACATCTGGGGCGATATTATCGAAGAAAATTACAATTCAAATTACATCGATGTCCATATCAAGAACCTCAGGAAAAAACTATCAGATTATATTGAAGGGGAATTTCTCGAAACCGTTAGGGGCATCGGGTTTAAATTTGTTGATTTAGGGGCGCAATGAAAAAAGGAGAGCAGGCCATAATCCGTTCTTCTACAATAGTTTAACACCTACGGTGTAATCTTCCTGCCTGGAACTGTCACCAAATCAGTAATTTGATGATTTATTAGTCCATTTTCAAATCTTCAAATTCTCTCCATCTCCCATTCTCCACGTCTCTCCCTCACACCTTCTCAACCTCCTCCGGCATCCTTCCTCTCCACCATGTTGCCAGGGCAGAACCGGTCACGTTCATCAACGGACCGAAAATGGCAGGAGCAAGGCCCACGGTTGCAATTTTACCCATTTGTAAAGCCAGACCTGAGGCAAGTCCTCCATTCTGCATCCCCACCTCGAAAGCGACAGTACGCCGGTCTTTTTCAGGCATCCCAAATAACCACGAAACAGTATAGCCCAATGTATAGCCAGTTATATTGTGAAGGAAACTTGTGATGATCAGTAACACCCCAACTTTTAAAAGGCTGTCGCGGCCTGCAGCAGTAATGATCGTAATAATCACAGCAATTCCAAGCATCGAGATAAACGAAAGAACTTTCCCCATCCATTGGTTATCACCCTTCATAATGAATTTCAACAGCATAGCCCCGACCATTGGGAGTAAAAAGAACCATCCTAATGATTTGAGGAAAGCGGTTTCAAATCCAGACAAATCGGAATTTTTTGATTTCATATAGACCAGGTTCGTAAGGAGGATAATGACGAAATAAGCTGTCAACTGGAGAATTTTTGCACTTGCTTTAACTTTACCTTCCTTTGAGAACAGGTTAAAAATAAATCCGGCAACGATTGGCAGAATGATCATGTTCAGGATATCAAGCATCATGCTCCAAAAGTTGACTTCAATGTATTGTCCACCCAGCCATTTCATTAAAAACGGGGTGACGAATGGTGAAAGTAAGGTCGAGATTGCCCCGATTGTGACTGCCAATGCTAGGTTTGCCCTTGAAATATAGGACATTACATTGGAAGCCAAACCGCTTGGGACACATCCGATCAGGATAATTCCTGCTGAAATTTCGGGAGGAAAACTAAAAATATGGGCAATCCCAAATCCTACCAGGGGCATGATCAGGTAATGCGCCCCAACCCCGATGAAAACCCCTTTGGGCATTTTGATCACTCCGGTAAAATCCTCAAAGCTCATCTGCGAGCCCATCCCAAACATGATAATCTGTAAAAGCGGAACAATCAGCAACTTAAGTTGAAAATCGCCAGCCGACAGAAAAAACTGGGGATAGAACATTGAGGTGGTTACCGCCGTAAAAATCCAGATCGTATAGGAAAATCCTTTTACTGCCGTATATCCCCGGACACCGAGAGCCAATGCGATAAAACCTGCAATCAACAATGGCCCGCCAATCGGTGCCAATCCGGTAGAAAGGAGGATCAAAGCACCCAAAAATGAGATTGCGGAAATAACCAGAAGCGATAAACTTAATTTCTTGTCCATATTTTTAAAACTAAAATCTACTCAAAACTAAAAATTCCCCCTTGGTCCCCATTTTCAAAGGGAGGGACCTTCAAATGAAGATCCTTGATTCTAAAGTAATTATACTTATCCGTCTTTCCGCGTTAATCTGCGAAATCTGCGGGAGAAAAAAGAAATATTTCCCGCAGATCACGCAGATTTTCGCTGAGGTTATTGACCTATATTATATAATTGATATACAAAGTTATACATCAACTGAAAACCCTGTCATGTGAACGTCTTTCGTCCCAATCGGGAGTAGGTCCAAAATAGCTATTGTCCTTAGGATGAAGATGTTTTTTTACCTCTTCGTCGTTCAGCTCAATTCCCAAACCCGGAGCCATTAACGGAACATTTGCAAATCCTTTTGTGATCAGTTTGCGGCCATCGGTTGTCTTAACCATATTTTCCCACCAGGTAAGGTCAACAGAGTGATGTTCGAGCGCCAAAAAATTCTGGGTCGCGGCAGCACAATGAACATTGGCCATGAACGAAACAGGAGTCCCAGCCTGATGCATCGCCATTGCAACGCCATGTTCTTCGGCATAATCACCAATCCTTTTCGTTTCCAGAAGACCACCCGAAGTGGATAGGTCAGGATGGATGATATCGACAGCATGAATATCGATCAGCGGTTTAAAATTTTTGAGAAGGTAAATGTCTTCACCGGTAAGAAGAGGAGTTTCCAAAGCATCCGACATGGTCTTCCATTGATCCGTCAATTCCCACGAAACGATATCCTCCATCCAGGCCAATCGATATTTCTCAAGGGCACGCCCCAACCTGATTCCGTTGTTCAGGTCGAAATGACCATAATGATCAGTAGATAATGGTATTTCGTAACCTATCAAACTTCGGGCATGTTCAGCAACTTTAGCGAGTTCCTCAATCCCCTTTTCGGTGATTTGAATCTGGGTGAACGGGTGAAGGGTATTGCCATAGGACATGTAATTGGATTGGTCCCCCCATTGCGCCAGGTCTTTGTTGCCGCTTTCCCAGAATTTTCCGTTCACAATGGTACCAGGTATCCCTTTCAACTCGCCAATCGACAAATCCATTTTCAGCCAGGTATATCCTTGTTCTTCGGTTCGGTATTTAATCAATTTCAATTGTTCTTCAGGCGAGTGAGACTCGGGGGTATCGGCATATAATCTGATCTTATCGCGATATCTACCACCCAGCAATTGCCAACATGGTACGCCATAAGCTTTACCTACCAAATCCCAACAAGCCATTTCAACACTGCAAACACCGCCAGCTTGACGCGAAGGGCCACCAAACTGTTTGATACTTTTGAATATCATTTCCACATTACATGGGTTCATCCCAAGGATGCGACTTTTCAGCATCAGCGCATAACGTACATCGGCACCATCCCTCACTTCGCCTAAACCGTAAATTCCCTGATTTGTATCAATGCGAATGATTGCGGTATTCCCAAGAACTCCTGTCCTGCAATAACGCATATCGGTAATTTTCAGTTCAGAAGGGCTGGATGACCTGCTCACATTGGCAGTGGTCTGAGCGATGGTATCTTCAATGGGCAAAGTCATCATCCCCGCAAGGGAAATACCGCCCAACATGCTCTTTTTCAGAAAGTTCCTGCGATTATTTTCTGTTCGTGGGTTGTTGATTTCCAACTGGATAGCAGCAGCTTCCCCTTTTTCCCTCGTAATATTTTGTTCTTTTATCTTTTGTATAATACTTTTCATTTCAGTCCAATTTTTAGTAATTCCTCTCTTTCAGATAATTATCCAATTCCTGTTTCGACATTGGAAGCTTTCCGGGATAGTTGTTGATCCAATTCAGGAAGTCTTTTTTGATTGCTTCAGTCCATTCGGTATCAATTTCACCAGGCTTATATTTCCCTTCACGAAGGCGTAAGTGACCAAACTGATCGCGAAGAGCAGTAAATTCGGAGGTAAGCACCAATTCATCGACCAAAAAGGCAGGGATAAAAATGACACCATATTTTTTTGCCAATACTGCATCGCCAGGCAAAACGGTTGCACGACCAATCCGTATTGGGGCATTGATCGAGGTCAGCATCATCTGGTCGATAAAGGATGGATCGTTGCCTTTGATCCAGCCGTTAAAACCTTTGATCTCACTGATCCCTTCCTGGTCGCGGACTGAACCGTTAAAAATAACGCCCCTTTTTGATTTGGCATAGATCGAATTGCCAAGGTTGTCGCCAATCAGCGTTCCATCAGCAATTTTACCATAACTATCTGCTACATAAACATCTCCTTCAACCAAAACATCAATGGGCCATGAGTTTGTCCCACCTTTCGGAGACCGGTTTTCGGCAACTCCCTGTTCTTTTACCTGTTTTTGCAGGTCAGGCCTTAACGGCATATATTGAGCGGTAACGACACGGCCAGTCATTGCACTATCGGGATTGACGATGATCCAGTTGTTTTCGAACTGGTTCATATAACCTTTGTTCCGGAGTACGCCCCATGCTTCCTCGATGGAAATATTCTTCAATCGTTTAAGGATATTATCCGAAACTTTGGGACGGCCATCAGCGGTACGCTCACCTTTCCAATCGGGAGTTATTGCCTTGATATATTCCGGTGACATTCCGACCCGTTGAGCATTTGCAACGATAAAACATAGTGCCAACACAAAAAGTAAACCTGTTTTTTTCATATTTATTTGATTTATTGTTCCTGAATATCCTGTATGAAACAGCCATGATTAATTGCTAAAAATAAAAAATTAATCATGGCTGCCACTAAATATATTAATAATTGTAAACCTTATTTATCCCAGAATACGCGCGTTGCAAGGTTATCTGCACCCATGCGGGCTACCGCTTCGTTGTAATTGGTTGTATTCACTGATTTTTCCCTGACAGGATAAACCAAACGATGAACGAAACCACCTGCAACTGCCGGATCTGCACTTGGATAGGTATTAGGTGCCAAAGCCGGGAAACCACTGCGACGGAAATTTGCCCAAGCCTCTGATCCATTCTGGAAAGATGCGATCCAGTACTGGGTGTTGATTTGTTCCAAAGCCTTTGCCGCATTAAATGGATTGGCCACCAGATAAGCGTCCTGACTTGCAACTGGAATTGTGGCAGTTGCGTCATATTTGGCCATCTGATCCATATGTGCCTTAACACCAGCATTATAGTAGGTAGATACTGATCCTGTAATCCAGCCCCTTTGAGCTGCTTCGGCAAGTAACAATTGGGTCTGGGCATAGGTAACAATAAACTCAGGAATATCAATCTTCGCAACTGTGCGCCTGTTTAACTGCGAATATTTCCAGGCAGCTCCAGATTTGCCTGGATAGTCGGGTGCGTTTACAATTGACGATTCGTTGTAACCAACCGGAAGTCCAATTTGATTTGCTGGAGTTACATCTTCAGCTCCTGCTGTGGCCAATGGATTGGCAGGTACAGCATATTTAACAGCAATTACTGCAAGGCGGGGGTCATTGGTATTTTTCAGATAATCGACAAATGGTTTTGCGAGATAGTAATTACCCCTTTCAGTTCCCTGATAAGTATTTGAAGATGGATGGTTGAACGTACTATTGTAAGCAAGCAATGCATTGTCGGCATTCGAAGACATCACGCCACCATTGAAAGCTGCCGCTGCATATTGCTGTGCCTTGGCGGCATCGGCCTTTGCATAACGCATTGCAATACGCAGGAGGAGCGAATTTCCCAACTTTTTCCACTGTGCGATATTCCCCTTATAAAACAAATCACCTGTTTCGATCGTCTTTGTAGCATCAAGTGCTTTGGTTGCCTCATCCAATTCCTTTACCAAATCGTCATAAATGGTTTTATTGGCATCATACTTTGGAAGGTAAATCCCATCAATGTAACCACGTCCAGCTTCAGTATAGGGAACGTCTCCGTAAGTATCGACCAATACCATAAAAACCTGGGCTCTCCAAATGCGGGCCATGTTGTAAAGGTTGCTTCGTGCCGGAAGGCTTTTTGTCTTGTTGAGGACATCGGTCAACAGAACTACCGGGCCGCTTGAAGCGGTAAAATAGGAATTAAAAAGGGCGTTTGAATTCGGATCGTACACTATGTTGTGGTTTCCACCTTCGAGAACCCCGGTAAATGGAGTAAGGATCTGTTGCACTAAAGCACTCTGATAATTAAGCGTACTTACGCCGGAACTGTACTCGGCAGTCGAAAAAAGGTACATCGGATCGAGTGAGGTAGCCAGAACAGGATTTGTATTGATCTGTTCAAAATCTTTGTCGCAACTATTCAGTCCTGTTAAGAAGACCAACAGTATCAGGTAGATATATTTTGTTTTCATATGATAATTATCGTTGAGTTATAATTTGACATTAATGTTTAATCCAAAACTACGGGTTGTTGGCAGTGTATGCGTTTCAATCCCCTGAAGGTTATCTGACGCAGATACTTGTGCCTCAGGATCAAGGTTGTCAATATGTTTTGTGATCATCAATACGTTGTTGCAAACTGCCGAAACGACCAGTTGTTTGATAAACGTTTTGGTAACCAGACTTGAAAAGTCGTAACCAATTGACAATGACCTCCAACGGATAAAGCTACCATCGTAAATAAAAGGAGTTGCAATATTGGTACTGCGGTATTGTGTATAAAACTGCTCGGCTTCAACCCTGGTTGTATTTGGAGTGCCATCGGCATTTACACTTTCCATCAAAACACCGCCATCGCGGCCTACCAGCGATGATTGGGTCAAACCTTCACGGATAAAGTTCAGGTTTGAGTTCGACATGATCTTAAACCCTGCTTTGTAGTCAACCTGTGTTGTGATCCTCAAATGTTTGTAGTTGATCGCATTGGTCCAGCCACCTACCCATTTTGGAATGGCACTTCCGTAGGTAATAATATTTCCCTGTTGGAAAAGTCCACCGACTGTAATGATGTTCCCGTTGGTATCGCGCTTATAGTCGAATCCACGTAAAGAGGCCAATGGCATCCCAACTTCATGGGAAACAAATCCAAAGAATTCGCCGGTCCCAACATCAAACCTTGCCTGACCGTTTGCCAAGGCTATTACTTTACTAATATTGTAACTGGTGTTGAACCCCGATTCCCAAGTCAGGTTTTTTGTTTTAATTGGTATCACTGTCAACATAAATTCCAAACCTTTGTTTTCCAGTTTTCCAACATTGACAAGTGTCTGGCTGAAACCTGAAGCATTCGATACGTCAACTTTCAGGATTTCATCCACTGAATTTTTCTTGTAGCCAGAAACATCAAGATTAACACGGCTGTTCAATAACCTTAATTCGAGTCCCAATTCCATTTCCTTTACTTTTAACGGACGAAGGTTTGGGTTCGGACTAACAGCCCCGGAAATTGATCCAAGTGCATTTCCATTGAACTGGTTTGAGTTGACCGAATAGTATAAGTTGTTGGCATAAGGATCTGTATCTCCTCCAACTTCAGCATAGGATGCACGCAATTTCCCAAAGTTAAGCCATGCTGGCATCGATTTGAAAAATTGACTGAAAACGTAACTCAAACTTGCCGATGGGTAGAGGTAATTGTTCGAATTTGGGTTCAACGTCGAGAACCAGTCGTTACGGGCAGTTGCATTCAGGTACAAATAATTTTTGTACGAAAATTCAGCAGATCCATACAATGAATTAACGGCTTTCTTAGAATAATTATAGAAAGGGTTTTTGGTCTGACCATTACCGATTGTATATAAATCCCTCACATAGAAGTTGGTAACAGAGGCACCAATGTTGTCCCAAATCTGTTGCATCTGGTTACCACCGGCGGTTACATCAATACCGAAATCACCAAATGTTTTGTTGGCACCTACAAGAAAATCAAGGTTTCTTTCGCGGAATGTTGTAACATCCTGATAATAATAGCCATTAAAACCAGAAGCAGCAGCCCCGATCGAACGGGTTCCTGTCGGACGGTCATAATTGTAAGGACGGGTGTAATAGTCCTGACCTACACGGCCTTGAACATAAAGCCAATCCAGCAATTGGTAACGGACTGATGCGTTTCCAAACAAACGGTCACGTTTAACATTTTCAAAGCGTTGGTATGCAACCCAATATGGATTGTTCCTGTTCGTGAAGCGTGCAAGCGGCTGTTCATTTCCATTGACATCTTTATAGGTATTTTTTAACCAGCCTACATCAATACTGTTGGCCATTGTATAAATGGTCGTATTGGCGTTCATGTCCTGCAAACCAATTTGTGGTGGATTATGGTTGTTTTCGTTCGAATAATTGAAGTTAAGTTGAATGGATAGCTTCTCTGTAAATTTATAATTCAACCCAAAGTTGAGGATCTTCTTTTTGTAATCAGAATTTGGAACGATTGCATCTGCCGATGTATTTGCAAACGACATGCGGAAACTTCCCTTGTCACTGCTACCGGTCAAAGCAACAGAATTTGTGAAATTAATGGCAGTGCGGTAAAAATCCTTGATGCGGTTCTTGTTGGCGACATAGGGTTGTGAGCTTCCGTCAAACTGAGGGGTCAATACGCCATCGAATTTTTCACCAAAACTGTGTACACCCGAACTTTGTGCCTCAGCAGTTGTGGTAGGACGTTTGCCGTACTCACCTTGTCCGTACTCATACTGGAAATCGGTATAGTCGAGGGCTTTGTCAGCCTGAAAGTTGGAAGTGATTTCAACACCAATTCCTTCTTTCCCTTTACCACTTTTGGTTGTAATGATAATAGCACCGTCTTTGGCACGGAAACCATATAGTGCGGCTGCAGCAGCACCTTTCAAAACAGTCATTGATTCGATATCGTCCTGGTTGATACTCTGTAATCCATCACCCTGGTCGGATGAACCACCTGTAGGATTGCCCGTTCCGTTGCCTGCTGATCCTCCAGCCGATATAGCCGAATTGTTGATTGGGACACCATTGACGATGATCAATGGGGAGTTATTCCCACCAAACGAAGACTGCCCGCGGATACGGATTTTGGACGATCCTCCGGGTCCACCTGCAGGGGCAGATACGTTCAACCCGGCTACCTTACCCTGTAAGCTGTTACCCAGGTTAGTGGTACGGTTAGTTAAAATGGCTTCCTTATTTACCGAAGTGGTCGAATAACCCAATTTCTTCGCTTCCTTTCTGATACCGAGAGCGGTAACGACCATTTCATCAAGATTGACAGTACTTTCGGCCATCACGATATTAATCGTATTTTGAGTGCCAACTTTAACATCCTGGGTCGAATATCCAACAAAAGAAAATTGCAAAACACTCTGGTTGTTGGGGATACGGATCGTGAAATTCCCTTGGCCATCAGTAATTACACCTGTGGTCGTCCCTTTTACAATGATCGTAACCCCGGGAATAGCTTCACCTTTCTGGTCCTTTACGTTTCCGGATATCGACTTTCCCTGTTGCTGTTCTGCCTTACTTGCAGCAACAAGCGGATTAAGCGACTTCATGTCATCCTTTTTGTAAACGAATACCTGCCGGTCGTCAATCACAAATGCAACATCGGTCCCTTCAAAAAGCTGCTCGAGGACTTTTTCAATCCTTTCCCCTTTTGCATCAATAGACTTTTTGACACTTCCACTGATAATCGCATCATCGTAGAAAAAAATGAACTCGCTTGACTTTTCAATCGAACTGAAAATTTCAGTAAGCGAAGAGTTCTGAAGCTGCAGGTCGATCTTCGTCTTCTGAGAATAAGAACTGCCCGAAACAGCCATCGAACCGGCAAAGAGCAAAACCGCTAATAGTTTCATAGCTAGCAAATTAACTTTTAATCTCTTCCCCAGACAGAAAGAGCGAACATCCGAATTTTTTTTCATAATTTTGAAACTGAATTAATTAAACATTGTGCCTTTCGGCATGATTGATTTTTGGCCGGTTGATGTTGCGAGCATCAGCCGGTTTTTTTATTTACGACCTAACTTTATTTACTCATAAAAAACGTACTGATTCCCTTGTGTTGAATATCGTGATTTAGAAATTACTGCCAATCCGTCAAGAACCCTTTCCGGATTTTCTTTTAAGTCTAACTTTCCGGATAATCGTTTTATACTTGCCTGATTATTAGGTAGAATATTAATATTGTAATAACGGGAAACCCGTTTAAGCAACTCTGGAAACGGCTCATTTTTAAAGATCAGGTAACCATCTTTCCATGCTGTATAGTTGTCAATATTGACCACTTCTGAAATCAATAGATCGCTTTTATGATCTGTTAAAGATGCCTTTTGGTTCGGCAACAGAAATTGTTCTTTGGGATTGGCTGTTCCCTGCTTCATTTCAAGACTGACTTTTCCTTCAAGCAAAATTGTATTGTATTCATTATCTAATTTATATGCCTGAACATCAAACCTTGTCCCATAAACTTTCACATTATAGGCATCCGTACGGACATAAAAAGGTTTCTTAGAGTCTTTTTCCACTTCAAAATAGGCCTCCCCTTCGAGAAAGACTTCCCGCTTATTACCTTTAAAAACAGGCAGGAAGACCAACCGTGAACCAGAATTGATCCAAACTTTGGTCCCATCAGAAAGTTGAATAAACGAACGTTTACCATTAGGAACGATCAGTTGATTGAATGAACCCTCAGCAATCGTTTGTTTCATGTGGGTCGTATCGTTTACCAAAATACCTGCACCGTCGGCAGAATATTTAACATTTGATTGTTTTACGCTGATGCCAACATGTTTACCATCAGCCAATATCAATTCAGTATCCTGGTAATTGGCAGTTGTTATTGCAGCAAACTTTTCGATGTTGGGTTGCTGCCTGAATTGTAACAGGGCGAGGGTGCCGGTTCCAATGATGATAAGGATCAACCCGGCATATTTGAACCATTTTAACCTGACCGTTTTTTTATGTCCTCTCAGGACATTGTTCCACTGCTTCAGTTTTTTCTCCTGACTTTGCAAAAATTCAGGTTGTTGTATGTTGTTAAGTATTTCAACGGCCATACTTATCTCGGCACGTCTTGTCGGGAAATGTCCCTTTAAATTTTCAATGGCTGAAGGGCCATGGGAAACAATCTCCAGAAAGTCCCCGTCCATTAAAAAATCCTCGCTCGAATAAGTATTGAAATGATGCAGATCCATCCGTTTGATTACATTTTACTCATAGAGTGATCGAAATTAAAAATCTGGACAAAAATTTTAACAAATTTTTTGATTTTATTCAATTTGTGAAGTATGGTCTCCATAGATCCAGTCAACATCTTACATATTAGATAGATATGTATTTTTAGAAATAAGTATTGCATACAAATTCTGAAAACCAGCCAGTTGCTAGTTGCAAGCTACCAGTGGCAATTTAGAAAAACATACTTTATCCTTTATCAAACCCGGCTACCTACCTAAAAGAATCCCCATCAGATGTTTGCTCCCTTTTTCCAGCCGTTCAACTTCCTGGCGAAGCTCCTTTAATGAACGGTAAACCAATTTATAACACGAATCGACAGTTATTCCCAATATTAAGGCCATTTCATCGTAGGATAATTCACTTTGGAACCTTAAGAAAATCGCTTCCTTTTGTTTATCGGAAAGTTTATCCAAACATTTTGTGATTGTTTTTCCCAGACGGTTACTCCATTCCTTCTCAAAAACACCCTCAATTTCAGGTTCATGTCCCTCAACTTTGTTTTCGGGAAGTTCATCGGAACTGTTAAAACGGTCCCTTATTTTGAGATTAAAAATTAATTGGTGCCTGAATGACTGGAGAAGGAACGCCCTCATATTTTTTACTGGCATCAGTTTTCCGGATGATTTGAGGAAATAACTGAAAACATCCTGAATTGCATCTTCAATGATCTGATTGTCTTTTGTATATCGCAATCCGAAATTATAAAGCAAATCATAATGACTGAAATAGATCATACCAAGGGCCTCCTGATTACCATCGGTAATAAAAAAGGTCCAAACCGCACTAAAATCTTTATTTTCAGCTTTCTTCACAGAATAATTAGTTTTACGATTACAAATATAGCAATATTCAGGCGGCTTGCAATTGAAAACCTGCAACTGGCAACTGGCGGCTGGCGGCTGGCTTACTTTCAAAGCAAGACCCTGCATCAAAAGTTAGATGAATTACTAAATGTTGATAATTTAAATGACAATTGGTCATTAATCTGGATCGGATTTACTATTTGAATCCAGCCAGCCGCCAATTGCTATTAAATGATCCATGAAAATAATGTGCTACTAAACCCTTCAAAATAGTGCGATCTTAACAAGGTAATTTGCACTTTTGCAATTCCAGATTAATTAATTTCAAAAGCCATGATCCGCAAATTCATCTTCTTGTTTATTACCCTATTTTTTACGATTAACCTGCAGTCAGGAGCGCAAAACAATACTGCGAAAAAAGGAGCGTCTTCCACCGAAAAAGGTTCAAAATGGATCTCCCTCTTTAACGGAAAAAACCTTGAAGGATGGATACCCAAAGTTACAGGCTACAAAGCTGGCGAGAACCCACACAATGGATTCCGGGTTGAAGATGGATTGCTCAGGGTCGATTACCGCGATTTTAGAGCTTTCAACGGTCGGTTTGGCCACCTGTTTTACAAAGACAAGTTTTCGAATTATGTCCTTCATATGGAATATCGCTTTGTTGGTGAAGTGTTTGCCGATGCCCCTGGCTATTGTTTGCGCAACAGTGGGGTGATGGTCCATTCACAATCGGCCGAAAGTATGGATGAAACCGAAAACTGGCCGGTATCAGTTGAAATTCAGCTGCTTGGATGTACCGATAAAGTCAAACAAACTACAGCAAATGCCTGTACTCCCGGAACGACCGTATTTATTAAAGATAACCTCACTACCGAGCATTGTATAAAAGCAAATTCAAAATATTACAACAACAACGAGTGGGTTAAACTTGACATTATTGTCAACGGCGATAAATCGACCTACCATGTTGTCAATGGCGATACTGTTTTGGTCTGGTCGAAGGCCCAGGTTGGAGGGAATTTGTTGCCTGAAAATTATCCTGTTCCGGTTGGCACTGTTTTGGAAGATGGTTATATTGCACTTCAGGCAGAAGGGCAACCCATTGATTTTAGAGACATTCGGATTATGTTATTGGATGACAATAAGATAGCAAAATCTGACAACAAATCCAATATTCAGGGTGCTGCCAAACCACCTGCACCGTTAACCAAAGTGATCGATAATTTTGAATCCTACAATAGCAACTCCCAACTGGCTTCGGCCTGGAAATCTTCAGCTAAGGAGGGAAAAGCAACATTAAGCCTTGAACCTAAAATTAAAGGTGGTGGTAATAGCGGTTTAAAATTTGGTTACACCACCACCAAATCAGAAGATCAATCTACGAGTTCAATTAGTCTGGCCGGTAAATGGGATTTGACCGGATGCAATGGTGTAAGGGTCTTTTTTCAGCCCGATGGCTCAGGCAGAGAGATGACGATCCAATTCAACACTTCCGGCAAAGATGGGCAGAACATACAGGATCTTTGGGATTTTGATTACCTGCCTGAGAAAGGTGACACTTCACCCAGACTTGTTTTAATACCTTTCAGCCGCTTGAAACACAATACAAAAAAGGCAGTTTCTCCTGATGTTAGCCGTACATTCAAATCCGATTTTGTGATCGAAACCACAATTTTAATTGGCGGAAAAGACGACAAGCCAGGCAGTGGGGCTTATTATTTTGATGAATTTGCAGGATGTAAGATTCAATTTTAAGGTACTCTTTAAAAGTCAATTTTGATTATTTTTGTATTTCCGAAATAAAAAACTAAAACTATGCGAGTAAAATTATTTTTTATTGTTTGTTTGTCGATCTGTACCTTGGCAATTTCGACAATTTCTGCACAAGGTCCTTACAAAGCCACATGGGAATCGCTCGACAGCCATAAAATGCCTTCATGGTATGACGATGCCAAAGTGGGATTAAGCATGCACTGGGGAGTTTATTCAGTTCCGGCCTGGGCTCCTCGGGAAAAGGGGATTTCGTATGCCGAATGGTATGGTAACCGGATGAAGGATATAAAAAATCCGACAGTGGCATATCATAAAGCGACTTATGGTGAAAAGTTTACCTATGATGATTTTATCCCCATGTGGAAAGCCGAATCATACAACCCGACCGAATGGGCGAAGTTTGCGAAAAATATGGGTGCCAAATACATGTTCATCACCTCCAAGCATCACGATGGATTTTGCTTATGGCCAAGTCAATACACCGATCGGAACGCCCTGAAAATGGGTCCGAAGAAAGATATCTTAGGCGAGTATTTTGCCGCTGCACGCAAGGAGGGTCTTAAAGTTGGTTTGTATTACTCACTTTATGAATGGTATAACCCGCTCTATACAGGCAAGGATATTCCTTATGCCGGATTGAAGAAAGTGAACAATTATGTCGATGATTACATGATCCCGCAGATTAAAGAGTTGATCAGCCTTTATCATCCTGACTTTTTCTATTTCGATGGCGAATGGGACCATCCCGAGCCATTCTGGAAAATGAAGGAAGTAGTAGCTTACTTTTATAATGAAGCTGCCAAACGAAATCAGGAAGTATTTGTCAATGATAGGTTTGGAAAAGAAGATCGTGGCAAACATGGTGATTTGTACAATGTCGAATACAGCTACAACGACGGAAGTTTGGGTATCCTTACACACAAATGGTCGTTCTGGCAGGGAATTGCAAAAACATTTGGTTATAACCAGGATACAGATATGGAAGACTGCCTGAGCCCTAAGGAATTTATCGACAAAGCGATTGACGGCATAAGCCGTAACGGCAATTTCGATATCAACGTTGGGCCAACCGCCGCAGGTATCATTCCTGAATATGAGCAATACCCTTTGTTAAAGTTAGGTGAATGGTTAAAAGTAAATGGCGAGGCGATTTATGGAACAAGGGTCTGGAAAACGCAAATCGAAGGGGATGCAAGGTTTACCTCCAAAGGAGATTATGCCTATGCCGTCTTCCTAAAATGGGCCGGCGATGAGTTTAAACTGAAATCTGTAAAACCAGTTGAGGGATCCAAAATAACCATGTTAGGTGTTCCTGGCGACCTGAAATGGACATGGGATGCCGCTAATGGACTAACAATCAAATATCCCAAAGAAAAAGCAAGGCCAACTTTATGTAGTTATGCCTGGTCTTTCAAAATAAAAGTTAAATAGAAATGTAAGTTTTTAGAATAACAATATTCTACCTAAATTTGACGGCTTCAATGCTTAGGCGTTGAAGCCGTTTTTATGGGTAATTGTATTACCTTACACGAAATTTAATGATCTCAAATATCCTAAAATATTGTTATGATAATATTACTCGATGTTATAGGCAACATGTCCTTTTTTGACCTTTTGATGAAGGGCGGATGGTTGATGTACCCTTTGTTCTTTCTTTCGTTGGTCTCCATTTTTATCCTTTGTGAACGTCTCTATTTTCTTTATACCCAGAAAAAAATCGATGAGCCATTTTTGGAAAAATTGAAAGTACTTGTCAAAGAGGGCAAAATAGATCTGGCTTTAAATCTATGTTCCTCAGCCAATTGTTCCGAAACGCGCATTCTTGAAAAAGGGTTGCTGAACTTGGGTAAGCCTCTCCGCGATATCCACGACCAGATGGAGATGGAAGGGAAACTTGAACTTTACAAATACGATGGGAATATCTATTTTTTGGGTGTAATTGCAGGGGTTGCCCCGATGATGGGATTCATTGGAACTATTTCTGGGGTTATCAAGATTTTTTACAATATCTCATTGGCAGACAATATCAGTATCTCATTGATTTCTGGAGGATTATACGAAAAGTTAATTACTTCGGGTGTAGGTCTTAGTATCGGGATTATTGCTTATATCTCCTATCACTACCTGAACCACAGGATCAATAAGCTGATCCAGCAATGGGAACTTCGGGCAATACGGTTTATTGACCTGATCAACAACGTTAAAATATGAACATCAGGAACGACAGGAACCCGCCGTTCGAGGTATTTTCAAATTCCTTCAGCGATATCATGTTCTTTTTGATGTTGTTTTTCCTGATTGCCTCGACCATGATCACACCCGGGATCATCAAACTGGTGTTGCCACAGGTGGACAAGACGCAGACGATGAACAAGCCACCAAAAGAGATCGCGATATCGATTACAAAGGAATTGAAATATTACATCAACAACAAGCAATTTGAATTTGCGGCTATCGAACCTGAATTGCTAAGATTGAAAAAGGAAAGTCCGGAGTTGTTTGCGATTGTAAGGTGTGATAACGCCATTGCTGTCCAATCTTTAATCGATATTTTACAACTGGGATCCAAAACCCAGGTAAAGATGGTATTGGCCACAACACGAAAAGAGTTGCTCAATAAATAGTTTCTATGATTTTTAAAGTTCCACAAAGTGAATTGGAATCGCGGCTGCTTCGATTCAGGAAGCTTATGGACCAACGCAATCCCGACTGGCAGATTGTGGCGGTTTTCAGCAAAATCAACATTTATTATTTTACCGGGACAATGCAGGAAGGGGTCTTGTTTATCCCAAGGTACGATGAAGCGGTTTTGTGGATCAGGCGCAGTTATGAACGCGCTGTCGATGAATCTCTTTTCCCGGATATCAGACCGATGGAGAGTTACCGCGATGCTGCTCTTACAATGAAAAACCTTCCCGATACGGTTTACCTTGAAAAAGAGATTGTTCCGATTGCGATGCTTCAACGGTTTCAGAAATACTTCCCATTTTCAAAAATAGAATCCGCCGATCTTCAGATTGGTGCAGTAAGGGCGATTAAGAGCCAGTATGAACTTGACTTAATGATCGAATCGGGAAAAATCCATCAGCGGGTAACTGAAGAATTGGTGCCCGCAATGTTGCACGACGGGATCAGCGAATCGGAATTCTTTTGCGACCTCTATACCGCATTGGTCCGCGAAGGGCACCATGGGGTTGCCCGCTTCAGCATGTTCGACACAGAATCAATCTTGGGGCAGATTGCCTTTGGGGAAAGTTCCATTTATCCCACATCTTTTAATGGACCAGGTGGTAATTATGGGATGAGTCCTGCTGTTCCGATTATGGGGAACAGGGACAGGAAATTGGAACGTTGCGACCTTGTCTTTGTTGACGTGGGTTGTGGTGTCGAAGGTTACCATACCGACAAAACAATGACTTATGTTTTTGGAAAACAATTACCGGATGAAGCAATAGAGATACATTTGAAATGCGTTGAAATACAGAACAATATAGCTGCATTACTCAAGCCTGGCGCGATTCCATCAGTGATATACAATGAAATTTTGGGTGGGTTAAGCCCGGAGTTTATCCAGAACTTTATGGGATTTGGGTCGCGCAAAGTAAAGTTCCTCGGACATGGCATTGGTTTGACAATCGATGAAATGCCAGTAATTGCCAATGGATTTGACGAACCGATTCAGGAAGGGATGGTCTTTGCCATCGAACCTAAAAAAGGGATCGCCGGAATTGGGATGGTTGGCATCGAAAATACATTTATTGTTTCTTCGGAAGGTGGGATCAATATTACAGGAGGACATCCGGGGTTGCTGCTGGTGAAATGAAAAGACCTTCAAATTTCAGATATCGGAAGCAACACGAAAACCAGTCATATTATCGCTGCGATTCGGTCTGGCACTACCTCTAAAAGCTGACTGGCAAAAGGAAACAAAACTATTCCAGCTACCACCTCTTATAACACGATAACTACCCTTAATTGAACCACTTGGATTGCTGATTGCCTCTGTGGGGTACTCACCAAACCAATCACTACACCATTCCAATACATTGCCATGCATGTCATATAATCCCCATGCGTTTGGTTCGAAACTACCTACTGGCATAGTTTTTCCCCTGAATTCGCCCTTTTCACTGAACTGAAACATTGAACTTCCAAAATATGGGTAATGTCCGTTGCAATTTGCCTGTGATGTACAGAGAGTGTCACCGGTATTGAACAGCGATTTTGTTCCTGCCCGGCATGAATACTCCCACTCTGCTTCAGTTGGCAAGCGGCACCCCATCCATTCGGCGAAAGCTTGTGCATCTTTCCAACTTACGTATATAACCGGTTGCTTGCCTCTTCCCCAACCACCATCATGAGTCTTTCGTTTCCCTATCGCTTCACAAAAATGGTCGTATTGGTCAAAAGTAATGACATATTTGCTTATTTTAAAGGAATTAAGAGACACATCATGTTGGATAAATCCGTCATAGGAACTATCTGTACTGCCCATTGTAAATACACCTCCAGAAACATCAACCCATTCAATGTCTGGTTTTGTTAAACCACATTTTAGGCAAATATTACCCATCCATGTGTGTTTACTGCGGGTTTTACCACAACTTGTGCATTTACAACCATCCCATTTATGAAATCCAAACAAACAATTAATACTCATGGCTTTGAATTATAAATTAAGTTTTCAGAGCTTTAAAGCGAATAAATACTTGAATAATATTTAGCCACTAACCTCCAAATTTATTGCATTTTATAAAGGTCATTTAAAAAATCCTCAAACAACATTACATCGCGATACCCAGCTTTTTTCAGCCCCTTACACAATTTTTCATCTCTGGTTAAAAGCACAAAACCGGTCTCAATGGATAAGGCAACAAAACTTATGTCTTTAATATCAACTAATTCGCATAATTTTGTAGCATAATCCAATGACTTTTGGGTCACTATAATAGAAGGTATTACAGTCAAAAATGAAAAAACAGTGATGCAGAATTTTTGAAATTGTTGATCATCCAATTTTGTCTTTTCCTTAACAATACCTTTATATTCATCCAATTCAGTTAAAAGATATTGAGGAAAAACAAAATCGAAATACGACAAGAGTTTAGTATATTGCGATTTTCCACTTATTAGCATACTCATCACAATATTTGTATCTATCACATAATTAAACATTTGAACTTACTTTCAAAAA
>JBAXWR010000121.1:0-21080 GCA_037128295.1 Mariniphaga sp.
ACAATAGCCATGACCCCAAGCAAAAACAAACTGTATTGGTGATAAACAAAAGTCAGTAACCAGGCAACCAAAAGAGCAGTAACAACACCTCCTAAAAGACCTTCCCACGATTTCTTGGGCGATATCCGTTCAAACAACCGATGCTTTCCGAACCGGACTCCAAAGAGGTAAGCTCCTGAATCACTGGCCCATACAAAAAGAAAAAGACTGATGATGACTACATTGGAATACATTGGTCCGTCGTGTGCAGCTGGAAATGCAAGAAAGTTAAGTATCGAAAAGGGGATAGTTACATAGATGATCCCCAACAAAGTGAGCGATATGTTTACAAGTGGATTTTTTTTGTTTCGGTATAGCTCATAAACAAAGCTTGCATAGACCAACGGCAAAAGATACAGGAATACCTTTGCAGGAATATAATCTTCTGCAACGAGAAATGAAAAAAGATAGATTAATCCTCCGACGGCAAGTCCAGGATAGACCTGTGGTGAAAAACCTGCTTTACGGCACAACGAATAAAACTCCCGGAGAACAAAGACCGAGAGTGTTAAAAAAAGAGCAGCAAAAGTAAATGAACCAATCAGGATCGCACCTGTGAGGGTTACTGCAAAAATAAATCCCCATATTGACCTGGTGAGCAACTCTTTCAATTTAACCTATTTTAATTTGTTCAAGAATAGCCACTGCTTCCGCCTCTTTCTCTTCCCTGACAAATAACTCATATTCACCCCAGCAAACATAGGCTGAATCTTTGTGATTGATTATGATAGCTTCAATCCCACCTTCCTGAAGGAGGTCTTTGGCCATTGAAACAAGATATTCCTCAGTAGTATTATAAATATTTTTCCACCCTTTCTCCATAATCTTGTACTTATCCTTTTACTATGTCAGACCCAAAATCAATAGCTTTCTCAGTATTTGGGATTTCTGTTATTTCTTCCTCCTTTTTTTTACCCCATGGACGTATTCCAAAAATATTTTCTAAATCTTCGGTAAAAATCACTTCCCGTTCGAGTAACAGATCAGCAAGTTTTTTATGGCCTTCAGCATTGTTTCTCAGAATCTCCTTGGCTCTTGCAAAAGCAGTCTTTATTATTTCATTTATTTCTGAATCAATTAATTCAGCAGTTTTTTCGCTGTAGGGTTTATTAAAACTGTAATCACTCTGACCCGATGAATCGTAATAACTTACGTTCCCAACTTTTTCGCTCATCCCGAAATAGCAAACCATTGAATAGGCTGTTTTTGTCACTTTTTCAAGATCATTTTGTGCACCGGAAGATATTTTGGAAAATACAAGTTCCTCGGCCGCTCTTCCTCCCAATGTGGCACATATCTCATCGAGCATTTGTTCACTTGTTGTGATCTGTCGCTCTTCAGGTAAGTACCAGGCAGCCCCAAGAGCTTTACCCCGTGGAACAATTGTGACTTTAACAAGTGGATGCGCATATTCAAGTAACCAGCTAACAGTAGCATGTCCGGCTTCATGATAGGCTATGATTGCCTTCTCGTCGGCAGTTATGATTTTGTTCTTTTTTTCCAAACCACCCACAATCCGGTCAACAGCATCCAGAAAATCTTGTTTTTCTACCTTGGTTTTTTGTTTACGTGCGGCAATCAATGCGGCTTCATTACAGACATTAGCAATATCAGCCCCCGAAAATCCAGGTGTCTGTTTAGCAAGAAAACCCACATTGACATCTTCCGATAATGTAAGTGGACGAAGATGTACCATAAAAATCTCCTTCCGGTCAACAACATCGGGTAATTCAACATGAATCTGCCGGTCAAAACGCCCGGCACGCATCAACGCCCTGTCAAGTATATCTGCACGGTTGGTTGCACCCAGAATAATCACACCTGAATTGGTGTCAAAACCATCCATTTCTGTAAGTAGTTGATTTAGGGTATTTTCGCGTTCATCGTTTGATCCCATATTCGGGTTTCTTCCTCTGGCACGGCCTATTGCATCAATTTCGTCGATGAACACGATACATGGGGATTTTTCTTTGGCCTGTTTGAACAGATCGCGGACACGTGATGCTCCGACGCCAACAAACATTTCCACAAAGTCGGATCCTGACATGGAGAAAAACGGAACATCAGCTTCACCTGCAACCGCCTTGGCCAATAGGGTTTTGCCGGTTCCGGGAGGGCCAACAAGCAAAGCTCCTTTGGGGATTTTGCCCCCTAACTTTGTATATCGTTCGGGATTTTTAAGAAACTCGACAATCTCTTCAATTTCCTGTTTAGCCTCTGCCAATCCGGCAACTTCCTTAAAAGTAGTACTCACACGAGATTCTTTGTCGAATATTTTTGCCTGGGATTTTCCAACATTAAAGATATTCCCACCTCCTCCGCCACCTTTGCTCATCCTTCTGAATACCCAGAACCATACTGCAAGAAGGACAAGTGGTAGAAATAACCAGCTCAAAATTTCGCTGAAATAATCATGACGTACTTCATAAGTAAGGGTGACTTTGGATTTCTCGCCAAATTCGGCCATCGCACTTTCAAGATTTTTTTCAAAAACATCCACTGATCCTATCGTAAAGAAAAAATGTGGACCAATCTTTGTTGGCGAACCTACACCCAACTCTAGTTTGCTTTTGTACTTTTCGTATGACGACTCCTTCAAATAAATATCGGACTGTGACTTGTTAACAACAACAATCTTTTCTACGTCCCCATTTTTAAGCATAGTGTTTCTCACTTCCTGCCAGCTTGTCTCTACTGGTACACCACCGGACGTCATATTATATATTGCAAAAAATGCAAGCAGCAAAACCACGTATATGTATATCGGATTGAATTTGGGATTGATTTTTACCCCGCCTGTATTTTTTTTATTCCCTTTAGGGAGGTTACTCCCATTGCTTTTTTTTGTATCTATATCTGCCATAATCAATTAATTGTCAATATCAATATTGTATATTAAACCGTCTGCCCATAAGCTTTCAAGATCATATAACCTACGTATGGGTTCCTGAAAAACGTGGACCATAATATTCGCATAATCGAGCAATATCCATTGCGCATTATTATAACCATCTCGATGCCAGACAGGTTCATTATTTAATTCCTCCACAGTTTCCTCTATTGAATGTGCAATAGCATCAACATGGGTATTTGAAGTTCCATGACAAATGATATAATGGTCACATTCTGAATTAATAATCTCCTGAAGATCTATATCGACAATTTCAAGGCCTTTCTTGCGTTGAATGCCTTCTACAATTGCATCTATCAAATCGATCGGACCATTTTTAATGGCAGGAATAACCATAGAGAAAATTTAAAGTACAAAGATAATTTTTTGTCTGAAAGAATTATTAATATGAAGTGCCGTAATCTTTTGAAATATTAGTTTTTACTTTGGACACTCAATATTATACCTGTAATAAATGAACAAAATCATTGGATCGTGCATAATGCGAATTTTGGAGGTAGGATCAACCAATAACTATGCCGCAGAACAGTTACTGACAAATCGTCCGCAGGAGGGGACTGTTTATGTTGCAAACAGTCAGGTTGACGGTCGTGGACAAACCTCAAACAAATGGGAAAGTGAACCAAACATGAATCTGACGTTCAGCATTGTTCTTTATCCCGATTTTTTGGAAATTTCAAACCAATTTGAAATTTCCAAAGCTGCATCATTAGGGATCACCGATTTTTTGAAGGAGAGGACTGGGCTGGTTTCCATTAAATGGCCTAATGACATCTACATAGGAAACGGAAAAATTGCCGGAATTTTGATCGAAAATTCTTTGAGGATCAATAAAATATCTACATGTATAATTGGGATCGGATTAAATATTAATCAGAAAATATTTAGTAGCGATACTCCAAATCCGGTTTCCCTTAGTCAGATTACAGGCTTTGAATACAACCTTGAAGATACTTTAACCGGTTTGTGTCAGCATATAGACTCCAGATTTCAACAACTGGTCAATGGTGGATTCAAAGAAATCGACGCCGATTATGCGAAAATACTCTATAAATCAGGTACTTGGTCAATCTACCGCGATGATACCGGCAATTTTAGAGGACGGATACTTGGAGTTGACAAATATGGAAGATTGAAAATAGAAAAAGAAGGTGGAACAATCAGAAAATATCAATTTAAAGAGGTTGTATTCTTCTGATACAGTACAAATCAATTTAATAAGGAATCTTTGTAATGGCTTCTGCTATTTTATTGATACCATCCTTTAAATGCTTATCAACCATTATTTTGATCATTGGGTTTAACTCAGCATGGAGTGTAATTTTCACTTTACTATTTGCATTGTCTGTTGGCAACAATTGAATCCAACAACTGAACTTGAATGGGATGGTCTGGCTACCAGCTAATTTTATAAGTTTTGAAGGTTCGCGTTCGACGATTTGCACCCCAATTTTTCCGATAGGACTAATCGTAAAGCTGCACTCATCCGCAGTTGCACGAAAATTATCAAGTTTTAAATCCGGGGCATCCGGGTAATTCTTTTTCAGTTCCTCCAACCGCTTTGGATCAAAAAATTCCTCAAGGTTTTCGAGATTGGAAAGACGGATATAAACTCGTTCATGAGGTGCAGCTATAAATTTTACCTCACTAATATATTTTTCAGTTCCCATTGATTTTTTATTAAACTTAATAAAAAAGGCTGATTATTATTTGCCCCAGATTTCGGGGCTTTTCCTCCAGTTGTTGAGGCTTTCCAACTGAATATCGGTGATGTCTCCGGAATCGTAAGCCAGTTTAAGCAATAAATTATAATTGCTTAGGGTTGTCAACTCTATGTTTGCCTCCAGGAAATTTTTTGTGGCAATCGGAAAATTATATGTAAATATAGCCAGCATACCCAAAACTTCTGCCCCGTAGTTGCGGACTGCTTCGGCTGCGCTTAGTGAACTTCCACCAGTTGAAACAAGGTCTTCAATAATGACAACCTTTGTTCCAGGTTGGATATCCCCTTCAATCAGATTTTCAAGTCCATGACCTTTAGGTTTCGATCGTACATAAATGAAAGGAAGCTGCAATTTATCAGCAACAAGGACACCATGAGCTATTGCGCCGGTTGCCACTCCAGCAATTGCTTCAGCTTCGGGGTATTTTTTGCGTATAAGATTTGCAAATTGTTCACAGATAAATGTCCTTGTTTCTGGAAAGGAGAGTACTTTGCGATTGTCACAGTAGATTGGGGCTTTCCACCCTGAAGCCCATGTAAATGGGGTGTCGGGCTGAATTTTGATTGTATCTATGGCCAACAACCTTTTTGTGACTTCAATTTGCATGTTTTCCATTTTGTAGAGCATTATGATTTTATGCAAAAATACTAAGTTTTTTGTTTTTAAGGTGAATTGTTTCTAGGACTAAACTTAAAAAAACGTTAAATGAGAAATAATGCGCAGAGTTTTAATGGAAAGCCGCTAATAGGTAGGGTTATAAAACACAAATGGGAACTACCCTTTTGGAGTTGTTCCCATCTCGTCTTCGTTAAATTACTTTTTCGTTGACGTCAGGCTACTGTTTTTATGGTTGGCTGCAATTAATCAACTTCCTGCCTAGGCATTCTGTTTTTGTTTATTGCGACCCATCGCTTTCTGGATTTGCCTTTTATGGCATTTCCCTCCGGCTGTCCTCTCGGTTGGCCTCTCGGCTAACCTTCCTGGACGGAGTGTTATACAGAACACTACAAAACCCGTTTCTTGCGATCTGAATATTTGTTGTGTGGCGCATTACCTGCATTTCGGCTTCGATGCCCCCCAGTACCTGGTTTCAAACTTTCGTCCTTGCCTTACCGGTCCTTAACTCAACCTTTAAATGAACGACTGGCGTTTTTTCGGGTTAACTGGATGACCAAGTTTCCTCGTCTTTCCAAACTCTGACTTTTCCATTGCGCAAACCCGGAGGTTTGAATGAAACGGTTCACCACTCAGCTAAGAATTTTTTACCGTCTCCACTATTTCAAAGTAACCTTTTATCGCTGACCTGATAATTCAAAGATAAGTCAGGAATTACCCTAAATGCAAATTTTTTCAGCAATTTGTGTAAACAGCGTATTAACCTGGGTTATAAACAATTGTTGATAAAGATGTAAAAGATAAAACATTGATACAGTGCATTATACAGATATGTGGATTTTTTTTGATATTCAATTAGTTGAAAAATACCAAGTAAATTAGATTTTCACAAAATAAAAGGAAACTTTCAAAATAGCAACCTAACGGCAAATCAGGCATAATAAGCGTAAAGGAGAACCTTCGTATAAAAATGATAGGATCTATATTTCATTTTCTGGTGCGTATAAATTTACATCCTGAATGGTAATTGTTTTTTCACACAATATAATTAAGCGTTCAATCACATTACGGAATTCGCGGATATTACCTGTCCAATTCCGTCTTTTTAACTCCTCAATCGCTTCATCGTCAATTTCTTTAGGCGGTTGTCCATATTCGTTGCAAATCTGTTGAATGAAGTGTTCTGCCAATAATGGGATATCTTCTTTTCGGCTTTCTAGCGAAGGGACGTTGATCAGGATCACGCTTAGCCTATGGTAAAGGTCTTCGCGAAAATTACCGTTTTTTATTTCTTCTGCCAAATCTTTGTTAGTTGCAGCTATTACTCTGACATTCACCTTTATAGGGCTATCACTACCGACCCTTGTGATGATGCTCTCCTGTAATGCCCGTAAAACTTTCGACTGTGCAGAAATGCTCATATCCCCAATTTCGTCAAGGAATAAAGTGCCTCCGTCGGCTTGTTCAAACTTGCCTTTCCGTTGCTTTATGGCAGATGTAAAAGCTCCTTTTTCATGGCCAAATAGTTCACTTTCAATTAATTCAGTAGGAATAGCAGCGCAATTTACTTCAACGAAAGGTGCTTCTGAGCGAGTCGATAATTCATGCAATCGACGTGCTACCAACTCTTTTCCTGTTCCGTTGGCACCGGTTATTAAAACTCTGGCTTCAGTCGGTGCAACCCGGTCTGTCATCTCCAATACTTTCCTAATTTGTTGTGATTCGCCTATTATTTCATTTCGTTTACTGATTTTTTGCTTTAAGACCTTCGTCTCCTTAACAAGGACGGTTTTATCACCGGCATTCCTGATTGTAATAAGCAATCGGTTTAAATCCAATGGCTTGACAATGAAATCATATGCACCCTTCTTTATAGCCTCAACGGCTGTGTCGATGTTTCCATGACCTGAAATCATCACTACCGTTGTTTCGGGTTTTAATTCCAAAATCCTTTCCAGCACTTCGATACCATCCATTTCAGGCATCTTGATATCACAAAGGATAATGTCAAACTCGGAATTTTTCACCAATTCGAGACCTGTCAGCCCATTTTCGGCCACTTCAACCGAATAGCCCTCAAAACCCAGAATGTCCTTCAATGTGTTTCGGATACTGCGTTCATCATCAATTACCAATATTTTTGCCATTTTGCTGTATTATAATTCCATAGATATAAAACGGTCCATAACTCCTTCTTTAAGTGCGTTATGTGTATGAATCAGTCTTTTAATGCTCAGTCTTCTAAGGATTAAATTCGTAAAAACCGAAGCGATAACAATCATCTCCACTCGCGAAATATCCATTCCTTCCATTTGGCTTCTGGCTTCTTGACTGGTGCTAATTAATTGGTTATGAATGCCTAAAAAGTCCTTTACCGGCAATTCGGAAATACCTCTTATTTTTAAATCAGGTGTTTCCTTTTCATAAATATCCATAAAAGTGTCAAAAGCACCCGAACACCCTACAAGTGTTTCCGGACAATGGACATTCGTGATAAACCACAACTCCTTTAATTGTTCATCGAACCACTCTTCTATAGAGCGAATTTCTTCGTAAGAAATCGGATCAGAAACCGGAAACTTTTCTAAAACACGGGCAATGCCTATGTTAAAACTATTTTTCCAGATGATCTGGTTATCGTTGGCTAATATAAACTCAATGCTGCCTCCTCCGATATCAACAATAAGATATTTCCCTGTTCCGTTGGGCAAAGATAACCGAACGCCTCTAAAAATCAATTCGGCTTCGAGCTCCCCATCTAAAATTTCGATGTCCCATCCCAATAAATGCTTCACTTTGGCCAGAAAATCACCTTTATTGGTAGCACCCCGGATTGCTGAGGTTCCAACGACCTTAACCTTAGTTGCTTCGAATTCCTTGATTGTAACCGAATGATGTGAAAGAGCTTTTAATCCACGTTCGGTAGCATCTGGCAGCAAGATATCTTTGTGGATACCGCCTCGTCCCAGTTTAACCGGTAATTTGCGATCATAAACCGGTTCAAATGTTCCATTATTCAATGCATTGGCAATTAATAAATTACAAGTATTGGTTCCGATGTCGATCACTGCATATCGGTTCATAGCCTTTGTATTTTGATTTCGGCTGCAAGGTAGGAAAGAAAGTGGTTGCATAATAAATTGATTTAGCAAAGTTTATTTTAGGTGGCAAACCGCTAGATTGGAAAATGGTAATTTTGTAAGAGTAAATTAATATTACGATTGGACTATCGAATGCAACCTTAGGTTGTCCAATTACATCAAAAAAAGATGTCGTAAATTGTAAAAAAATAATTTGTCTAAATTGTAAGATGTTCAAAAAGAATTATATTTGCTTTAAATACCGAATTTCTTTACTTACACATCTCGTTAGCAATGAGTAAAATCACTTCTCCCTATCGATTCATTACAATTCTAACAATTGTTACGGTTGTTGTCTGTTTTTTCCCGTCCGGCACCTTGTCACAAGTTGTTGTTTCGACTGGAACCAGCCTAAAAGTCAAGACCGGAACAGTTTTTATCTCGAATCTTGATTTCGTTGTTGCCAACGGATCTATGCTTAATAATGAAGGATTGCTCGTTTTAAAATTAAACCTGAACAATCAAAATCCGATAGGCAACATTGGCAATGGCACCGCCGAGTTTTCTGGAATTGCACCACAGACAATTTCAGGATCGAATTTTTTTGCAAATCTGACAGTTAATAATTCTACTGGCATTGACCTCACTGGGAACACTGCCATAAGTTCCGCTCTTAACCTTCAGAATGGACATATCAGGCTAGGGTCGAGCCATCTTACATTGGGCAGTGCAGCCTCAATTTCAGGAACACCTTCTGCTACAAATATGATAATTGCTACTGGTTCAGGTGAATTGCGCAAAAGCTATGCAGGAATAGGCAGTTTTCTTTTTCCTGTTGGAGATGACACAGGGACGATAGAATACACTCCGGTTACAATCAATTATACTAGCGGGACCTTTTCACAGGGCAATTATACAGGAGTTAAACTTTCAAATTCTACTTATTCAGGTTTATCGGATAATTATCTAAACCGGTTCTGGACACTTTCGCAAAGTGGCATTGCCTCGGCCCAGTACAATGCCTTTTTTCAATATGTATCTGCAGATGTTAATGGCACGGAAGCCAGCATACGTTGTTCTCTGGTCTATCCTCTCCCTTCCTTAGCTTATGATCCCGCCAATGCTACATTGCACCAACTTTCGGCCACAGGTGCCACAACTTTCGGAATCTACTCGGGACTTGGCCTTTACAGTCAGTTGATCGCATTGAGTCTGGGCTGGAACATTATTTCTTCGAACGTTGTTCCAACCAACCTTAACCTGAAAGATATTTTTCAACCGTTGATTACTGATGGGAAACTAATGAAAGTGATGGAGGAATCTGGCAAGACAATCGAGAATTTTGGTGCTTTTGGTGGTTGGAAAAATAACATCGGCAACCTTCTACAAACTGAAGGTTATAAGGTAAATGTGAATGCCAATTCATCACTTTTATTGGAAGGTACCCAGGTTCCTCTGCCTTTGGATATCAGCCTCCTCGCCGGTTGGAACATTATTTCGTATCCAAGTTCTACCTCACAGGATGCCATGTCTTTGGTACAACCGCTGATTGATGGTGGAAAGCTGATCAAAGTGATGGACGAGGCCGGTAAAACCATCGAAAATTTTGGGACTTTTGGTGGATGGAAGAACAACATAGGCAATTTCACTCCTAACAAAGGTTATAAAGTAAACGTCTCGGTAGCATGCACCCTGTCCATTCCATCTAACGGAATGAAATCGGCAACCTTTATTCCCGACATTTTGGCCTCAACGCATTTTGTGAAAATATTTGAAGGAAATGGTATCGACCATATGAACATTAGCCTTGTAGATTTGAAATCTTCAGGTTTGAAGGCCGGGGACCAGATCGGTATATTTGATGGTCAAAATTGTGTTGGAGCCGCCACTATTGGAACCGACCAGTTGATGGACGGAACCATCAGCATAACCACTTCAAGCAATGACGGAATTGGCGAAGAGGTAGATGGATTTATCTCAGGGCATCCGGTTATCCTTCAATTGTATCGGAGTAACCAATTGTACAATTTGGATATGGCTAAAGTCGCTGGTAGTGAATTGTTTGAAAAGAATGGGTCATTATTCGTGAAGGTATCTGCAAAAGAGATTCCAGACAAACTGATTAAGGATGGTTCAGATCAGTTCTATTGTTACCCCAATCCTTTTGTGAACGAAATGACGGTTTATATTCAAAATACTGAAACCATCGATGTTTTGGTTGGGATTTACAATCTTAATGGACAAGAAATCAAGCAACTTTATAAAGGGTCAAATACCGGAGAATTGTTCATGAAGTGGAACGGAACGGACAGTTCAGGCCATCGTGTAGCACCAGGGGTTTATCTCATCAAAATGAACGGTGAAACGAGAAAAGTCATGTTTATAGGAGGACGGTAAAAGTCGCTGGGCATTTTTTAAGTTTAGATAAGGCTTCACTCAAAGTGAAGCCTTATCTATTTCAATAAAAAAACCAATTAAACTGTTCCAGAATGAAAAAACTTAGTTTGTTTATCCTTATTCTTCTAATTAACAGCAATATATCATTTTCGCATTTTGCAATTGACATTGATGGAAGTGGCCCATACTATTCGGCAATACTCGATGTGAAGTCGAACAACAAAGGGTTTCTACCACCTCGGATGACTCAGGCTGAGATGAAGCCAATTCCCAATCCTGCCGATGGACTTATCATTTATTGCTCCGACTGCCGTCCAGATGGTAATGGTGTTTTGGCAATATTTATGGATGGAGATTGGAATTCGTTGACGATCAATTGTTTTGTGCCGAAATTACCTACAGTCTTAAATATTGGTCCATTGTCTTCAGGCATCGTTTGGGATTGGAAGGGGGTAACCTTTGCAACTGGTTACAAATGGAGCGGTTCCAACAATTACAGTACTGCTACACAAATGGACACGGTGACCACAAAAACCGAGACTGGTCTAGCCTGCAATGCTGCTTACACCCGATATGTTTGGGCCTACAATGTCTGTGGAAATTCATTGCCTTTAACGATAGAACAAACCATGCTGATTTGTTCCGTACCCACATTAACTACAATGGTTGTATCCTCCATCGCCATAACAATTGCAACAAGTGGTGGCTATATTACATATGATGGTGGTTCGAATGTGACCGTTCATGGTGTTTGTTGGGGTACTGACCCGAATCCAACAATTGCCAATTCAACAACTACCGACGGTTCAGGAATTGGCAATTTCTCCAACACATTTAATGTGCTCACTAAGGATACGAACTACTATTTACGGGCTTACGCCACGAATAGTTTTGGAACCGGCGCTTTAAAGACGAGATTATACTTCAAGATATACAAAATACTTAGATATAATATTGAGATATAACCAACTATAAAATATTAAAACAATGTCCAAAAGCAAAAAAAAAGCCATTCTTATAGATGGGGACAATGCCGAACCAAACCTTCTTGAACAATTTATTAATGAGGCTGGACGATACGGGAAAGTAACAGTTCGTCGGATTTATGGGGATTGGACAGATCCACATATGAAAAATTGGAAAGAAGAACTCAACAAAAATGGAGTTAAGCCCTCTCAAAAATTTGCCTACACAAAAGGAAAGAATTCTACTGATACGGCACTTATAATTGATGCGATGGATTTGCTACACTCAAAACGTGTAAATGCATTTTGCATAGTACCAAGCGACAGCGACTACACTGGCCTTGCACTCCGAATCAGGGAAGATGGAAAGTTTGTAATGGGTATTGGTAGATCCAACACTCCTGAAGCATTTGTAAAGGCTTGTGAGAAGTTCACCCTTTCGGAAGTACTTGCACCTCAGAAACCTAAAAAAGAGATAGGGAATTTAGAATCCGAAGAAAATTTACAATCTTTGAAAACAAAGGAAACAGAAGTCTTAAATAAAATTGATATAAACCTTATTGGTTCGTTAAAGGAGTCGGGTATAAGATCGATTGACCTTAAACAAATTGAAACTGCCTTTCAAATGGTTGCCAATATCGATACAGGTCAAGTATTACTTTCAAGGTTTTTAGATGCACTCCGCAAGATCGACCCTACTTTTGATTATCGGAATTTTGGGTACAACTCATTCAGGAAGTTCTGTGAAGCTTTGTCGCCAAATTACGAAATGGTGTTTCAAAACGACGGAACAACAATGTCGATCAGAAGAAAAAGCCATTTCAAGTGATTATTCGTATTTTAGTTATGCTATAAATCATTTAAATATAACTATTCGACTCTCCTTTATTATTCTAACAGGAACGGCCACAATTTACCTGCCATCATAGCTGCCTCCCAAATCTTGAACGGCCTGCCTGCAAAAGGAATCCCATACTCCGCAACGGCTTGCGAAAAGCCAACACCTCTGCGGAAAAGCCAATAAAGATGACTTTCAAACAATATTTCATGGGTGATCTTTTTGTTGAAAATGACTGCCAGGTCAAAAAGGTCCTTGCTCAGGATAGCTTCAGTTATAGCAATATTTTTATCCCTGTTCAGCACAGGGTCCTGATCCTGCAATTTAATTAGAACTCTATAAAAAAGCCGATAATTCTCGAACTGTATTTTATAAGTATGTGGCTTTTTCGTGCTTTTTCTTGTGAAATTAAAGAGCAGATAATCGGGCTTCCGCATAAACTGCCCGGCCTTTACGTCAAGTGCCTCTTCAATAGTTAACCCATAGTTGTAACACAAAAACAATATTATCCGTTGGCGATCTGATTCACACCTCCCCATAAATGACCTGATATCATCAGGTGAATAAAAATCTTCCATAATTATTCCTGATACAATTAGCTATTTGATAATTTAGAAACAAACGAAAATTAGCAAAACAAAACTATCTAATTAACGAATATAACAATTTGATTTCTTCTGCCCATAAGGTCTCATCGGGTGTTTCCAGGATAATTGGCATATTTTCGAAATGTGGATCGTTCATCAAAACTTCAAAAATTCCCATTCCAAGAAATCCTTGTCCTATACTGTGATGCCTGTCAACCCTTGTGGCCAACTCCTTTTTGGAGTCGTTAAGATGGATCGCTCTAAGGTATTTCCAACCTATAATTTCATCGAATCTTGCAAAAGTCTGGTCAAAAACCTCTTTGTTCCGAAGATCGTAACCCGATGTAAAAGTATGGCAGGTATCAATACAGACTCCAACGCGCGATTGGTCCTCCACCTGACCAATAATTTCAGCAATTTGTTCAAATTGATAACCCATATTGGTGCCCTGACCAGCGGTATTTTCTATCACGGCAGTCACTCCAATTGTTTTATCAAGTGCCCGGTTAATCGATTCAGCAATGCGTGTCAAGCACTCAGTAGGACTGATTTTATTGAGATGGCTACCTGGATGAAAGTTGAGCATTTTTAATCCAAGTTGTTGGCAACGGATCATTTCGTCATTAAATGCATCCCTTGATTTTGTCAACCCTTCCTCTTCGGGATGGCCCAGATTAATCAGGTAACTATCATGCGGAAGGATCATTTCAGGAATAAAACCATTATCTTCGCAATTCATCTTAAAGGCATCTATACTTTTGGTCGTTAACGGAGATGCGTTCCACTGTTTCTGATTCTTGGTAAAAAGTGCGAAAGCCTTAGCACCGATCTCCTTTGCATTTAACGGAGCATTTTCAACACCTCCACCGGCACTTACGTGTGCGCCTATATACTTCATTTATAATGATTTAAAAATTTATATTATTTATTGAATACAAGTAATTTAAATCAGGGAGGAAAGTGTTGCAAATATGCTAATTTTAAACGATTAAAAGCAAATAATAACACTAAAAGTTTTTTTTGAAACTTAAATTGAAATTTAAATGTTGTAATGATAAAGTAAACTATTAAAAACTATCCATAATGAATCAGATCCGACTTTTTTTTGTATGTTTTGTATTTCTAGTAAACTCATATCATTCAAGAGCACAGAAAGATAGCACGAAATCTGAAGTGCCAAAAATAAAAACTGGCTGGAACTTTGGTGCAATCCCGGCAACAACTTTCGATACCGACCAGGGGTTCCAATATGGTGCGGCAGTTAATTTCTACAATTACGGCGATGGAAGCACCTTTCCCAAATACAAACATTCGCTTTATCTTGAAATCTCCCATTTTACAAAAGGAAGCGGCATTTATCGATTTTATTATGACTCGGAATCTTTGATTCCCGGTATCCAAATTACCTCAGATTTAAGTTACCTGCCCGACCAGGCATATGACTTCTATGGCTATAATGGTTATGAATCAGTACTTAACAAGAACTGGGAAGACCAGAATTCATCTGAGTACAAAACCAGGATGTTTTACAAATACCAGCAGAAACTGTTCAGGTTCAAGACCGATTTTCAGGGGAAATTCAAGGGATCGAAATTTGGCTGGGTCGCAGGTTTCAATTTGTTAAACTATAGTTCAGCCTCCGTTGATGTAGATAAACTGAACAAAGGGAAAAACGATGCAGATAAATTACCTGCCGTTGCGTCACAACCAGGTCTTTACGAAAAGTATATCCAATGGGGATTGATTTCGCAGCAAGAGGCCAATGGTGGTTTTGTTCCGGAACTTAAGGCAGGTATTGTTTATGACACCCGCGATTTCAAAGCTAACCCCATGAAAGGGGTATGGACTGAAGCAGTTATTTCTGCTGTTCCGAAATTTTTAGGAGCGGAAAGCGGGTTTTCAAAATTTTCGTTTACCCACAGGCAATACTTTACCTTGATCAAAGATGACCTTTCGTTTGCCTACCGGATAGGGTGGCAGCAAACAATGGGTGGACATGTCCCCTATTACTATGAACCACAAATTATCTCAACAGTCCTTACGGGTTCTTCTACAACTGGTCTGGGAGGAGCTAAAAACCTTCGTGGTGTACGACGTAACCGGATTGTTGGAGATGGTTTTGTACTTGGGAATGTCGAGTTGCGCTGGAAGTTTTACTATTTGAAACTGTTCAATCAGAACTTTTATTGCGGGTTGAATACGTTTGTCGATTTTGGACAGGTGACCAAAAAGATCGACTTTGTTACTCCTAACCTATCGACTTCTGATATTACATCCAACTACTTTAATAATGGTGCGGAAAAAATGCACACAAGTTATGGAGCTGGGTTACGGTTGGCGATGAACTACAATTTTGTGGTTGCCCTTGATTATGGGATCGCTACAAATGCTCAGGATGGGGATTCTGGCATTTATATCGGATTGAACTACCTATTTTAATTGATCTTAGAATGAAAACAGCTTTGATTGCCGGAGCGACCGGACTGATTGGAAAAGAATTGGTTCAGAAGATGATAAAATCAGACAAATATGGTTGGATTTATCTGATTGTCAGAAAACCATGTGGAATCGTGAATGATAAGATCCATGAAATCATCGTTGATTTTGAGCAGGTTGAGCAAATCACCTTGGAATATCCGGTTGACGAAGCCTTTTGTACTTTAGGTACTACTATGAAACAAGCCGGAAGCCGTGAGAAGTTCAGTAAAGTTGATTTGGAATATGTCCTCTCTTTTGCCAGATTTGCAAAAACTTCTGGTGCAGGTAAGTTCCTTGTTATTAGTTCAATGGGGGCAAACCCAAAATCATCGGTCTTTTATAACCGGATTAAGGGCCTCGCAGAGGAAGGATTAAAGAACCTTGGATTTAAACACCTGGTTATCCTACGCCCTTCGTTATTGTTGGGGAAGCGGCCCGAACCAAGGTTAGGAGAACGAATGGGCGTAATTTTCATGAAAGCCTTCAATTTCCTTATTCCCGACAACTACAAAGCCATCGATTCTTCTCATGTTGCAGAAAAAATGCTGGAAATGGCCGGTAACTCAAACAAAGGAGTTTCAATTGTTGAATCGGGGGAGATGATCGCGAAATGATTATATTCGCAATCGGAAATTTCATTCAATATCATTAACAATGTCAAAGGCCGATAACATTAAACGGGCAAAATTGCTCCGAAAATACAAGCAATATCTTGATTTCATCATCAGCCATGAATTGTCAATAGAGGAAGATGGGCGCACTTTAAACTTAACAGTCATGACCGATCTAACGGAAAGTTTGCTGAATAACCTTTCAGATTCCAATATACAGCAGATTTTGCACAGATAATCGACAAATACCCGATTATCTGTGCAGAATCTACTATTTATTTTTGCCGATTACTTATCCAAATACAGTATCGCCAAAGTCAATTTCTCAACCGTTAACTTTCCGGCATCAATCGTAGGTGTATTCGTATTCGATATTGCCACCTTCCATGTCCCGGCAGGCAATGTAATTTCTTGTTTGCTCCCCAAACTATTACAAACGACCATCACCGATTTCCAAAGGTCTTTTTCGTTCTTTCTTTGGATTGTATAGGCAATTACTCCTTCCGGCAACTCCATAAACGACAATTGCTCGCGAATGGCATCGGCAGTTTGCAACCTGAACAATGGGTGCGATTTCCTGATCTGGATCAACTGCTGTACAAACTTGAAGATTTTGATATTTTTGGCTTTTAGGTTCCAGTCGATGGCATTGATACTGTCGGGACTGTTGAAAGAATTCTCCACCCCTTTCTTTGTCCGCAAAAACTCCGAACCAGCCAGGAAAAATGGAATACCCTGTGATGTCAATACAATTCCCATGGCCATCTCCTGCATTTGTGTGCGTTCTTCGATTGTTGCCTCAGGTGCGGAAACGGCCAGTTTATCCCAAAGCGCAAGATTGTCATGGCAATCAGCATAGTTGATCACCTGGCCGGGCGCCGTAGCATAAGGAACCTTGTCCCAAAACGCCTTTTGCATATTGACCTGTGGGTGGGACATCGCCCCAACAATGCCGAATTTTACAGTTTCGGTCAGAGCAGGATTTCCATTTACAAAACCTTTGGCTTTGCTATCGAAAACATATCCTTTTATCCCATCACGGATATCATCGCTGAAAACTGCAATACTATCCAATTGGCTAACATATCTTTTGAATGCCAATTTTTCCTGCGGCATGTTTGGGGAGCCTGCGGCCCAACCTTCACCATAAAGGAGAATATCAGGCTTAATTGCCCTCAAAGCTTTTGATATCTGGTTCATTGTTTCAATATCATGAATGGCCATCAGGTCGAAACGAAAACCATCAATATGGAATTCCTTCACCCAATACAATACACTTTCGATCATAAACTTACGCATCATTGTACGTTGGGATGCAGTTTCGTTTCCACATGCAGAAGCATCCGCAAAGGTGCTGTCATTTTTCATCCGGTGGTAATAACCCGGCACCAATTGGTGAAAGTTGGAAAGCTTATTTACAGCGGTGTGATTGTAAACAACATCCATCACAACCCGTAAACCGGCAGTGTGCATCGCTGCCACCATTGTTTTCAATTCTTTGATCCGCACAGCACCATCGACAGGGTTGCTACTATAAGAGCCTTCCACTGCATTGAAATTTTTGGGATCGTAGCCCCAATTATAAGTTGAAAGGTTTAATTGCTTTTCATCCACCGAGTTGTAATCAAAAAACGGTAACAGGTGAACATGCGTCACACCCAGTTCCTTGATATGACTCAAACCCGTACTCTCGCCAGTTTTTGTTTTTGTATATAGTTCTGCAAGGCCTAAGAATTTCCCTTTGTTTTTAATCCCTGATGAGAGATCCAGACTGACATCTCTTAAATGAAGTTCATAGATGATCGCATCCTGCATCGATTTGGTTTTTGTAAAAACAGGTGATCTATCAATTTCCCATCCAACAGGATTGGTTTTGGCAAAGTCGATGATCTGCACACGGTTACCGTTTACCCCTACCGCTTTGGCATATGGGTCGGTCACCTCGTTTTGCCAATTGTCTTTTATCTTGGCCTGGACAGTAAAAAATTTGCCAGCCTGATCACCAGGGATTTGCAGAACCCATGTGCCATTCAGGTCTTTATTGAACGGAAGAACTTGATACGGTTCACCTTCATCCCCTGATTTATACAGATTCATCCTTAACACATCGGCAGTTGGTGCATATACCCTTACTGTTGTTCCCGATTTTTTGTAAAGAGTACCAAGGTCTTTACCATTGTACACAGGGTAGGTATTCAAATACACCTGGTCAACTTGTTGACAAATAACATTTTGAAAAAACAATGCGATCCCAAGTAATGAAAGAAAGATTTTTTTCATGATCTCTGTTTTAATGCGTAATAAATTATTTCCTATCTATTCATCTTAAAAGCTGTCGAGCAGCAAAAAATCGGCAAAGTGCATGTGTTTGACACCGTCGATATTGTCGCTCCAAAATTCGTCCATCGTTACCACATACTTTGGGTAGTGGTCCTTGATTTCGAGCAACGGGGAAAATTCGCGATCAATGGTTGATTGACCTTCCATCTTCCAGGCAACCTGGACATAGATTTTGTTTTCATTCTTTTCAGCAATGAAATCGATTTCCTTGTCACCCAATTTGCCAATAAAAACTTTATAACCCCTTCTTTTAAGTTCAAGCATGAGGATGTTTTCAAGTATCCCAGAAATTAGACGATCTTTGTAACCCATTACTGCATAAACGATTGCTTGATCGCCAACAAAATACTTTTCGTTTGTCTTCAATATCTCTTTCCCTTTAATGTCATAACGTGGAATACGGTCTATGATAAATGCACTTTGGAGGGCATTGAGATAATTGTAAACTGTATTAAGGTCTATTTTGCGTTGCTGGCTTTTAAAATAATCGGCCACATTTTTGGCTGAAAATGTATTGCCAACATTATCAAATACAAATTTTACGACCCTTTCAAGAAGTTCAACATCGCGGATATTATTCCGTTGAATTGTATCGCGAAGGATTGCTGACGAATAGATGTCATAAACAACTTTATACGCTGTATCGATTTGATATTCTGCAATATGCAAAACAGGAAACCCACCCAACCTTAGAAAGTTATGAAATTCAGAACGATGATCGGCTATCAAATTTCCGGTTCTGACGGTTTTAAAGAGGAGGTATTCTGAAAACGAAAGTGTAAAAAGGTGGATTTCAACATAACGTCCTGCCAGATAGGTTGAAAGTTCAGAAGACAAAATTCGGGAGTTGGAACCCGTAATATAAATATCCGAATTAAAATCGACCAAAAAAGAATTAACTGCTTTCTCCCATAAATCAACCTCCTGTACCTCATCAAGAAGGATATAATAACGCCTTCCTTCCTTAACCCTCTCTTTTACATAGGCATAAAGCTTCTCAGCTTTGTCGATGTCCGCAAATTCAAAGCTATCAAAATTCAGGTAGATAATTTGTTCGTCATCAATTCGCCTTTGGTGCAATTCATCTTTTAACAACCTCAGGATAACCGACTTTCCACACCTTCTGATCCCGGTAATTACTTTTATTATCGGTTTGTCAATAAAATCACGAAGTTGGTTCATATACAAATCCCGCTTGACCACAACAATAGTTTTTAGGGTTATAACCACAAAAATAGTATTTTTCTGATTACTTTTTAGGGTTACAACCCTAAAGATTAAATTCTCTGCATTCTTAGTGGGCTTTACGAGAAAATTTTGTTTTTTTTATGTATCGCAAAGTTCGCAAGGTTACGCAAAGTCTTGTTTATCAAATTATCTTGAAACAATACCAACAATATCAACAAAATTTCGTAACTTGGGTTAATATTTCCAACCTCATTTTCAAAATAACTTTTAATCCAAATTCGATGACAACTGAAACTACAACCGTCCTGATTCCCGATGAACGGATCATTGACAAAATTTACCTGATCAGGGAACAGAAAGTAATGCTCGACAGGGATTTAGCTGAACTTTATGGTGTCGAAACAAAAGTTCTGAAACAGCAGGTTAAACGCAACCTGGATCGTTTCCCTTCCGATTTTATGTTTGAACTGACCAAGGAGGAATTTACAAATTGGAGGTCACAATTTGTGACCTCCAATTCTGACCGTATGGGCTTAAGATATTCACCAATGGCTTTCTCAGAACATGGGGTTCTGATGCTTTCCAGCGTTTTGAACAGCAAAAAAGCCATCAATGTCAACATTCAGATCATGAGGATATTTACCCGCATCCGACAAATGCTGAATGATAACCTGAGCATCAAACTTGAAATCGAGGATATCAGGAAAAAGCTCCAAAACCAGGACAAAAATATCGAACTTGTATTTAGCTATCTTGACGAATTGATTACCAAACAGGAAAACCCAACCCCACGGAAACGGATCGGATACAAAGTCAATGATTGAGAATACAAATTAAACCTATTTATCATCTTCATCAATATTCTTAAAACTTCGGGTTATTTTCCATTGATAACAATTGAAACAACCTGATTATGTTTGCCATCTTAAAATTCAAATCATGGAAAAGAACCCGACAACAACTTCCAATCGACTGATCTCCCTCGATGTGTTCAGGGGAATGACAATTGCAGCAATGATACTTGTAAACTTTCCTGGATCATGGAAAGTTGGATATGAACCGTTGGAACATGCTGTATGGGGAGGGACTACACCTGCTGACTACATTTTCCCCTTCTTTATTTTTATTGTCGGCATTTCCATCACATTGTCATTTACCAAACACCTGAAAGAGAGTCAGTCAAAAGGAAACCTCCTCATAAAGATTTTCTGGCGTACCCTAAAGATCTTTGCCATTGGTGTCGCCCTGAAAATATTGCCCACATTTGATTTCAGCAGAATTGAACTTCCAGGTGTTTTGAAACGGAT
>JBAXWR010000122.1:0-21003 GCA_037128295.1 Mariniphaga sp.
ACTGCAACAACGGGTGATGTGACCCCAGGTTACTATTACAATTCAGGAACATCAGGCTCGCCGGTCTGGACAAAACTTTTAACTACCACTGGCACCCATCTGGGCGATATGCAATATTGGAACGGTACGACATGGGTCATGGTGGCAGTCGGGCAACCTGGCCAGTTCTTGAGGCTTTCGCCATCAGGCATACCCGCGTGGACTAATAGTACAGTTTCCGATATTGACGGCAATGTTTACAATACAGTCACCATTGGTACACAAACCTGGATGGCCGAAAACCTCAGGACCACCAAATACCGCAATGGCGATGCGATACCCAATGACAACGGAAATTGGCTACCATTGGTTACCGGTGCCTATAGCTGGTTAAACTTTGATGTAGCAAATAAAGCTGTTTACGGTGGCTTTTACAATTGGTACGCAGTTGCCGACAGCCGCAACATTGCCCCCGTTGGTTGGCACGTTCCAACCGATGCCGAGTGGTCCACATTAATCACATATCTTGGCGGCGAAAGCGTAGCCGGGGGCAAACTAAAAGAAGCAGGCACGACACATTGGTATAACCCAAATACCGGTGCGACCAACGAAAGTGGGTTTACTGCGTTAGGAGGTGGCTTCCGTTACGGAGGTGGATCATTCACCTTATTTATGAAAACCTGTTTCTGGTGGTCCTCCACCGAGTTCTCTACTACGGATGCCCGGACCCGGTACATGAACTACGAAATCGGATCTATACCCACAAGCGAAAACACTAAGCATTACGGTTTTTGTGTTCGCTGTATTCGTGATTGATTGCGCCAGTAAACACGGAAGTGTTTCTTTACGTTTTGTGTATACTGTTTTCAAGATGGTGGACTGCAACGGTTTGCCTTGTCTGATAAGGAACGGGCTGTTATAGATAAACAGAGGCCCCACAACAAAACGGGCAAAGTGACAAGTGCAGAAATGGGCCACCGACAGGGAGTACCAGGAAAACCTGTCAAATCGCACGGAGTTTATCCCGATTTTGTTCCGTGGGGGCTTTGTTCTAAGGGATAAGGTGTTGAATGGAATAGGGAAATAGTCTCGTTTAAAGGGTCAAATGCGTATGCAAGAGTTGAACGCAAACGGTTGCTGAGAGCAGCCGAAGTATGAATAATGGAAGCTTAATCGGCGAGGGTAAGAACGACCAACACTATGTGCGCGCCGGTCGTTCTTTTTAGCAATCGAAAGAAAATATAAAATCAAATGAAAATGAAAAAACAACATTTACTTATTTCAACCTTGCTCCTTGCTGGTGCTATAAGCACTATGGCGCAGGGTATCTACAACAACGGCGCACATATCGTGAGCCAAACAGGAAGTAACTGGGTCGTAAAAAGCGGTAATTTCACCCTTACCAGCGAGAGTGCCGTCAACCTTGCCACAATGGGCAACCTGATGATCAACGATGATGCCTCATTGACACTTACCAACAAGAGTTGCCTTACCGTAAACGGGACGCTTTCCAACAATAAGGGGATACCCGGATTGGTACTGAAATCGACATCCGAAGGAACTGGATCGTTGATCGTTAACGGAACAACTTCAGGTGCTGCTACCGTAGAGCGGGACTTGTCGTACAACAAGGTTCACCTCATTTCTTCTCCGGCTGCCGATCAGAATATTATCGATTTTCTGCTTGATAACAAGGATATCGCAGTGGTTGGTAGTCCAGGCAGTTATATTTTTGCCATGAAGGATTACAACCCCTCGTTGAACTCCTGGAACAATTTTTTTCTAAGTAGTAAAACCGGCACTTTTGGGATAGGGTCAGGTTATCTGGCACTTACAATACCCGATTTAGGAGCAACACCACCTCCTACTGTCGTGAGTTTCAAAGGGGGTATCCATGTCGGATCAACGGATGTAGCAGTAACGCCAGGATGGAACCTGATCGGCAACCCATTTACATCTACCATCAAAATCAACAAGGTGGACAATAATTTCTTAAGTTTAAATGCAAGTATCGAACCCACAGGACCCATTGACCAATGTTATGCTGCTGTCTATTTCTGGAACGGAAGCACAAATACCTATGAACCAATCAATAATTTGTCGGATGCAACCTATGCACAGTCTGGCCAGGGATTCTTTGTGAAAATTAAAAAAGACTTACTCGTTGCCGACCGTCATGTCACTTTTACAACAGCCATGCAGGTCCATCTTAATACGGCAGAGTTCAAGTCGGGCGGTTTGCCTGTACCAGAAATCAAACTGATGACGGCAATCAACAACAACAGTGTTTCCACAATGATCAAATTTGTCGAAGGGGCAACAAATGGTTTGGATGTTGGGTATGATGCGGGTATTTTTAAACCTGATTCCGGGTTAGTCGTTTATACCAAATTGGTAAACGACAATGGTGTTGATTTCCAGTTGCAGTGCCTTCCTGCCAAAGATTATGACAAATTGGCCATCCCTGTTGGTATCGATTCCAAATCCGGCGGCGAAATTGTCTTCTCAGTCGAAACAGTCCAATTGGCCCAAGATTGCAAGGTAATTCTTGAAGACAAGCTAACAAACACATTCACAGATCTTTCCAAAAACAACTACAAAACAACAGTTGCTGCCAATACTTCCGGTGCAGGAAGGTTCTACCTGCACACGGGCGATATCGTCAGTGGCCTGGATGATCAGGTGCTGCCCGAAAAATTCACTGCCTATGCTGTCCGCAATGTTGAGATCTGGGTGATCGGCGAAGTAGGCAGCGATGCAGTAGCCACCTTGTACAATGGTTTGGGTAAGGTGGTGCTAACAAAGAAATTGGGTGCCGGAAGCTTGAACATCATAGGCCTTCCCAATTTGAGTAGTGGTGTTTATTTATTGAATATCAACGACAAAGGCACAACCCAAACAATTAAGGTAATGGTGAGGAAGTAATTGGAAAATGGAAATTGGAAAATGGAAAATAGAAAATAGAAAATAGAAATTTGAAATTTGAAAATAGGAATTTGAAAATGGTTGGGGCGGGCACTTGTGGCCGCCCTAATCTTTTTTACCGTACGACATGGATTCCCTCCCATGGTTTTACGTACGGATTATCCGAAATCAATAATCAGATCATGAAACCATAATTCATTATATTTGTAGAAAAAAGTGAAGAATGAAAAGGTTCTTTAACGTTACCGGTTTTTGCAATCCAAATAAGCATTATGTGATTGACCCCTTGCGAGGGTTGAGTGATGAAATTATTGATTTGATTAAAAATGAATATTATTTCACGATGCATGCCCCGCGCCAGTCGGGAAAAACGACACTTTTACATTCGTTGATGCACAAGATAAATGCCGAAGGGGAAAACATCTGTTTGGTGTTTTCGTTGGAAACAGCGGGATATAGGAGCATTCTTGTAAAAGACGCAAACGAAAATATTGTAAAGGCGATAATTTCTTCTGCCACAGACTATTTAGACGAAGCATATCGACCCGAGCCAGAAAATGAAATCTCAAGTTATTCGATGAAGGATTTTCTGAACGAATGGTGCAGAAAACTAACCAAACCTTTGATTCTTCTGGTAGATGAGATTGATTCTCTTTATGACGACGTGCTTATTTCTGTGCTCCGTCAATTTAGGGATGGATTTCAATCCCGCCCACAATCTTTCCCATCATCTGTTGTATTGGTAGGTTTGCGCGATGTACGCGATTACAAAGACAAAGTTCGCGACGGAATGAATTCCATGGGAAGTGGTTCTCCTTTTAATATAAAGGCAGAGTCGTTTCGATTGAACAATTTTACCCGTGATCAAATACAACGATTGTTGCAGCAATACACCGATGAAGGCGGCCAGGCGTTTTCGGAAGAGGTTATTGATTTATTTGTTTCCTATACCGGAGGCCAGCCTTGGCTTGTAAATGCTATGGCACGAGAAATCCTTTATAAAATTTTAAGAAAAGACACAACTAAACCAGTAACAACTGAAGTTCTTTTACAAGCTAAAGAAAACCTTATTTTGCGCCGTGATACCCATTTGGATAGTTTGATGGATAAATTGCAAAACCCGAGGGTAAAACCAATCATTTCTGCATTGATATCGGGCGAAAACATTATGTATGACGAATATAACGACGACAAACAATATGTCTATGATTTGGGCTTGATCGATATAGAAAACAAAAATGGCATCTGTATTTCAAATCAAATTTATGCCGAAATAATCCCCCGAGTGCTGAATGGCAATTTTCAGGATATGATGGTTCCAATAGTTGAATGCCAATGGTATATCAAGCCCGATGGGAAACTGGACATGGATTCATTGTTAAAGGATTTTCAAAAGTTCTATCGTCGCAATTCCGAAAGTTGGCTTGGAAATTTCAGCTTTCAGGAAAGTGGCAAACAATTGCTGCTAATGGCATTTTTGCAACGCATTGTAAACGGAGGGGGAAAAATAGATAGGGAAATGGCCGTTGGCAGGGGAAGGTGTGATTTGTACATTGAGTTTGCAGGTGATTGTTTTGTGTTGGAATTGAAGATAAAATACAATGAAGAATATGCCGAAGAAGGACGAGATCAAATATCTGGCTATTTGGATAAGGTTGGTTTGCCCCATGGCTATCTAATCCTTTTCGAAAACAAACCTTCCTCCGTAATCCCTTGGGAAAACCGCATCAAATGGACCGACCTGGAACACGAATGGCGGGGAATAAAAAAGCAAATTTCCTTGGTGGAAATGTAAGTCATTGATCATTTACCTATTTATCATCCTCCAGATTCCAATTTTGCTTACTTTTGCAGAACACATTATTCTTTTGAATAATTGAGAATTATTGGAATTAACATCAGGAAAGCATATATTTCTTATAACTAATTCATATTGAATATGTTGCAAATATTGTTTTTAGTCGGGATTTTTGTATCGACGATACTGGCCATATTCAATTACAGGAAAAATTTGGCAAATATCTATTTGTCGTTATTTTTCTTTTCGATAAGCATCTACAGTGTTGTCCATTATGTGCTGTTTTCTTCGAAGTCGGTGACCCTTGTCGCTCTATTTTTTAGTTCAGATATTGGTTTTATTACACTCCTGATTGGGCCAATGTTGTTTTTTTACACAAGAAGCATTGTTACCGATAAATCGAATTTCAAACGAACCGATGTGTGGCATTTAATTCCAATCGGCATTTTTTTTATTAGCGGAATCCCCCATCTATTTATGCCATGGGCTCAAAAACTGCAATTCGCCTCGGAATATTTAAACAATAACAAGGTTCTGGTTTCGGAGTTCAGCAAATCGACGAATAGTTCCACACCTTTTTTGGTGATGTTTTTTTTTCGTCCTGTTTACATTTTGACTTATCTGGCAGGATCGGTAGGTTTATTTGTGAAACATCTCCGTCTCAGAAAACAATCGCATGTTTTTTACCATCAAAAGTTCATGTATTCGTGGCTCACCATTCTGTATGCTCTGATGCTGATTCTTATTGTGTCCCACACAGCCATTCTGTACAATCACTACATTACAAATAGCCCAACAATCAATAATTCAATAGAGCTTATTCAAACAGTTTCGCTTTTCGGATTAATCGGATTAATGTTTTCACCGTTTTTGTATCCAAGTATCTTGTATGGACTCCCCCAAATCAAGACGATGCAACCTATAAAGACATCGGAGCCCGATTCTTTGATAACCACCTACCCCGATGAGGATGAGCAAAACGATGACAAAATTGAATTTGAACGAAAAGAACTCAAATTGGAAGAGGCCTATCTGAATTCAATAGACATTTTGATCAATTCGTCCATGAGAGCGCATCAACCCTATTTGAATCCCGATTTCAATATGGCAATGCTTTCTGTGTTAATCAACATCCCTGTTCACCATTTGCATTATTATTTCAAAGAGATTAAAAAACAATCTTTTACCGAATTCCGAAACTATTTGCGAATCGAATATGCCAAGAAAATGATATTGGAAGGGAAATCCAAAAATTTCACCCTGGAAGCTATTGCCAGTCAATCAGGCTTTTCTTCGAGAAACACCTTTTTGGTATCGTTTAAAAAAAACGAGAACATGACCCCAAAAGAATTTCTGGGAAATCTCAAAAACTAAACTATTTTATTCGCTGTTTTCTCCCTCTTCTTGCACCGTTTTTTAAAAGACAGTGCAAACCCTTTCTGCACATCCCCTATTAAATTCCTCCATTTCATTTGTTTTGCGTTTTGTTTTGTGATATCCAAAAACAACTCAGCAATATTCCCTTTATGATGAAATTCTTATCGATCCTTTCTTTGTTTTTTCTTGTGTCATTTTTGCAATTATCCGCAAAAACAATTTATGTAAACGCCGTGGCTTCCGGCAACAATGATGGAAGCACATGGACAAATGCTTACATCTCGCTTCAGTCGGCCTTGGCATCCGCTGTTTCGGGTGATGAAGTTTGGGTCTGTTCAGGTACTTATAAACCTGCCGCTTCAGGGGGGGCAACCTCTGCAGCTTTCTATATAGCTTCGGGTATAAAACTTTATGGACATTTCGCCGGAACAGAGACGGCTACATCGCAAAGACAGCTTTCCAATTCCTCGTATGCTACTATTTTAAGCGGCGACCTGAACGGAAACAGTGGCGAATTTACAAATATGGGGGACAATTCAAAAAATGTTGTAGTTTTTGATCATTCCGGAAGCGAAACACTGCTTGACGGATTTACCGTAACTCAGGCTAATTATTCCGGGATTTATGTAGATGGGCATCAAGGTGCTGCTAGTAGCCCAACTTTAAGAAACTGCCTTATTACGCTAAACACAGGCGTTTTTGGTGCAGGTATATTTCTGTATGGATTAAGCAGTTCATCTACATGCGTGCTTAGTATCGATAACTGCACATTTCATAAAAACCGGGTTATTGATACAGGAAGAACAGGTGCAATTGAAGCTGCATATAACGTACAGTTGAATATAACTAATTCTTTTTTTACAAATAATACAGGTGGAATAGCAGGAGCCATATGGGCTGATGGGAATTGTCAAATTTCTAACACTACTTTCTCCGGTAATATAAACCTTGGCGAAACAGGGACAATTAGTAAGCATGGAGGCACACTGACAATTTCTGATTGCTCATTTCTTAATAATGTAGCTAATATCGCGACGCCCGGAGTGGCTCTTTTCTACTGCACGGCTACAATCATCGGGACAACTTTTAATGGGAACTATTCCCTTGATCCATGGGATACAGATAAGGGCTTTTTTGATTTCACACCTCAGGGAGGGGCAATACTTAACGATTTGGGCTCCATATTAACGGTTACCGATTGTGTTTTTGAACTTAATCACAGTATGGGAACGGGGGAATACGTTCAGAACGGGGGAGCCATTTGCAACTTGAATTCATTGCTTAAGGTGGAGAATTGCCTATTCAAGGGCAACTTCGGCGATAAAGGCGGGGCAATCTACAGCTCAAAATTAAACTCACATCCTCAACATGCATTCGTCAGCATAAAAAATTCAGCATTTACCGGAAACAGAACAACCTACTATGGAGGTGCTATATGTTTGGAAAAGACAAACGTTTCGGGAGAAGATCCGGCATCTTTTTTTTATGTAACGGGCTTTGACAAGGAAATTACGAATTGTACTTTTAATGGTAATATTTGTGGATTCGTAGGAGATCCCGACATTGATCCCGACGTTGGTCCCGGACCCTATTCAAGCGAGTTCCCCCACAGAGGAGGGGCAATATATACAGATGAATCTCCTCAGAATTTCAAAAACTGCATCATCTGGGATAACTCTGCCCCCAATGGAGGCAATGAAATTTATTACAACTCAGGTGGTGCACCTTCTTTTTATTACTCCGACATAAAGGGTTGCGGAGGTAGCGGGTCCTCCTGGACATCAGCCATTGGTACGGACGGAGGCAACAATAAAGATATTAACCCAGGTTTCATTACGCCTGTTGTCCCTTCAACTGCTGTTACAAATTCCGGTAACTGCCGTATTGCTCACACTTCTCCCTGCGCAGAAGCGGGGAATAATTCATACATGACTCTTACAAGAGACCTTGAAGGAAATAGCAGAATTCAGGATGCCCTGATTGATATGGGCGCTTATGAAAGCAAGAGTAACATTCTTTATGTAAATTCAGCGGCACTAGGCAGCCAAAATGGCACAAGTTTCACAAATGGATATCTTACGCTTCAGCAGGCACTCAATGCCGTAGCCTCAGGAGAGCAGATCTGGGTGGCAAAGGGAACTTACAAACCAAGTTCGGCTTATACCCTGACGGATTCTCCTCGTTACTATCATTTTGAACTTAAGGATAATGTGCAAATTTACGGTGGTTTTGCCGGAACGGAAACAGCTATTGACCAACGAACCAACTTTGGCTATGGGGGTACCAACGAAACCATTTTGAGTGGTGATATTGGAACTGTTGGAGACTATACCGATAATTGCTATCATGTTATTCTCAATGTCAGTACAGGACTCACCAGCAGCAGTGTTCTCAATGGAGTAACGATAACCGGCGGCAATGCGAATGGGTTAAACCCGCATAACCGGGGAGGTGGTGTAAACCAAACATCCAGTTCCCCAACTTTAAGTCAGGTTACCTTCACAGACAACCGTGGCAACTATGGTGGAGGTGCTTTTAATCAAAATTCTTCTCCTCAATATGTGAATTGCCTTTTCTATCAAAATCAGGGGAATACTTCCGGTGGGGGAATGAGAAACAACAGTGCAACACCCACGGTAACCAATTGCACGTTTACCAACAATACGTCAGGGTCGATCGGTGGCGGTGTCGATAATTCAAGCTCCTCAGCGATATATAACAATTGTGTTTTTTGGGGCAATACGGCAACTACCGGAAAACAGATATACGGAACAGGTGCAGGAACCAGCGTGTTGAATTATTCGTGCTATGCCAATGAAACGAACGATGTAGTAACACTCGACGTGGCTGTATTAAATGATTCAAATAATAATATTACTTCCGATCCTCAGTTCGTAAATTCCAGTAATGGAGATTTTCGTCTTTATGGCAATTCCCCCAGTGTAAATACCGGAAACAACACCTACAATGCATTTACAAGTGATATTCGTGAAAAAACACGTATCCAAAACACCACCATTGATAGGGGAGCGTATGAATGGAGTAGTGGCATTGACCCTGCAACATTAATTTCATGGACCGGTGGTGCCCTTTCGACCAACTGGAACACTACAGGCAACTGGAATCCAGCCCAGGTGCCAACAGCCACAGATGATGTTTTAATTCCGGATAAGACCTACGATCCTACAGTCAATGAAGCTACTGCAACACCGGCAGTTTGTAAGGATCTTACCATTCAATCTGGTGCAGTGCTGACCATTGCTGCAGGTAAAGCCCTTACCGTAAACGGCTCATTGACAAACTCTGCGGGAATCGCAGGTTTGGTTATCAAATCGGATGGCACCGGCACAGGTTCGTTGAAGATTTTGGGAAGTGCTTCAGGATCGGCCACCGTTCAACGTTATATGCTTGAAAATAAATGGCATGTCGTTTCGGCGCCTGCAACCGAAAACATCAATACATTTTTAAACAGGAACCTCAGTATCCCCCAAATTATTGGAGGTACATATGGTGGGAGATTGGGCATGATGGACTATGACACAGGGGAAAACGACTGGAATTTGTATTTTGAAGGTGGATCAAATGGAACTGGCAATAGCTTCGTGACAGGGAAAGGTTACATGGTCCGAACGTCTGTTTCTGTCGATTCTCCGGCTCCGACGATTTTAGATTTTCAAGGAACTTTAAATGTAGGTAATTTGGATGTTACCGTAAACAGGACTGGACTTAATGGCTGGAACTGTATTGGAAACCCCTACACTACTGCAATAAAAATCGCTGACGGCGTTTCAGGAATTGGCACCGACAATTTTATTGATGTCAATTACAATCTACTTGATGATGTGTTCACGGGAGTTTACATCTTTAATGGCATAGGATATGATATCGTCAATTTTATAACAGCTTCTTCTACTGAATCATATGCATCTTTGGGACAGGGTTTCTTTGTAAGGGCAAAAACCGACAACACAAAAGTTTCGTTCAAGGCTGTCATGCAAGCCCATAATCCTGTCACCTATAAGTCAGCTTTAACTTCATATCCTTCCATAAAACTGATGGTTGCCAACAATTCGGCAACGGTTTCAACAGAGATCAAATTTATCGATGGCGCAACAAAAGGTCTCGACAAGGGGTATGATGCTGGTATTTTCAAAGCCGACCCATCATTTGCAATTTTCACAAAATTGGTCGAGCCTTTTGATGCAGAATTCCAATTGCAGTGCCTTCCAACCAACTACTATAGCAACCTGGTTATTCCTGTTGGCATCGATTCAAAAGCCGGCGGCGAAATTGTCTTCTCTGTCCAAGCTGTCCAATTAGGCCCCACCTGCAAGGTAATTCTGGAAGACAAGCTAACCAACACATTCACAAATCTTTCCCAAAACAGCTACAAAGCTGTTGTTGCGGCCAATACTGCCGGTACAGGAAGGTTCTACCTTCATACTGGCGATATCATCAGTGGCCTCGAAGATCAGGTGCTGCCAGGAAAGCTAACTGCTTATGTGAGAGGCAATACCGAAATCCGTTTAATTGGCGAAGTTGGTTACGATGCGGTTGCTACGTTGGTCAATGGTTTGGGTAAGGTGGTGCTAACGAAGAAATTGGAAAAAGGAAATTTGAATATCATCGGCTTACCAAATCTTAGCAGTGGTGTTTATTTACTGAATATCAACGATAAAGTCATGTCACAGACAATTAAGGTTATGATCAGGAAACGATAGGATGATTTGAAATTCTGCTTTTTGAAAATCCATTTAATCCAATAAAGACACAAAACCCTCAAGGTTTCGAAAACCTTGAGGGTTTGTCGGCTCAGTTAATTAATTTAGGTTAACGAAATTTTCTCCTTGATCAGGTTCATCCGCTCTTCGCGTTTGGCCGACCATGTCTTGTCCTCCTGTTCAAGAAACTCCAGTAAGACAAGGGCTTTTTCGTAATATTGCTTACTGTTAGTTGGCCTGTTCTGTGCTTCATTGACCATTGCTTCAGCATAGAACAATTCAGCCAGAACTGCCAGATGGCCGTTCGTATAGTTGTGGTCGCTTAGCAATTGATTGGTTAACAGATCTTTGGGTATTAGTTGAAAAAAAGAGGCATCCTTCCTTAGGAATTCATAATAACTTCTTTCAAGGATCTTTTCTGCCTGGTCGGGATCACCCTTCTTCAACAAACCGATAATGACGGCAATCAGATCACCGATCATTTCGATCATCCGCAAAATATAATCTTTCTGGAACATATTTTTATGGTTTTTATGATCGTAAAATTACATTTTTTCTTCCATAAAAAAACGGGACACTTTCGCGCCCCGTTCTTTGAATCTATTTTTGAGTATTAAGTTCCTTTATCCTTCGAAGGTTGCTCTTTCTTCTGAATTTCAATCTGATCACATAATCAAGATAGTACAACGCCGGTACAAAAACCAGTGTCAGGAAGGTGGCAAAGCTCAGACCGAAAATAATGGTCCAGGCCAATGGTCCCCAGAAAGCAACGTTGTCTCCACCAAAATAGATGTGTGGGTTTAACTCCGTGAACATCGTCACAAAATTGATGTTCATCCCAACAGCCAATGGTACAAGCCCTAACATGGTAGCAGTTGCGGTTAATACAACCGGAGTGATACGGGTCCTTCCGGCCATTACAATGGCCTCACGGGTTCTCATGCCACGCTGTTTCATCACGTCGGAGAACTCGACGATTAAAATACCGTTTCTTACCACGATACCACCTAAGGCGACAACCCCAAGTCCTGTCATCATAATCACGAGATCCATCTTAAAGATCATTACACCCAGCAAAACACCTATTACAGAGAATATTACTTCACTCAGAATAATAATTGTCTTGCTGATTGATCCGAACTGCGTGATCAGGATAAAGAAGATGATCCCTAGTGCAATGACCATTGCCTTCATCAGGAAAGCCATTGTTTCGGCCTGATCGTCCTGCTCGCCGGTCAGTTTGATTTCGGTTCCTTCATGCTTGCTGAACTTGGTCGCCAATTGTTTGATCTTGGGAACGATATCGTTGGCAGAATAACCTGAAACCACATTCGAATAAACAGTGATGACCCGTTTCTGGTCCAATCGCTTGATGCCGGCATAGGTGGTAGAGTAATCGATTCTGGCAACTGTTGACAATGGAACGCTCCTCAACTGACCGCTGTTCATATCGCGGTAAGTGATCAAAAGGTTAACTAAGGCATTGATGTTGTCGCGGGTTACTTTCTTATACCGAAGGGTAATCGGGTACTCATCTTCGTCCTGTTTGAATTTTGAAATCTCCTTCCCGAAAAGGGCGGTACGAATCTCCATACCGATTTGTCCGGTCGAAAGACCTTCACGCATGGCACGGTCGCGGTCGATATCAATGACGATCTCAGGAGAATTCATCTCGAAATCGGTTTTCAGTTCGTCAATACCAGGAATACGCAACGAATCGAGATAACCTTTAAAATCATAGGCATCTGCTACAAGATAATTGAGGTTTTCGCTGGTTACCTCAATGTTGATCGGCTTGCCAGTAGGAGGCCCCATTGCATTTTTATCGACAGTAACCTGCGCACCCGGAATGTTTGCCACTCCACCCCTAAGCATTTCCATGTATTTGGTAGTGGTAATCCCTGTCGTCCTAAGCTTATGCTCCACAAAATTGATGGATATCTTTCCTTTGTTAAATGGCTTTCCTGCGGATGTAAATCCCTCTTCTTCAGCACCTATCGTAACATTCGAGATGATCGATTCGATATCCGGATTCGTCTTTCCAAGTACATCGTAAACACGTTTCTCTGCAATGCGCGTTACACTGTCGGTCACCATCTGGTCTGTCCCGCCTGGCATTTTAATATAGACAAAAACAGTATTTGGATCATTGTCGGGAAAAAACAGTACTTTAGGTTTGACGATACCTGTGAGGAATATCGTGAAAAAGAATAGAACGATCATCGAAATCAGCATCCATACTGCACGGTTACCCCTTAATGTGTAGCGCAGTGTCCTTTCATAAACATCCATTAATGAAGGCCATAACTTATCCTGAAAAGAAGCAATCCATTTACTTATGGCATAATGGTAAGCAATTACAAGTAGAACAGCTATTACGAGAAAGTTGGCAATCCCAAACATCTTAAACGCATAGAACAAAAGGGCGATTCCAAAAACCACGATCAGGAATTTGCGCGTCTGTTTCCATTCCTTTTTTAGGTCTCCTTCTGCATCATATTCGTGTTGCATAAATGAAACGGCAAAAACCGGATTGAAAATATAGGCCACAAATAATGAAGCAAATAGTGTAATTATCAGCGTTACAGGAAGATAGTGCATAAACTGCCCTACAATTCCAGGCCAGAAGGCCAATGGGAAAAAGGGAGCCAATGTGGTCAGTGTTCCCGATAATATGGGCATGAAGACCTCCCCGGCAGCCATTTTTGCCGCCACCTTTATATCGGGATGGTTTTTGTGGAGTCGGTGGGTATTCTCGATCACGACGATGGCATCATCAACCACGATCCCCAAGGCAAAAATAAACCCGAACATCACGATCATGTTCATCGTGAAACCGATTCCGGGAAGTACAAGATAGGCCACTGCCATTGAAAGCGGTACCGAAAGACCAACGAAAAAAGAGTTTGTGAAACCCATGAAAAACATCAATACAATGGTCACAAGGATAAAACCAATGATAATTGTATTGTTCAGCTCTTCCAGTGTGTTACGCGTAAAACGGCTCTGATCGCCTGTAAGGGTAAGGGTAAGGTCGGAGGGGAAATCCCTGCCTTTTAATTGGTTGTCAACGATATCCTTGATCTGGTCGGAAGCATCCAAAAGGTTGGCTCCACTTTTCTTGATTACATTCAGGGTGATTACATTTTCGCCGTTCAAACGGGCAAAGCTCTCCTGTTCCTTAAAATCGTCCTTTACATCAGCCAGATCGCTCAATTTAATATATGCACCACTGGAGGAGTGGACCACAATATTGCGAATGGTTTCAATATTCATAAATTGACCTTTCAAACGGACCGTATTCTTCGTCCCGTTACTGATAATGGTACCACCCGAAATTGTCAGGTTTTCACCGGCAACAGCCTGTTCAATGTTGCTGAAAGTCACCTTCGCGGCCTGCATCTTAAAAATATCGGCATCGATCTGAATTTCACGTTCCAACGCCCCTACAATGTCAACACGGGTAATCTCTTTGACACCTTCGATCTTGTCCTGTGCAATCTCTGCAAACTTCTTCAACTTGTCGAGGCTATAATTTCCCGAGATATTGATGTACATCACAGGAAACTCGGAAATGTCGATGTCAAGGATCTGGGGCGAATCAGGCAGATCGTTTGGCAGGTCGGTCTTTGATTTGTCAACTGCATCGCGTACCCTTTGTTTGGCATCCTCGATGGAAACATTGGGGTCAAATTCCACAATGATCGAAGAGAAATCCGGAACCGAATTACTGGTCACTTTTTTGACATCCGAAATGGACTTCAACTGTTTCTCGATTGGACGAGTCACGAGGTTCTCAATATCCTCAGGCGAAGTTCCAGGATAAGGGGTGTTCACTACGATATAAGGGATCACCACCTGTGGGAATTGCTCCTTCGGAATGAAATAATAGTTCATCAACCCCAGGATCGATATAATGACTGCGAGCACATAAATACTCGTCTTGTTATCGATTGCCCAACTTGTGGGGAGAAACTCTTTTATTTTGTGTTTAACTATTGACATAATGTGTAAATGTTAGGATTAAAAGGTGATTTGTGAACCATCGTTCAGGCCTTGAAAACCAGATGTGACCACTTTATCCCCCAGGGCAAGACCTTCGGTAATTTCTGCAACACCGTCGTAATCCATCCCCTGTTTAACGGTCCTGCGAACAGCAACCCATTTGTTATCTTTCTGAACTGCAACATAGACGAATTTACCATCTTTATTGGTCTGTACGAAATTAACCGGAAGACAGAATGCTTTTTCATTCATATAATCCTTGATCTTCACGTAAGCGATCATGTTGGCTCTCAACTGTACTTCCCCCGATTGGATCCTACATTCTACCTGGAAAGTCCGGTTGGTTGGATCGATAAAACGACTTGTAAAACTCAGGCTCGACTCGACTTCTTTCCCTGCATCAGGGAAACGTATCATCACCTTGTTCCCATTTTGAATCCTTGTGGCGAAATTCTCAGACACGGCTGCCGTAATTTTGGCCGAGTTCATGTTGATGACCCTGATGGCAGAGGTGGGAGTCCCTGGGGAAGCCATCTGTCCAACTTTCAAAGGAACGCTCTCAACTGTCCCACTGATTGGTGAAATTACACGCGACATATCTATTTGACCTTGCAGGGTTTTGATCTTGTTGTCGAGAGATTCCTTATTGTTCCTCGCCTGAAGAAACTGAATCTCACTACCTATATTTTTGTCCCATAGTGCTTTCTGTTTATTGTAAAGATTTGTTGCAAAGTCGGCTTGCGTTTTCAGCTCATCGAGGGTCTGATTCAGGACTTTAGAATCCAGTTCGGCAAGAACCTGTCCTTTTTTTACATTTGAACCCTCAGTAACATAGACAGCGGTAACAATGCCCGGAGTTTGCGGACTTACGGCAACATTTTGATTCCCATCTACAACCCCTTGTACTTCAACATAATGGGTAAACACACAACTTTTAATTGCATCGATCTTTACCGGTGTTGATTTTACATCTCCTTGTATTCCATTCGGGTAAACCTCCGCTTCGAGTTTGGCAATCTGTGTTGCCAATTCATCATGCTGAACTTTCAATTTTTCCAATTGCCCTTTCTTATCGGTTGACTGACTGCAGGAAGCAAGTGCTGCTGTAATCGCTAATGCATAAATAATGTTTTTCATAGTATTGACTATTTTGTGGTATTCTGATTGATATTAAATAATTTCTCTAATTTTGTTTTTGCCCCAACTACATCATAAATGCCTTGATAATAATTGGTTAAATTGGTAAGGTATTGATTTTGGATTGTCATCAGCTCCTGGCTCGATGAAATACCTTGTTTGTATTTTTCAAGCGTACGCTGATAGATCACATCTGACAATTCCTTGCTTTTTTTCTGGATCCTGAATTTGTCGAGCTTCGATTTCAGATCGTTCTGATACTGGGCAGATTGCATCGTCAATGTGTTTCCAGCATACAATTTGTTATTTGTCGCTTTTTCGAAAGCCATCTTCTTCTGTGAAACGGTTGACAACCGCTGTCCGCTGCTGAAGATTGGAAGGCTTACATTGATTCCAAAGATATTTTTTGGTGCAAAGTCAAAAGCTGGCTTTTTCCATTTCTCCTGATGGTTATAATAGGCGGCGATAACCGGTAAGGAGCTGGTTATTTCACGCTTATAATCGTATTTAGCGAGTAGTTCAGCAGTGGTGGCCAATTTAAAATCGATATTCTTTTCGATGTTAAAAGGTTCACTTGCCAAAGCAGTAAGACTGACTACTTGTGAATCTTCCATTTCCAACTTGTCGGTCAATTTTACGTTGGTATTTTCAACAAGACCAAGATGAATTTTCAGGAGCCTGTTTGCCACATCCAGATTGTTATCCACCTGAAGAATGGCATTGGCAATTGTATTAGCAGTAAGTTCCAACTGATCAACATCGGTCTTTTCGACAAAACCTGTCTTGTACATCTCCCCAATCTCCGCAAGGGTTTTGTTCACATTCTCAAGGTTGCTTTTCAAAATTTTGCGGCTCTCCACTCCAACAAGGATCATGTTGTACGTATTGGCAACAGCCTCATTGATTTCAAGTTCTGCCTTTTCTAGCGACTCCTTTGAAAGGTCGTAATAAACCCGCGATGCCTTTAGTCCGATCAGATAAGCGCCATTGAAAATGAGCTGTGAGGCCGTCAGGTCATAAACGATGTTCTGTTTTACACCCAATTCAATCACATCGGTCGAGTTGGCCGGACCACCAAAACTTGAGGCAGGCAATGTTGGCACTGTCGGGCTAAATGTATATTTGGCCGTCCCATCCAGATGTGGCAGACCAATAGCGGTTGTTTCCCAGATTTTTTTCTGGGCCATTTTTAAATCGAGTTGCGAATTTTTTAAATTCAGGTTATTCTGATGCGCAATTTTAAGCGCTTCATTCAGCGAGAGCCGCAGCGTATCCTGAGCAGCACCGATCTTTGCCCCTCCAAGAGAGAGTAGGATCAATAAGATAATCTGATACTTTTTTGTTAACATATATTCCATTTTTGTACTAGTTAATATTTTTATTTAAATTTTCGGTAATCTCCTTTTTCCGGCGTTCAAAATAGGCAACCCCTTCTAACGTGGATATTGCCCTCACATGGTTCTCGAACATGATCCTGAAAAGTTCGTCAAATGACAATGAAATTGATTTGCAGAAATCGTGGTTGTGGACTTCAATAAGGTAGTTCATATAAAGTGCAACCGAGGCATCAATATTTAAGTCCCGCCTGTATAACCCTTCCTCAATCCCCTGAAGTACATTCAATTTCATCAATCTCGAAATATGTTCTATTTTCAAAGCATGGTGTTCGGAGAACAGTTGTTCGTAATACTTGCGAAGTTCGAACATCAGCATCGGGTTGAACCGTTTCATCTCCTCGAAAACGTGAAGGCTTACTTTAAATAGTTTTTCGATGGCATTTACATTTTGCCGACCAATTTCCGACATCACTTCATCGCCTTTGAGCCGCTCATATTCGAAAAGCTTATCGATCAGGTCCTCCTTGCTTTTTACATAGCGGTAGAGGGTTTTTTTCGATATTCCCAATTTTCGGCTGATGTCGTCCATGTTGAGGTTCTTGATCCCGAATTCGAAAAACAACTCATTCACCTGGTCAAACATCAACCTTAACTGCTCATCCTGATAATTTAGTTCCTCTCCCATTTTTTGATTCCTAAGAAATTTAATCCGCCACAAAAATAGGAAACGTTTTTCACGCAAAACGTTTCCTTAATGTTAAATGTTTCTTAATTCTGGGCAAAGGTAATTTCGGAGGAACTAATAATGAAAAATAAATCGGTGAATGGTTGTTTTTAGTAGATGAAGATCACTAAAAGGTGGTTAATTCGAAATCGTATTAAAGTATGAAATTGATAAGGGTAAAATATGAATACTTATTTATGGTGCATAAATTTTTAGATACCGAATTTTCATCTTTGGCAAACTTTTTGCTTGCGTTTCAAAGTATAATAAAAGGTAACGATAGGTAAAACAATTAAAAGAACATCATCCGGAGATGTTGAATGTTTTTGTTTTTCAAATTGACCTTCAAAAAATGATTCGATATGAAAACAAATAATTCACAAACTATTTTAGGGTTGATATCTTCAGCATGTATGTTAGTGGTAGCCCTCATCGCTTTTTCGTTCACAAGTAACGCCCAAGCCGACAACAAAGGCCGGTTAATGCAAATGATCCAGGATGATCCGACAACAATCGAAACGATTGCAAGTGCCGACGATAAAGTTATTCGCCATATTCTTCAGATTGCCAAAACCCCGGAAGTCTTTGATAAAATGGCGGAGTTACAGAAAAGGTCACAGCAGCAGTTCAGGAACATCATACAGGATTATGACCGTACAGAGCAGGAAGCATTTTATGATCTGGCACGTTATCCTAACCTGATTACAGAATTGGTCCAAAACGGAAAGTCATCTACATCAGAAGCTACAAGGATTTCATCTAAATATCCGGATGATATCCGCGAAACGGCTGAAAAATACTCACGCAGCTATTTCGACGTACTGGTCCGTATCGACAGGTTGAACAATGCAATCGATAGGTCATTCCAGGAGTACCTTGAACCTTACAACGAAAAAACACGCGAAAGTGTGAATATACTGTTGTCACATCCTGAAATTGTATCTGCACTTGTTGAGGACATGTCGTTTACATCTTTGCTAGGAGAAGTCTATAGCGAGGATCCTGAATGGGTTATCAATCGGGTTAACCGGATTTCAGGAGAACTTGCCCAACAAAATAAGGAAGATCTGGAAACCTACAAAAATCAAATCCAGAACGATCCTGAGGCATATAACGAATTACTTGAAGCATCGGACCGCTATGCCCGCGAGACCAACAATAGCAGAAGGTATGATGGTAACTCAGATCCAATTGTTGAGGTAAGGTTGATCAACAGCTATCCTTTTTGGTTTGGATATCCTTACTGGTATTCCTCCCCCATCTGGCGACCATATCCAACCTATTATCATACAGGTTTTTACAGAAACAGATTAGGAAATATCATTTTCACTGGACTTCCATCCTTCAATTTCATCCATTGGCACACACATTACCACCCTTCATTATTTCCACATCTTTCGTACAACTATTACAACTATTACCACAATTACTATTCAAACCATCCTCAGCGTATGAACCGTCCTGCTTCATATCATGGATTTTACAGATCAATTGAGGCCAATGTTGTCAATAACCCAAGGGTCAACAATTCTTCGCTCGAGCGAATAGACCATCAACGGGGCAATAACATCATCCGTCAGCCCAATACCTCAATGTCAAATTCGAGCAGAAGGGTAAATACCTACCCGGCCACGCAGAGAGGGAATATCTATTCGCGTCCCGGATCCGAAACCAGGGGGATAGTGAATCGACAGAGTAATGAAATAATTACAAACAGGAACAACGAACAAAAGAGTTCAGGGGGCATAAACAATAGACGTGCTAATCGTAACAACTCTGGCACTGATAGGGTAAACAGGTCAACTTCAACGGCTCGCAGAACAGATTCTACTGAACCAAGGGTAAACAGATCATCAGAAAGGCAACCTTCAACTTCCTCACGCGTAAGAACTGAGAGGACTTCGCGAACTGAACAAACTCCAGCACGTGGCGCAACAAGGGAAAAAACCAATGAAGTGAAATCTGCCCCGGTGCGGAGCAGTGAAGCTTCACCCACATCTGAAAAAAAAGATAAAAGCAGCTCCGGGAGAAGATAGCAGATCCTTGATCGATAAATATTTAAATTCTATAATAACGTTCCATTCAAATTTTTAAGTCATGAAAACAAAATTATTAACGATTATTTTTCCGGTTGTGCTGATGATTATCATGGCCGGTTGCAGTTCGATCAGGGTAAGCACCGATTACGATCGAAAAGCAGATTTTCCAAAGTACAAAACCTTTAATTTCAGCAAAGAAGTTGATAAAGTGAGTTTGAACGACCTCAACCGCCGGAGGTTAAAAGATGCAATTACAAAAGAACTGGTAGCCAAAGGTCTTCAGGAATCCGAAACGCCTGACCTGCTTGTGAATGCTTTTATAAAAGGAAAGACCCATTATACAGCGACAGCAACTTCCAACGGATTCGGTGGCCCTTTTATGTATTATCGTGGATGGGGATCGACCAGCACTTTTGTCGATGTGAACAAATCAATTGAAGGTACTCTGTTTATTGATTTGATCGATGTGCAGGAAAAGAAAATGATCTGGGAGGGTGTTGCCGAGGGATTGATCAATCCGCGCACCGAAACCAGGGAAGAAAATTTGAACAATGTGGTTCAGATGATTTTTAAAACCTTTCCAAAGTAATTGTGGGTTAACTCTTTCAACAAAAATAAACCAGCTTTAACTTTGATTATCAATTAAATACATAATTTCTTAAATAAAAGCCGGATTCAAAATTCCGGCTTTTTATATTTTATGGAAATAGGTTTAGGCTTCCTATTTCGCAAATGCCACTAAATTATCATATTGAATAAATTGTAATTATAAATTTTCTAATTTTGTGGGGCTTTAATTTTAACATTATGACAGAGAAGAAACTCCCTTTTTCAAAAGAAGAACTTGAAAAAATAATTGAAAAATATCCAACACCCTTTCATATTTACGACGAAAAGGGGATAAAAAATTATGCAAAGAGATTTGTAAAGGCATTTTCCTGGAATCCAGGGTTTAGGGAAT
>JBAXWR010000123.1:0-20992 GCA_037128295.1 Mariniphaga sp.
GGATACCTTCCTTTCAGAAGGAGATCTGAGTAAACACTTAGTTACAAAACAGTTAATTTTTTAAAAAACAAATGAAGAAATTTCAAATTAAGGGTACTGCCCGTCAGGCAATCGGGAAGAAAGATTGCAAAGCGCTTAGGGCACAGGATTTGGTACCATGTGTGATTTACGGTGGCGAAAAAGTGGTTCATTTTCAGGCACATGAAAACGAATTCCGTAAATTGATTTATACCCCAAAAGTATATCAGACCGAGATTGATGTTGATGGTACTGTTTACAATGCTTTCTTACAGGCGTTACAATTTCATCCCGTTACAGACAAACTTCTCCACATCGATTTTCTTGAATCCCGTGAAAATGTTGCGGTCAGGCTCGAAATCCCTGTTCGTTTGGATGGTTATGCAAAAGGTATCCAACAAGGGGGCCGTTTGAAATCGAACCTCCGTACTTTAAAAGCCAAAGGATTCCCGAAAGATTTCCCGGATGAGATCGTTATCGACGTTACCGAATTGAACATCAGTGAAAGTATCAGGGTATCTGACGTAAAAGTTCCAGGAATTGAAATCTTAAATGCAAAATCTGTTCCGGTTGCTACTGTGATGGTTACCCGTGCTGCCCGTGCTGCAATGGCCGATACCTCTCAGCCAACTGGCAAGAAAAAATAAAATTTTCAAGTTTTGAAATACCTGATTGTAGGCTTGGGGAATATCGGGGAAGAATACGAAAATACCCGGCACAACATTGGATTTACGATATTGGATGCTCTCGCAAGGGCATCCAATATTTCTTTTAGCGAAAAACGTTACGGGTCTGTCGCTGAAATGAAACATGCCGGTAAAGTATTTATCTTGCTGAAACCCAATACATTCATGAACCTAAGTGGCCGTTCTGTCCATTACTGGATGCAGAAAGAGGGGGTTGAATTAGATAAAGTATTGATCCTCGTCGATGACCTTGCATTGCCACTTGGAAAGATCAGGATGAGGCTTAACGGTGGCGATGCTGGCCACAATGGTTTAAAAAGTATTCACCAGATTTTAGGAACCCAGGATTATATCCGGTTGAGGTTCGGGATTGGCAATGATTTTCCTCGTGGTTATCAGGTCGAACATGTTCTGGGAAAATGGACACGTGAAGAGGAGGAAGTTGTCAACTCGAAAATGGAGCTTTGCATCGAGATCATCAAGGCTTTTGCAACCATGGGTGCCGAACGGGCAATGAATACGTACAACAAAAAGTAGAGGCTGGCTTCCAGCAGCCGGCAACTTGCTGTTGGCTGTTGGCATCTGGCGGCTAGCTAGCCTTCAAAGTTTGAACCTACTTTCAATTTATTGTTTTTATAGTGATGTAAATCAATGATATATATATTTAAGTATCAGATTACTGAGTTATAATAAGTTTTGAAAGTGCCAGTAGCCAGTTGCCAGCCGCCAGTTGCCAGCCACTTTAATTAATCACTACAATCTCATTTTATCATGGAAGATCCTGTTCGCATCGATAAATGGCTTTGGGCCGTTCGCCTTTTCCACACAAGGACACTCGCTACCGAGGAGTGCAAGAAGGGCCGTATCACCATTGATGGGATTTCTGTTAAACCCTCCCGGATACCTAAGGTTGGCGACATCATCAAAATCCGTAAAAACCCTGTGACCTACTCCTACAGGGTGATTGGCCTGATCGGTAAACGTGTAGGTGCCAAACTTGCCCCGGACTATGTTGAGGACATCACCCCGCCTGAAGAATTGAAAATCCTAGAAATCCGTGCCCAGATGAACACTTTCGAGCGCGACCGCGGAACCGGACGCCCCACCAAAAAAGACCGCCGCGACCTCGATAAGTTGCAGGATTGGGATTGACGGATTATCAGAACTTTAAACCCTCAAGGTTTGGGCAACATTGAGGGTTTAATTCTTAAAATTGGAGCTTTAAAATTATTTTGAAAATTTTTCCCGATTTATTTGGATTTTGAAAAATGACATTGTATATTTGTACTATACAACTAATACAATATACCAATATTACAATGATCAATTTTATTTTAGATCCAAGTGGCGGGACGCCTTTCTACAGGCAGATTATCGACCAGATTAAATTTGGTATCGCCTCCGGTAAATTAAAAACCGGCGAACAGCTTCCAACTGTAAGGGCTTTAGCGGTGATCCTTAAGGTAAACCTGAATACAATCGCAAAAGCCTACAAAGAACTAGAGATCCTGAGCATCCTTGACACTCAGCAAGGGTCGGGTACGTTTATCAATGCCAACGGGATCGTCCTTACCGATGAGGAGAAACAACGGAAAATTCAGGACATCTGCAAAGAGTTTTTAACGGTTGCCTATACCTATGGCTTTTCTAAGGAAGAGGTAATTGCCGAGTTGCAGAACAATTTGAACAACAATTTTTATAACAATCTTAATAACAAATGACTATGGAAACCAAAAATCTTTTTAACGTAATTTCTACGACTGTGATCATTGTCGCCTCCGCGATATTGGCTCTCTTGTTCTATTTGAAAATTATTGACATTTTTTACTTAATCGGATTGTGGATTCTTGCAGCCCTAATTGCAAGCTCCATAAAAATTGCCGACCAATGGGAAAAAGCGGTGCAGTTACGAATGGGCCGGTATGTTGGATTAAAAGGGCCCGGCATATTTTTTATCTGGCCGATATTGGATAAGGTCATCGATTACATCGATCAAAGAGTCAGGGTAACCGATTTTAAAGCAGATCAAACATTAACAAAGGACACAGTACCAGTAAATGTAGTTGCAGTTTTGTACTGGACTGTCTGGGACGTAGAAAAAGCTGCCCTTGAAGTTCAGGATTATCAGACAGCCATTCAATACATTGCCCAAACCGGGTTGAGGGATATTATTGGAAAACACGAATTGGCTGAGTTGTTACAAGACAGGGATAAGATTGCCGAAGACCTTCAAAAATTATTGGACGAAAATACAAATCCCTGGGGTATTACCTGCCAAACAGTTGGAATAAAGGATATTACAATTCCGCAAGGGCTATCTGATGCGATGAGCAAACAGGCACAAGCCGAAAGGGAACGCAAAGCCAGGGTCATCCTCGGAACCGCAGAAACCGAAATTGCGGAGAAGTTTGCCAAGGCGAGCGAATCGTATATGAACAATCCTGTAGCATTGCAATTGAGGGCCATGAACCTGATCGGTGAAGGGTTGAAAGAAAAAGGTTCGATGATCATTGTGCCAAGTTCCGCGCTCGATATGATGAACCTTGGTGGAATGGGTGGTATCGCTGCACTTTCACAATTGAACAAATCGGAACAGTTAAATAAACCTGAACAAAAACCAGTCTGATTTTCGTTTTCGCCAATAACAAATAATCATGATCATGAAAACATTATACTTTATTGCAATGATGATTGGTTTACACATGTCCGTTATTATTAAACCAATTCAGGCACAAACTACACAGAACAAACTCAACCAGATTGAGTTAATGAAACAATTTCTGGGTACATGGCAGGCTCAAATGGGCAAAGATACGGTACAGGTTGATGAATTTACAGCGTTTGGATCTGGTATCGTTGGCACAATCAAGAACATCACCAAGGGCAAAGTTATCAGTTCAACAAAGGAATTGTGGGGATATGATCAAAAAAATGACAAAATCATTTTTGCAATGCTTTGGGAATCATCCCCTGAAATTTCACTCTGGGCATATTGGTTTACATCAAAGAATACTTGTGAGGGAGTCTCCTATCAGGACCTTTCAAATCCGGAAAAGGCCATTCTGAAATACAAAATGGTGATAAAATCTTCCGACTCATACGTGTTGACTATGTTGCAAAACAATAAGCCAGTGGCAGAATCGACTTTTAAACGCGTCAAAAAGTGATGGAAAAGAAGTAAGCAAATGTGCTTAAACTGATTGGAATGTTCCAGAATTATTTTTTTGGGGCATTCCAATTTCTATTTTCCACTTTCCACTTTCCACTTTCCAATTTCCACTTTCCACTTTCCATTTTCCATTTTCCATTTTCCAATTTCCATTTTCCAATTTCCATTTTCCAATTTCTATTTTCCACTTTCCCTTTTCTATTTTCCAAAATCTTCAATTACGCCGTCGCACAACCATTTGGCAATGGCCTGTCGGTTGTTTTCATAAATCAACCTTTGTTGGTCGCGTGAATGGTTGATGTTTCCAAGTTCGATAAAAACTGCAGTTGGGATGGTCTTTTTGAGCATATAAAGGTTCCGCGATGAAACGTCGCCGGTGTAGCCTCTTCCGGGCTGTTTGAGCTGATATTTCTGTTCAACAGTAGTTCGGAGGGTATTGGCCAGGCGCTCACCGTTTTTGCTTCCTTCGTTAAAATAGAAGAAGAGGTCGATGTTTTTTTTGTTGTTTCTTGCGTCAACATGGATTTCGATGCATCTTTTATAGATCCCCTGATGTTCGTTGCGGTAGAGAACATTAATGGCATCGACACGCTGTTTCAGTCTTTCTACCTGATTTAGTGGTATTTCAGAGTTTGGGTAGCATACCTCATCTTTGTTGTTCCTGAGGAAAAGGTCGTTTCTGATGCCATCGTACGGATCGCGGACGATGAAATAGACTTTTGCAGAATGACGGAGCAGCTCCCTTCCGAACCTCAGGGTGACATCATAGGCATATTCATCTTCACAAAGGATATTTTTCCCGATTTTACCCATAGCACCTGGATCAGGACCCCCATGACCACTAACAAGATAGAATACACCTCCTTTTAACTTTTGGTCGATGAGGTCAACATGCTCGGCATCTTTTCCAAATAAAGGTTCTGTAATGAATTTGACTTGGGGAACGACTACCAGAGGAACGACAATCTGAGGAATATTAATTGTATCTGTTTGTTGTTCAGTGAGTTTTGGTAGAATATACGTTCTCCCGATAATAAGGGCATTGTCTTTACCCAACTTACTTTTATTGAGAATGATAAAATCTTCCATAAAATGAGAATCAGTCAACCCATTATTTTGCAGGATCCGATAAATATTGTCACCGCTTTTAGCTGTAAAGTTTAGCGAATCAGGTTCCTGGGAAAAGGAGAAAAAAGAAATAAATAGATATAGTGTTGAAATATAAGTCCTTAAATTGAACAGTTTATAGCTTTTCAAAACAAATGAATTTTGATATGATAAGAATGCAAAACTAATCAGTTATTTGTCACTTCAACGGTGTAAAAAAATTTTGCAAAAAAACGACAGTTCGATCTTTCATGTTTTTGTAATCTGCCCAAACATTTGCTTCTTTACAGTGGATTCGATTTTAAAATCAACCATTTTGAACGGGTCTTCGATTGAATTGTATAAAAAATAATAATATTTTATAACATGTTTTTAATCAATGTAATAAAAAGAAGGTCCTTAAAGTTGCTACCGGCAATCGCCTTGTTGTTGCTCCTCGGTTATGTTTTTCCCGGATGTCAATCGCTAAAAGTCTCGAAGGTCGAATTCTCAAATATCCACCTCGATTCCACTTTAAAGGTCGCACCTGACCCTAAAATGGAAAATATTATCGCACCTTACAGGGAAAAGCTATCTAAAGAAATGGGCGAAGTACTTTGTAATTCGAAAGTGGCGCTCTTTGGTGGTCGCCCTGAAAGTTTGCTGACCAATTTTTGTGCCGATCTTGTCAGGACGGAGTCTGATTCTATCTGTTTAAAAAAATATCCCGGAATGCACATCGATGTGGCGATGGTCAACCGTGGGGGCTTACGAGTCCCGATCCCAAAAGGGGAAGTAAAGGTCCAGAATATGTTTGAGCTGATGCCATTTGAAAACGAGGTTATTTTCTTAAAGATGACGGGTATAGAATTGCGTGCCTTTATCAATCATATGGCTTCCAGAGGTGGGGAAGGGGTTTCGGGAATCCATTTTGGCATTAAAGACAATAAGGCCTTAAATCCTGAGGTTCAGGGACAACCACTTGATGATACAAAAAACTATTGGTTGGTAACGAGCGACTATATCGCCGGAGGTGGCGACGGAAGCGAAATTTTGAAAAACATTAAGGAACGGATTCTTCCGGGGGTAAGATTCAGGGATATGTTTATTGACCATTTGCGCAAATTGGGCCGCAAAGGAATTGCTATTGATGTTAAATTGGATGGGAGGGTTTACGATGCAAAATAGAAGGGATTTTTTAAGATTACTGGGAGCAGGTGCTGCTGGTACTTTAGTGGTTGGTACACCGCTTTCGGTGTTTGGTGCAGAGGAACTGGTTAAACTGACCATTTTGCATACAAACGATTTTCATTCGCACATCGATCCTTTCGAAAAGGATGTGCCACGAAACGCAGGTGAAGGTGGAATGGCCAGAAGGGCAGCCCTGATCAGTCAGGTGAGGGCAGAAACCAAAAATGTGTTGCTCTTCGATGCTGGGGATATTTATCAGGGAACCCCTTATTTTAATTTTTTCAACGGGAAGTTCGATTTTGAACTCATGACGATGATGGGGTATGATGCCGCTACCCTGGGCAACCACGAATTTGACAATGGACTGGAAGGGATCAAAAGTCAGTTGAAATATGCAGGTTTTCCGTTTATTAACGCCAACTACGATTTTTCGGATACAATTTTGGCCGGAATGACCGTCCCTTACAAGATTTTCAAAAAAGGAGGCATAAAAGTAGGGGTTTATGGATTGGGCGTAGAGCTACAAGGACTTGTTGGCGAGAAGAATTATGGGAAAACCCGTTATCTTGATCCATTGGAAACAGCATTAAAAATGGAGAAAATATTGTTAGAAGAGCACCATACCGATCTGATTGTCTGCTTGTCGCACCTGGGGTATTCCTACAAGGAAAATCAAGTGAGCGATAAAATATTGGCTGCCCAAACATCTCATACCGATTTTATTATTGGTGGCCATACCCATACTTTTCTACAGAAACCTGATCTGATCAAAAACCTTTCGGGCAAGGATGTGGTTGTAAACCAGGTAGGTTTTGGTGGGTTGATCCTCGGCCGGGTTGACTTCTATTTCTCAAAAGAGAAAAGGCACAAGGGACATCATTTTTCCGCTATTCCTGTAAAATAATTGGGAAGTCTTTCAAAATAATATTCCCATTATCGCGCAAAGACCGCCAGGAACGCAAAGTATTTTATGAACAAGTCTTTGCGTAACTTCGCGTACTTTGCGAGACATAAAAAAAACCAAAAGTTTCGCGCAAAGGACGCTATGACCGCAAAGGATCTAACAAACAAAACTTTGCGTAACTTCGCGTGCTTTGCGAGACATAAAAAAAAACAAAAGTTTCGCGCAAAGGACGCTATGACCGCAAAGGATCTAACAAACAAAACTTTGCGTAACTCCGCGTACTTTGCGAGACATATATGCACAAAAAACCGCATTAATTCACTTTGAGTAAAACCCCGGATAAACAGGATTTGAGTGCCTGACTGATCAAACTTCCAATGGCAGCAGATGCTGCTCCCCGAAGGGTAAGGCCTGTTTTAGCGGTCAAAAGCTTTCTCGTTTAAATGGAAATGTTGAGTTTACCAATCATATGAATTAATGCGGAATATCTGAGTTGCAAAGAACGCTTGTAATTATAGGACTAAATTACTCTTGTTTGGACAATCTACAAACATATCAGACCTTTTTTTTTGGATTTTTTCTTACCTATTTTGTAAATGATAGATTCATAAATAGATGCAATGCAATTATTTTTTTGATTTGATCTATTAGTTCTTGATGACTACCTTATATCTTTGAGACTTTGTCGTTACCTTGTATGCTTACTTTCCCTTAAGTTTACCTCAGTACGATAGTTTTACTCAACAATGAACTGGTTTTCCCGCCAAATTTGGGGTTTAACTTTTCAAAATTATCCGGATATTTCAAAATTAATGAAACATATTTCAAAAGTATTTCAATGTATCTCAATATATATCAATGTATTCAAGTGATATAAAATAATATATCAATCTAAATTGTATTATTGTCCGTTTTTTTTGACCTTTTTTTTGTCAAAATGAAAATGATTCCTACATTTGCACCACTCAAAAATTACGGAGAGGTGGGTGAGTGGCTGATACCAGCAGTTTGCTAAACTGCCGTACGGGAAACTGTACCGGGGGTTCGAATCCCCCCCTCTCCGCGATAAATCCACGAAATCAAAAAAAATCCTTTAGTAACCCATCACAAGGCGGGGATCAATCCAATATATCGTAAGCGCGATTACAACTACCGCTGCCAAAAGCACAAGTGTGGCTTGGTATTCGATACTATTTAATTTTTTCATATTGTAAATTCTATTCGTTTGTAAAAAGTTTAAATATCGTAATTTGAAAAGAACCAATTTTAGTTTAAACTTTCATCTACTAAAATCAGACTATTTTATTTACGTATTTCTTCAGGAAAAGGTTTCGATTTTGAAAAATAAAAATTCGATCATGCGAATTTTGTTCTTCCATTCCAATAATTTTAGGATTTAAAATTATTTTTAAAATATTTGGTAGTTTCAATATTTACCGTACCTTTGCACCCATCAAATCGGAGACGGTTTGATCCTTTTAAGAACTCTCTTCTGAAGAGATTAAGTAACTAAAGAAAGAGGTAATGTTCTTAAAAAAACATTAGTAAATTCGGGGTGTAGCGCAGCCCGGCTAGCGCACCTGGTTTGGGACCAGGGGGTCCCAGGTTCGAATCCTGGTACCCCGACAAAAAGGGAATCCAATCCCGCTAAAAAGACTACAAATCATTGATTTGTGGTCTTTTTGTTTTATCAAATCAAATTAATTCAGTTTAGGAAATTGATGTTTTCAGGTTAGGGTAAGTAAAAATAGCCTGGTATCCATAAAGATTATTCCAAAAAATCTTTTCGGAAACCTGTATTTTTAAAATATATTATTGTTCATTTGTATAGTTTTAACCCTTAAGTTTGCTCTGATTATGAAAAAAACACTACTGGGTACATTTTTCTTAATTGTTTGCTTAATCTCAAAATTAGAAGCGCAACCAACACTTCATAAAATGGAAACTGTCAATTTCTCACAGGTTGCAATTGAGGATAACTTTTGGAAACCACGGATTCTAACGGTTAGTACAGTTACTATTCCCGTATGTATCAATCAAACAGAAGTAAAGACAGCACGTATCCGGAATTTCGAAAAAGTTGCTGCCAAAAAAGGCGAAAAGCATGAAGGTATTTATTATGATGATTCTGATGTATATAAAGCTTTGGAGGCTATTGCTTACTCATTAAAAAACCATCCCGATGCAGCGCTTGAGAAAAGAGCCGATGAATGGGTTGATAAAATATCTGCGGCACAATTGCCTGATGGCTATTTAAATACCTATTATACATTGGGTGATATTCAAAAACGTTGGACCAACATGGACTATCATGAGGATTATTGTGCCGGTCACCTTATTGAGGCTGCGGTTGCCTACTTCAACACAACAGGAAAGCGAAAACTACTGGATGTTGCTATCCGTTTTGCCAATCATATTGACTCTACTTTCCGGCTTCAAAATCGCCATTGGGTATCGGGGCATCAGGAAATTGAACTGGCACTTGTCAAACTATACAAAACAACAGGCGATAAACGCTATCTCGACTTGTCGGACTGGTACTTGCAACAACGAGGCCACGGATATTTTAACAATAAATCAAGTGGTCAGGATTATTGTCAGGACAGGTTACCTTTGAAGGAGCAAACGAAAATTTCCGGACATGCAGTCAGGGCTATGTATTTATATACCGGAGCGGCCGATGTGGGTGCCGCAAAAAATGATTCGGGCTATATGAATGCGATGAAACAAGTTTGGGAAGATGTGGTTTATAGGAACATGTATATAACCGGAGGTATTGGTTCGTCAGGCAGAAATGAGGGTTTTAGCGTTGATTATGACTTGCCCAACGAACAGGCTTATTGTGAAACCTGCGCCTCGGTAGGGATGGTTTTCTGGAATCAGCGTATGAACCTGCTTACCGGCGAAAGTAAATACATTGATGTACTTGAAAGGAGTCTTTACAATGGAGCATTGGACGGACTATCATTAAAAGGCGACCGTTTTTTCTATGGAAACCCGTTGGCATCAATGGGGAACTATTCAAGACGTGAATGGTTTGGTACTGCCTGCTGTCCATCAAATATTGCCCGTTTGGTGGAATCTGTCGGCGATTATATCTATGCAAGATCCAATAATGCTTTATGGATCAATCTTTTTGTAGGTAGTTCAGGAACATTTACCATTAAAAACAAAAATATCAGCGTGAAACAGATAACTGATTACCCGTGGGACGGGAAAGTTCAAATTTCTGTTTCACCAGAAAAGCAGACTGATTTTGACCTGTATATTCGCATTCCAGGTTGGGCCGAAAATCAACCGGTTCCTGGCAATACTTATCGTTATTCAGACACGTCTGTCGAAAAAATCTCCTTAACTCTTAATGGGATTCCTGCCACATTTAAGATGGTAAATGGTTATGCAGTTATCAATAAAACATGGAAAAAGGGGGATTTGGTCGTCTTAAACCTACCAATGCCTGTGCGCAAAATCGTTGCGATCGACATGGTGAAAGACAACCTGAACCGTGTCGCACTTCAAAGAGGTCCGCTGGTTTATTGCTTTGAACATATGGATAATGCCGGTAAATCAATGAATATCCTGATACCCGATAACGTTACTTTTACTTCTGAATTCAAACCTGAATTATTGAATGGAATCGTTGTATTACAAGCAGATGCGCCTGTGGCAACAATTTCGGACGACAACCTGAATATCAGCTCTGTAATCCGAAAAATTACGGCTATCCCTTTTTTCTCATGGGCCAACAGAGGCGAAGGCCAGATGCAGGTTTGGATGCCACGAATGATTAAAGATATTCGGTTATTATCCCAATAATTGAAAGATTATGAGCCTCATTCTCAAAACTATACTGGGACTTTTGACTGGCTTCTTTGGGTTCTATTATTTGGCCGATGTTATTAAAAACAAAAATCAGTTTTCGGGTAAACCATGGTCTGCACTTTTAGGAACATGGTTTCTAACGAATTTCTTTGATACTTTGGGTATCGGAAGCTTTGCACCACAGACAGCTCTTTTAAAATTTTTCAAACTTGTGGATGACCGGCTGATTCCCGGAACAATGCATGTTGGGAACACAATTCCTACTGTTGTACAGGCTTTTATATTTATGACCATTGTTAAAGTGGACCCCCTTACCCTGGTGTCGGTGTCAACCGCTGCACCAATAGGAGCTGTGTTGGGTGCCGGTATTGTCGCAAAGATGTCGCGCCAAAAGGTTCAACTCGGATTGGGTTTCGGCCTGATGGCAGTGGCCATGATGATTATTGCAGGTTTTTTGAAACTGATGCCTGTCGGTGGTGAGGCTATTGGATTAACCGGATGGAATTTGGCACTCATAATTGTCATGAGCTTTATCTTTGGTGCCCTTCAAACCGCAGGAGTCGGATTTTATGCCCCCTGTATGGCAATGGTTTACATGCTTGGCCTTCATCCGCAAACTGCCTTTCCAATCATGATGACAGCTACTGCAATGCTGATGGTGGCAGGAAGTGGAAGGTTCATAAAAGAAAATGCCTATGACAGGAAAACAGCAATTTCGCTGTCAATCGCAGGTGTTGTGGGTGTTTTTTTGGCTGCTTTTGTCATCAAATCTTTACCTTTGATTGTCCTGAAATGGGTGGTGTGTGTCGTGGTGATTTATACCTCCATATGGATGTTTATTTCTGCAGCCCGAAAAGATGATGAGAAAATGCTTTCTAATCATAACAAATGATTTTTTATTCAATTAATTTAATTCAAACAATTATAAAAACCATCATTATGTTTTCAAAAGAAATTTACGTACAACGTCGTGAAAAACTTAAAAAATCGGTTGGACAAGGTCTGATTCTTTTAATGGGCAACGACGAGAGTCCAATGAACTATACCGACAATGGCTATCATTTCAGGCAGGATAGTACTTTTCTCTACTTTTTTGGACTGAACCAACCCTCACTGGCAGGTATTTTGGATTGTGAGACAGGGGAGGAGATGATATTTGGTAACGACCTTACTGTTGAAGATTTTGTTTGGATGGGGCCACAGCCTACTATTGCGAATCAGGCACTTCAGGTCGGTGTGACTAATTCAGGAGATATTGCTTCGCTGATGGTTTTTCTTAAATCCTCTTCTGCCAAAGGAAGAAAAATTCATTTTTTGCCCCCTTACCGTCCGGAACATAACCTGAAACTATTCGATTGGCTTGGAATCCATCCCGGCCAGGCAAAAGAAAGTTCTTCGGTTGAGCTTATCAAAGGAGTTGTCAATCAGCGTAATTACAAATCAATTGAGGAAATTGCCGAAATCCGTCAGGCATGTGACCTTAGCACCGAGATGCACACCCTTGCCATGCGGATGGCCAAACCGGGTACAACTGAAGCTCAGATTGCAGCAGCAGTCCTAAAGATTGCAGTTGAAGCCGGAGGACAAATCTCCTTCCCGATTATTGCGACGATAAATGGCCAAACGCTTCATAATCATTACCATGGTAATGTGTTAAAAGATGGCGATTTGTTCCTTCTCGATGCCGGAGCCGAAACTGCCATGGGCTACGCCGGGGATCTTTCGAGTACTGTACCGGTAAATGGCCGTTTTACCTCAAAGCAAAAGGATATTTATTCGATTTGTCTCGATAGCCACAATACCGCTATTTCGATGCTCAAACCAGGTATCCCTTTCAAGGAGGTCTATTTTGAATCTTCCAGGGTGATAATTCGTGGTTTGAAAGACCTGGGGTTGATGAAAGGCAATGTAGATGATGCGCTGATCAATGGCGCACATGCGCTGTTTTTTCCTTGTGGATTAGGCCACATGATGGGGCTGGATGTACACGACATGGAAAATCTTGGCGAAGTATATGTTGGCTACGACGGAGAACCAAAGAGCACTCAGTTTGGATTGAAATACCTTCGCCTGGGGCGCAAACTGGAACCCGGATTTGTTTTGACCATTGAACCCGGTATTTATTTTATACCGGAACTGATCGATCAATGGAAAGCCAAAAACCACAACAGCGACTATATTAATTTTGACCGCGTAGAGGAATATAAAACATTCGGGGGGCTCAGGAATGAGGAGGATTTTCTGATCACTAAAACCGGGTATGAGTTGCTTGGTAAGCCAAAGCCAAAGAGCATTGCCGATGTTGAGGCTGAGTGGGCAAAGTAGTCGTTTTTTAGGTGCATTTTCAAAATATATTTTTTCTGTTATGGAAACAAAATTGCATTTATTAGTTGTTTTTCTGATGGTTATGTGTTTTACAGCAAAATCGCAGCAATCACTTGCCAGGCCCGATACACTAAGTTTTAAGCCATTTATATGGAAATCAGAAGTCCCTTCCGGTAGCCCGTTCAGACAATCAAAAGAAATCACCGGGATAAAATTCCTTGGTTTAAAAAGCGGTTTCCATGTAGCCGACACATGGTATCCAACATGGTCTGACGATAATCATCTCTATTCTCCATTTACAGATGGCCAATGTCCGCGTTTGGAGGGATCGTTTGAAACTTCAAACTCGGCGGGTGAAAATGCCACAACCGGTCAGGCTGTAATTGAAGGCGATGATCCCCTTACGCTTAAGGTCTATAGTCTTGGCCTGTCAAAAGCACCACCAAGTCCCTATCAAGGCAGATATCCATGTGGTAGCCTGATTCACAATAAGATATGGTATTATGGCACTTATTGCCTTGCTCCCGATGGTGGTGCCCGTTATGGAGATTCAATATTTAACTGGCCGTGGATGGGTCCGTTTGTTGGCTTTCGGTATTCAACCGATTATGGGCGCTCGTGGAAAGCTTGTCCCCATACCCCCGTAAAACCTTTGTTTAGTGAAACAGGGATCAATGGCTATCCCGTAAAAATTGGCTCGCCCCATTTTGTCGATTTCGGAAAGAATATGCAGTATTCCCCTGATGGAAAGGCTTATCTTGTTGCACATGGAGCCGATAAGAACGACAGTCCTTATCGCTTTTACAACGATAGTTGGATCACAGGCGATCAGGTCTATCTCCTAAGGGTTGTCCCGTCAATTGAAAACATTAACGATGCCTCAAAATATGAGTTTTATGCCGGCAAGGATGGACAAGGAAATCCTGTTTGGACCTATGATTTCAAAAAAATTAAACCGGTTCTTGAATGGGACAACAACATGGGATGCGTTACCGTCACCTACAATGCCCCGCTCAAAAAATATTTAATGTGCGTGACCGATGGTGGGAACACTTGTGCAAGGATGAACACCTATTTCCTTGAATCAGACAAGTTGGATGGGGAATGGAAAATGATCACTTACCTGAAAAATTTTGGGGAGCAGGCCTATTTTGTCAACTTTCCGTCCAAATTTATCAGCAAAGATGGAAAAACTGCCTGGCTCTTGTATTCTGGCAATTTTGCTCCTGACTGGAATGGAGTTAAGATCCTGGCCAATCCTCCAGGAAGCCATTATGGTTTGGTCCTTCAGAAAATTGAATTGTTAACACAGTAGGGTAGTAAAAGACCAAATTAGATAGAAAAGACTTCCAAACTGAAAAATAGAATGACCACATAAAACTCATATTATGAAGCGTATATTTAATTTTCGTCCTGCGGTTCTATTCTTAATTGGAATTCTTGTGGTTCATTCAACCATACTTGCACAACCGTTGAAGGTTCCACATCGAGGTTTCATCAGTTCCATGCCATCCGAAACCTGGGAACATGGTTTGCTCAGTGGTAACGGTACGATCGGGGCAAATGTGATGAGCCGGCCATTGGAGGAGATTATCATTTTCACCCATGAACGACTTTTCCTTCCCATTGGCAAACCGGTAATGCCCCCAAACAACGGAAACCGATTGTTCGAAATCCGCAGTTTGATAGAAAAAGCGCTTTACAAACAGGCGACCGAACTCGCCTTCGATTTGTCGGGGCAGGAAGATTTTATGTACCCTGATCCCTTTGTCCCTGCTTTTGACCTCAATATCAAAATGGACGGGAATACTGAAATCCATGATTATATGCGTTCTGTCGATTTTCAGACAGGTGAAACAACAGTGCATTGGGCCGATCAAAGGGGTGTTTTCGAACGACGTTTATTTGTCTCCCGTGCCGACAGCATTGCGGTTTTATTGATTGCCGGACCCGGCAAGGGCAATCTAAATTGCGGGCTAAGTCTGGTTTCCCGTCAGGTTGAGCAAAATCTTGGTCCGAAAGTAGTTAAGAATTCAGATGAAGTCTTTGCAAGCCATATTTCGGATGTAAAAAAGAGAGCCGAAAAATCCTTCCTCTCCTATCGCAATGGTTTTAAGATGGCTTATCCGGGCAGTATTCATACACTTGAGGGAGTTGCACAGGTTATTGCAAATGGCGGCACTACCGAACCTGATGGTGAAACACTAGTGGTGAAAGGGGCAGACCAGGTGTTGATATTTGTCGATATCCATTTGAACTACGATCCCGACAAGTCGCAATTGTCTCAAATGAAAAGAAACCTGGCCTCGAAGGAGAATGACTATTCCGGTTTGCTTAAACGTCATGCAACCATCCATGGAAAGCTTTTCAATCGGATGCGGCTCGATCTTGGGGGAGGAGAGGATCATCTGCTCACTACGGAGGAGCTGATGAACAAGTCAACCAATGAGGAACTTAGTAAGGCATTGATTGAAAAGGAATTTGATGCTGGCCGTTATAATATACTTTCGAGTACAGGGGAATTACCCCCCAATTTACAAGGACTCTGGGGAGGTACTTATGTTCCGGGGTGGGCAAGCGATTACACCCACAACGGGAATGTTCCTTCAGCCATTTCGAGCATGATGAGGGGTAATATGGCGGAGCTGATGTTGACCTATACCTCATACATTGAATCGTTGGTTCCCTGGCTGGAGATCAACGCTGAAAATATTTTTGGTGCAAGGGGTATCGTCCTGCCATCGCGTTCGACGACCAATGGTTTTAACAATGCACTCGCACCCTCCTTTGCCGGTGGCTTCTGGGTGGGAGGCGCAGCGTGGGCGGCTCATTTTTTTTATGATTATTATTTGTTTACCGGCGACCGGAAGTTTTTGGCCAACCATGCTTTGCCATTTATGGAAAAAGCAGCCCTGTTTTTCGAGGATTACCTGTATAAAGGTCCCGATGGAAAATGGATTTTCTCGCCGACCCAGTCTCCTGAAAATACGCCTGGCAATACCAATTCCCAGGGTAGCTTTAATGCCACAATGGATGTTGCCGCTGCCAAAGAGTTGCTCCAAAATACTATCGCAGCCTCCAGGGAATTGGGGGTGAATAAAGACAAGATTGCACTGTGGATCTCGATGCTTGAGAAAATGCCAAAATATTCGATCAACGAAGATGGTGCAGTTAAAGAGTGGTTAACACCCAAATTGACTGATCAGTACAATCACAGGCACTCCTCCCAGCTTTATGCACTTTATGATGGATTGCCGGATGAAATAGGGCAGGATCCGATCCTTCGCAATGCTTTCAAAAAGTTGATCGAAATCAAACTCGAAAAACACTGGAAAAACAATGGGCTTGGGTTTATGTCTTTTGGTGTCGTTCAACTGGGGCAAGCTGCCACAAGTCTGGGTGAAAGTGACCTGGCTTACCGCTGTCTGATCCCATTGGTTAACCGTTATTGGCTGAACAACCTGGCTTCGATGCACAATCACCGCACGCTGTTGAACATGGACATCAGCGGAGGTATGCCAGCTGTGATCATTAAAATGCTTGTTGCTTCAGAACCCGGTAAGATACAGTTGTTGCCTGCACTTCCAAAGGAATGGTCGGATGGAACAATCGAGGGTGTGCTGTGTCGCGGACAGGTAGAGGTAAAGAGCCTCAAATGGGAAAAAGACCACATCATCGTCAGCCTTTTATCTTCAAAAGATCAGACAATCACTTTGGAGGCGCCATCCGGCATGAACCATTTTCAGTTAAAAAACGGGAACTGCACTTTGCTACAAAATGAGAAGAAAAATAGTTGGAAGTTGGCGGTCCCGTCAAGGCAATTCATTACATTGGATATAAAGCCCAAATAAATTATTGACAAGGACATACAGGCTTCAAAACTGGAACTTTCTGATTCACAAAAACAAGAGATCAAAACTGGGATCAATCAACTTGATTCAGGACAATGTATTTCATTGGAAGTTTTTTTAAAAAAGTGACATAACAAAATAAAGGTCTATCTTTTATAATTGTGTAATTCTAAAATGGAAATTAGAAGGGGTTTAGGATAAATTTTGAAATAGTGTCAGGGTGACTTTTTAACAGAACCTCAATGTGCCAGCCTTAGCTCAAAGTCACCGGGACACTACATCCTAAAGGAGTGTCTGGTTTCAAAGGTAACTCCCGGCTCAAATTAGTGTCCCGGTGACTAAGAACAAAAACCTTATTTTTTGATCAAAGCAAACCTTATTTTTCCATTTTTCAACCTTAATAGCCAAGGGACATCCCTCGAACCCAACCTTATTTACTTATTCAATGATGATTCCAAATAAATTAATCAGCCTCCGCACTTTCAGTACCTATTGCCGAAATTTCTGAACACCGGGTGCCGCACCATCTGAAATTTATGAGCAACTATCAGTTTTGGTTGCAAATCGCACGGAAGCCACTATTGGTGTTCATGCAACTTTTAAAACATTGTGGCGCACTCCACAATTTTTATTCTCATTCTTCCTTCTCCGTTTTCCTTTTTTCCTCCTCATCCGAATTTCCATTCTCCATTCTTCGGTTTCCGGTATTCCCTATACTTTAACGATCGACTTGTCTTTGATTTGGAGTACAACGGTCATCTATTCTTTTAACCACTGCAGAGTATTTTTCCCGGATTAGCAGCAAAATGCATTTAATTCTTTTTCTTTGTAAGCTATAAATTTCCAACACTAATAATATGAGAAAGGTGCTTTTCTTCCAAACTTCAAAAAACAGGTTTTTTCTCTTTTTATTTCTAGGTTTGTTATGCCCGCAGCTATTAAGCCCGGTTATAGCCCAGACGAATAAGGCCATCTTAAAGTTGGAAGATATCTACAAAAATGACACCTACCGCGACAAGAGCTATGGCCCAATCCGGTGGAGCAAAGACAATAAAGGTTACCTGACATTCGAAACCAATAAAGCGGTCAACGGCAGGGATATCGTTAAGTACGATGCGGAAACCGGCACCCGAACAGTGGTGTGCAACGCAAAATCGTTCATTCCTGAAGGACAAAGTGAGCCGTTAACTGTTTCCGATTACATTTGGTCGTCCGATAACAGTAAGTTACTGATTTTTACCAATACACGCCGGGTATGGCGATACAATACAAGGGGCGACTATTGGGTACTTGATATTCGATCGGGTAAACTCAGGCAACTTGGAAAATCGGTTGAACCAACCACGATGATGTTCGCCAAGTTTTCACCTGATGGGACGCGTGTTGCCTATGTGAGCAAATTGAACATTTATGTCGAAGAACTGGAAACAGGCAAGGTCACTCCGATCACCTTAGATGGTGGAGGAAATATTGTCAATGGCACATTTGATTGGGTATATGAAGAGGAGCTCGACTGCCGCGACGGATTCAGATGGAGTCCCGATGGTAAAAAGATCGCTTACTGGCAATCCGATACAAAGGGAATTGGTACTTTCTATATGATCAACAATGTCGATTCTATCTATTCCAAAGTCATTCCGTTCCCCTATCCCAAAGTCGGCACTGCCAACTCGGCTGTGAAAATCGGGGTTGTATCTGCAGAGGGTGGCATAACAAAATGGTTTGAGTTACCCGGCGACCCTCAAAACAATTACCTGGCAAGGATGGATTTTATTCCAAACTCCGATGAGGTGATGATACAGCAATTGAACAGGGAGCAAAATACCAACCGGGTATGGTTTGGGAATACAACGAACATGATGCTCAGCAATATCCTGACCGACAAGGATAAAGCCTTTCTTGATATTCATGACAACATCCAATGGCTCGATCAGGAGAAATACTTTACCTGGACCAGCGAGAGAGATGGCTGGCTCCGTCTGTACCTTGTTTCAAGGGATGGCAAAACCTTCAACCCTATCATCAAGGAAAATCTCGATGTGGTCAGTATCAGTTGTATCGATGGCAAAGGGGGATTCGTTTATTACATCGCCTCACCCGAAAATTTCACACAGCGCTACCTTTACAGAAGCCGGCTTGACGGGAAAGGTGTTGCTGAAAAGGTAACTCCTGCGAGTATGACCGGCCATAATTCCTATCAGATCTCGGGTGATGCCCGGTGGGCGATCCACACATTTAACAATGCGGTAACGCCGCCAAAGATTTCTCTTGTCAGTTTGCCTAAACATCAGATAGTCAGGCTTCTTGAAGACAATGCAACGGCAAAACAGAAATTTGACGAGCTCGGACTCAATCCGAAAGAGTTTTTTAAGGTGGATATCGGTGAAGTAGTCCTCGATGCATGGATGATCAAACCTGTTGGTTTCGACCCGGCAAAGAAATATCCGGTTATTTTTTATGTATATGGTGAACCCGCCAGTACAACCGTTCAGGATTCGTGGGGAGGTGGCGATCTCTGGCACCAATACCTGGCTCAACTGGGGTATATCGTTGTCAGTGTGGATAACAGGGGGACTAAAGTTCCACGGGGTGCTGAATTCCGGAAATGCATTTATCGCCAGATCGGAATTCTGGCCTCAGCCGATCAGGCCAAAGCCACACAAAAGATCGTTTCGATGTTCAACTATGTTGACTCGAAAAGAATTGGTATCTGGGGTTGGAGCGGTGGTGGCCAGATGACACTGAACTGCCTGTTTCGTTACCCCGAAATTTACAACACCGGGATAGCCGTTTCCTTTGTTTCGGACCAGCGGCTCTACGACAATATTTATCAGGAGCGGTACATGGGTTTGCTGGAAGACAACCGTGAAGGTTACAGGGATGGTTCACCCATCAATTTCGCAAAAAATCTAAAGGGAAATCTGATGATCATTCATGGGACGGCGGATGACAATGTTCATTACCAAAGCTTTGAAATGCTTGTCAATGAACTAATTAAGAACAATAAGATGTTCAGCATGATGTCGTACCCAATGCGGTCGCACGGGATCAATGAGCGGGAAAATACTTCACTGCACCTTAGGGAAACCATGGTAAAATTTTGGAAATCAAATCTATGAAGAAAATACCATGAGAAAACTATCTGCTGCACTTTTGTTTTTTATTTTGTTTACCCAGGCCTGGGCTCAACCTTACAAAGATCCGAAATTACCTGTTGAAGCTCGGGTAAAGGATCTGCTATCGAGAATGACTCCCGAAGAGAAATTTTGGCAGATGTTTATGATTCCCGGCGACTTAAGTCAGGGAAAGGAAAAGTACAAGACCGGTATTTTCGGTTTTCAGGTTAGCACTGCAGGTCAGAATGCAAATGCTGCTGGACAAATGCTGAGTTATGCTGCAGGTGCATCGGCTGTTGAAACGGCTGAAATGGTCAACGAAATGCAACGTTTTTTCATTGGGGAAAGCCGTTTGGGGATCCCGATCATCCCATTTGATGAGGCCTTGCACGGACTCGTCAGGCGTGGGGCAACCGCATTCCCTCAATCTATTGCATTGGCTGCTACCTGGAATACTGAGTTGATGCACCGGGTTTCTAAGGCAATAGCAGTTGAATGTAAAACTCGAGGAATCCGGCAGATTTTATCTCCGGTTGTCAACATTGCCAGCGATGTGCGCTGGGGACGTACCGAAGAGACCTATGGAGAAGATCCTTACCTTGCTTCGGAAATGGGTGTAGCTTTTGTTTCTGAATTTGAAAAAATGGGTGTGATAACTACCCCAAAACATTACCTTGCCAATGTTGACGATGGTGATATAGGCTTCATATTTCACTTTAACGCAGCTATTCGCGGCCAGAAGCAGCGCCAGCACGGCCAAGAATAAAAAGTTTCTTTTTTTCATTTCAACCTCCTCAATTATTTTAACATTTGTTTCTCTGATT
>JBAXWR010000124.1:0-20741 GCA_037128295.1 Mariniphaga sp.
CAATTCATTCGCTGTGATGATCTCTGGTTTCAGGTTGGCAAAAGGCATTTGTGTACTTTGATTGATCCCTGCAGGTCCATCGGGGCCACCAGTACCACTAATCGTATTCCAAGGCGAGACAACATCAAAAGGCACTTCATTGGCTGTGTTTGACCATGAACCCCTGATTTTTGCAAAAGACACATAAGAAGGTAGCTTAACCATTTGACTTACGATGGCGGAAAGGCCAACCGCAGGATAAAAATAGGATTCATTTCCTGTCAGTGCCAAAGTTGAAGCCCAATCGTTTCGCCCGGAAAGGTCCAAAAATAACAGGTCTTTATAGCCCAATTGCAGATTGCCAAATACCCCTTGTTTGATGCTCTTGTTAATCGTAGGAACTACCGCAACATTATAAGGGATGTTCAGAAAACTGAAAAGGTTGGGATACATTAATATGAAGGAGCTGTTATCAACGGAAATTCCATTGTTGAAAATGTTGTGCTGATAACTGCTACCTAAAATGCCGGAAATTTTCACATTCCCAAAAGTGTTGTTGTAACTTAAAATTGCATCACCATAGATGGATTTGTCGGTATATTTCTGGTATTGCCATTTTCCGTTCATGCTAACACTCACCTGATTACCTCCAGCGTAATATTTATTCTCATACACTTTCTCGGCATAATCGGCACTACCCCTGGCTTCAAGTTTTAGGTGTCCCGAAATATCCCAGGACAATTTTGTGTTGACAATGGCACGTGTGGTCTGACTGGTTTTGGAATCCTTGTAAAGCTCCCAGAAAGGGTTATTTTCTTTTTCTTCGGTCGAAAACCAGTTCATTTTGTACATATTCCGGTCTTTGTCCAATATCTGGTAATTTTCCATGTAGGAAGCAAAATCCCTTTCGCGTGGAAAGAGATACAAACCGGTAAGCGGATTGTTATAATATCCGGCACCTGGACGGTTTTCGGACCGTTCATCAGTTACCAATACATTTGAACTGACCGAGACCTTATTTTCGAAAAGTTTGGTTGATTGATTAAAGCTAAAGTTGTTCTTGTGGTATTTATTAGTGGGCATAACTCCGCTGGCATTTGTATTGGCATAGGAAAAGTAAGCAGTCGTTTTGTCATTTCCACCGCTGATCGAAATACTGTTTTTTGCATTAAAACCAGTCTGAAAGAAATCTTTGATATAACCCGTTTGATAATTCCCCTTTGTTTTCGACCAGCTATAGTCAGAACCGTTAACGGCACCATATTCATATTGAAAATCAGGAAGACCCGAGACACTTTCAAACGTCAGCCCAGATGTAATTGTGACAGTTGCTTTCTGAACATATCCTTTTTTTGTCGTGATCAGGATAACCCCATTGGCTCCCTGACTACCATAAAGTACTGAAGCATTGGCACCTTTAAGGATATTGATGCTTTCGATATCGTCAGGATTCAGTTGGGATAGTCCATCACCGCCATCTGTTCCTCCATAAGATCCGGGTTGACCACTTTTATTGTTGACCATGGGGATACCATCGATAACATAGAGTGGTTCACTAAGTCCGTTTACAGATTTATTCCCCCTTAAAACTGCTTTTGTTGAACCTCCAGCCCCCGAATTGCTCACCTTGATGTCGATACCGGCGGCTTTCCCGCTTAACGATTCCATGAAATTTCCGGTTGCGGTCTTTGTCAATTCTTCACCCGACAGCTTTTGGGTGGCAAAGGAGAGGGTCTTTTTATCACGCCGCATACCGAGTGCCGTAACAACGACTTCACTTAACCCGACATTTTCAGAAGTCATTGTGACATTGATCACAGATCTTCCTTTAGTAACTTCCTCTAAAGGTTTCATTCCAACAAAAGTGAACACCAAAACCGTTTCGGTGGAGTTTACCTGAATATTGAATTGGCCTCCTAAATCTGTGGTTGTTCCGTTGGTGGTCCCTTTCTGAACAATACTTACACCAGGAATACTGTTCCCTTCTGTGTCGCGGACTGTGCCACTAACTTTTGTTTGGGATTGTGTTGTGAGGTGCACAGTGATCAACAAAGCCAAAAGTGTAAATATTTGTTTTATCATAAGAATATATGTTTGTTATAAACTTAATACAGCCAATCAGTAAAATATAATTAGTTAGTCTTTTTAAAACCTTTCTTTTATCAGAGTCCGAAAATATTAAAATCTGTTAAAAGTAAATTTAAATTCAATGATTTTTATTGTGATCCAGAAATTAGAGGGTTATTTCCAAATTTAAAATTATTTGTGGTTAAATGTTTTGTTTCGTATATTTGCTTAAAATTCATTTCAATATGCAGATCGCTAACCCAATATATGATGTCGTCTTCAAATACCTGATGGAAGATGCCAAAGTCGCAAAATTGATGATTTCGTCGATCATTGGGGAGGAAATTGAAAATCTGTCATTCCTCCCACAAGAGTTTATTGCAGAAATTGAAAAATCGGCAGAAGAAGCCAAAATCTCCAAAAGGAAACAGATCAGGATGGATCCATTGACTGTCTATCGCCTTGATTTTTCCGCTAACATAAAAACTGCCGATGGGTATAAAAAAGTGATCATAGAACTTCAGAAGGCGAAATTCCCAGCCGACATTATGCGTTTCAGGAAATACCTTGGGGAGCAGTTCTCAAATAAAGACAATTTTCAAAAAGTAAAAGTAGGGAGCCGTTTCCGCAAGACTGGCTTGCCGATTATAAGCATCTATTTTTTGGGACATAAATTGGATTACACCAAATCAAGTGCTATTAAGGTCAGCCGACAATATATAGATCTGATGACCAATAAAATCATTGAAACCAAAGAATCGTTCATCGAAAGCCTAACCCTCGACAGTTTTGTAATCCAGATTCCTTACCTAACAGACAAACGAAGGAACGACCTTGAGATATTGTTGAGCGTTTTTGACCAGCGGAACAATGTTGACAAGGACCACCACGTTTTAAATGTCAAGGAAAGCGAATTTCCAGAAAAATACAGGCCCATTATCCGCAAGTTGCAAAAAGCTGTTGAAGACAATGAAGTAAGGAAGAAAATGAACATGGAAGATGGCATTATAGACGAATTGGAGGACCTTGAACGAACCATTGACGACTTGGAACAGGAGAATGAAATCGTAAAACAGGAGAATGAAATCGTAAAACAAGAGAATGAAATCGTAAAACAGGAGAATGAAATTGTAAAACAGGAGAATAATCTGGTAAAACAAAGATTGGGGACGGTTGAACAAGAGAAAGAAGCGTTGATGGCCGAAATAGAAAACCTTCGCAAGTCGTTGAATAACAAAAAATAGTCGAGTTTTTTGACCTAAATACCTCTCCTGCGCAGTAAAAAACTCATTCAATTTCAAAAATTAAGGTAATATCTACGTTTTCGAATTAAAGAAATCGAATAACAAAATTCAGATAAGTTTAGGAGGACCAACGGCTCTATGCCATTGGTCCAGGTGGGTTCAAGGAATATGGAATGCAATTTTTTCATTTCATGCTTCCATTATTAATAATTTTAAAATTGTCAGTTTCTGTACTTACTGATTATTGTCCAAAGCTAAAACATCAATACCCAATATTTTTTGAAATCCAACAGTTGGTAGGGATTTTCCAACGGTTGACACGATTTGGCACATAACTGGTAATTCATTTACAATTTCCTGTTTTTGTAGTAATCATGGAACTCTTGTTTGTTTGCCCGGCTAAGTCCGCACTTCAAATTATCGGTCAATATGATTTCGTCATTACTGGTATATCTTTTGACGTGGTGAAGGCTGATGAGGTAGGAGTAATGCACCCTCATAAATTGTTGTGGATCCAATATTTCTTCAAAATATTTAAGATTCCGTGTACTGTTGATTAATTCGTTATTGATCAGATAGATCACAGTGAAGCACCCTTCTGCCTGGCAAAGTATGATTTCATCGGTTTTGACAACAGAAAATCCATTGCTGTCTGCAATAACCAGGTTTCTGTTTTGTTTTGAGGGCTGAGAGAAACTTTCCATCAGGCTCTGTATCTGATCGATCGGGCCAGTTAACTTCAGGTTACTTTTCACCTTGTCAACAGCTTCGGTCAATTCCGACACTTTGACAGGCTTTAACAGAAAGTCAACAGCAGCAAACCGGAAAGCATCGATAGCGTATTGGGAATGACCGGTCACGAAAATAATCTTAAAATCGATGGGGCTGAACATCCGCAAGAGGTCAAAACCTCCTGCCAAAGGCATCATAACATCGAGGAAGACCAATTGAGGTTTTTTTCCGGAAATGGCTGCAAAAGCTGTTTTTGCCGAACCGCAAACTGCTACAATTTCAAGCTCAGGACAATAATCGCAAATATAATTTAAGAGTACTTCCTGCGCCGGTTGTTCGTCATCAACGATGACAGTCCGAATTCTTTGTTTTAAGGACATCAAGTCATCCATACAGAAAACAATTAATTGGTTTAATAATAATAACAATTCAACGAAAATTGCAATACAATATTAAATCAATTAATGCCCAGATTTTTCAAGATCCAACAGTTGGTAGTGATTTTCCAACAATTGACACGATTTGGCACATAATCGGTAAATCAGAACCTTTTTTTGTACAGGTCGAGAAAGTCTTGTTTGTGAGGTCTACTCAACGAACTCTTGTTATTGCCGGTCAAAAAGATCTCATCCTGTATTGTGTATTTTTTGACATGGTCAAGGTTGATGATGTATGAATTGTGTACCCTCATGAATTGATTCGGGTCGAAAATCTCTTCGTAGTACTTTAGGTTGTGGGAACTTGAGATTGGTGGATTATCGACAAGATAAACAATGGTACAATAGCTGTCGGCCTTGAACATGATTATATCGCTGGCTTTCACAACCGAAAAGCCACTTGCGGTTGAGATCACATAGTTCTTGTCTTGCTTTTTCGGGGACATGTAGCTTTCGAGCAGGTCCAGCAATTGAGCATATGACCCAGAGACTTTCAAGGAATTTTTTACTCTCTCGACTGCTTCAGATAAGTCACTGATTTTAATTGGTTTCAGAATATAATCAACGGCGGCAAACCTGAATGCTTCGGTAGCATAAGTGTTATATGCAGTTACAAAAACAACTTTAAAGTTGACAGATTGAAACATCCTCAAAAGATCGAAGCCGCTACCATTGGGCATGTCAACATCCAGGAAAACCAAATCGGGTTCTTTATCGACAATAACTTTAAAAGCTTCATTTGCTGAACTACACGAACCCACAATTTCTACCCCTGTACAGAATTCGACGATGTAATTAACCAATACTTCCCTTGCATACAATTCATCATCAACGACAATTGCTTTTATTATTTGCTTAAGTAATATATTATCAGACATTTAATTAATCTTTGTTGATTAGTCTTCCTATTTTTGACATGGTATTCAAACTTTGTAAATTTAATAATATTCCACTAATATCTAATTATTTCAATGTATTTCCCATAATTTCCAAATATTTCTAAATATTTTAATATATTTCTATGTAATTCAATATCAATATCTTACCGGTAATTCAACAATTACCCTCGTACCCGTTTCAAATCTGTCGGAATAAAGGTCTTCGATTGTAACTTTATAATCTGTCTTCTTCTGATTGTTGTATAACTTCAAACGTTCATTGATTATGGCCATGCCGCGTGATTTCCTGTGTGAATGAACGTTCCGGTTAGCCGCTGAGAAGCCACGTCCGATCCCATCGTCTTCAATTACACATTGAACCATGGTTTGACTGACAACATTGAATTGAATTTTGATGTATCCTTTTCTGTTTACAAGCCCGCTTATCCCATGCCAGATTGCATTTTCGATAAATGGCTGGACGATCCCAGGAAAAACATGTACATCAATAATATCCATTAAATTATTGATATTCAATGAATAAGTGAATTTATCACCAAACCGCAACGATTCAAGGTTCAAGTAATCCTTTAACAGTTGGAGCTCGGTTTCAAGTGGTATAAAATCGTTGGACAAATTGGTCAGGAACGATCGGATCAACCGCGAAAAATCGGCTATATAACTGTTTGCCGATAACTTATCGTTTTTTGAAATAAAATAATTGATCGAATTTAATGAATTGAAGATAAAATGGGGGTTCATCTGGTTCCGCAAAGCCTCCAACCTCAATTCTTCCTGCTCCTGTTGCGCAATCAGCTTCAATTCATTCTGTTCCTGTTGGGAAATCAGCCGCAATTCATCCTGCTCCTGTCTCGCCTTAAATTTCAATTGCCTGATATATAGGATAATCAACAATATTATCAACCCTAAAAAGGTCATAACCAGAAGAATATTAAACCAAATGGTTTGGTATATCTTGAAAGGTATAATGATGGTAAGAGAGGTTTTTGAATCCCAGTTACCATTTTTGTCAGAAGCTTCTATTTCGAGCAGATATGTTCCGGGTCGAAGGTTAAAATAACCGATGTTCCGGTTCTTTCCGTCAGTTAGTTTCCACTCATCAGAGACGCCAATCAAGCGGTTCCGATATCTGATTTTTAAATCGTCTTTAAAATTCAAGGATGCAAACGATACATTAAAGTTGTTTTCGCCCTTTTTAAGGTTGACCGATGTCAATTCGTTAATCGGTTTATCGAAATAGCGGGGATTGCCAGAAACACTCAAACTGGTGATCACCAAAGGGGAAACCGCTTCATTTATCTTTATGATTTCCTCGGGATAAAAACTTACAATCCCATTTTTCCCGCCAAAAAACATTTCTTCATCGGGTGCCAAAAAATAGGAATCGCCTGAAAATTCTTCAATTTTTATTCCATCCTCTGATCCAAAGTTCCGAAACTGGCAAGTTTCAGGATTAAAACAGGATATTCCTTTCTCGTGTGATAACCACAACCGACCCTTCCTGTCTTTTAAAATTGAATATAATGTATTGTTAGACAGACCATTGTCTGTGGCAAACAATTCGGATATCCCCGATTTAAGGAATTGGTGCCCCAAACCACCGCCCTGAAGGGCAATCCAAACATCATCATTGTCACCTGGAAGAATGTGCTGAACGATTTCGTCCCTTTTCTGAAACCGGAACATGAGATCAATTTTAAATTGTGAATCCAAATGGAAAAGGTAAGCCCCAAAAGAGCCGATCCAGTAACCCTCTTTTCCGTCGTTTACTATGGTGAAAGAAGGAAATCGTTCATAGACCCGAAATTCGAATTTTAACTCCTTTTTTCTAATATCGAAAGTTTGAATTCCCTCATCGCAATTAACAATGATCTTATCTTTGGTTTTCAGGATATTATGTATTTTGAGGACATTTTCTGGAACTGTAATCTGTTGACTAAATTTTAGTTTTCGAAATTCGTAATATTTAAGGCTGTTATCGGTACATCCGATCCATATTCCCAATGAATCTTCGACCATTGATTTTACTTCTACTGGATTTTTTTTAGATGTTTGATTTAAATAATTGATTTTGTTGATCTTACCATCAGGCTTGATCTTATATAAATAATCAAGCCCCTTTGCACCTGCCCAAATATCTCCAAACCTGTCTTTTAAAATAGGGGTTATGTGGTTCGATTCCTTTTTATCGTTTTTTTCGGTCAGGTAATGCTTAAAATGATTGGGGATTTTAATGTACCTGTTCAACCCGATTTCATCTTTTGAACTAGATATTGTCCCAGTCCAGACCGTTTGTTGCTGATCGATAAATACCGTTTCAAAATACTGCCCAGGATTTGGTTTAAAAGTAAAATGCGATTTTTTTTCTGTGTCGATGACATTGATCCCTGTATGGTCGTCCTGCCAGATAAAATAGGGCTGTCCTTTGAACTCGTCGAGGTCGATTTTAGAAGTAAAAGGCATGAATTCATTTCTTTCAGGATCAAAAAGGAATAGTCCGTATTTGGAGAACATCCAGGTATGGTTTGATTCAGACTGATAGATGGATACTTGGTCGGAATTGTGCAAACCAAAGGATTTGTATTTTTTTTGGTTCAGTGGTTTTATTTTTACCAACTTTACCAATTTATCATTAACCAGTATACCACGACTGATCGTTAACCCTTCTTCGCTGTTAAAATAGGACCAAATCTTCCCTTTGTTGTCGATAGCAATAAACCTAAACGTTGACTGGGCATCAACAAGTTGAAAATCCTCGTTTACAACTTTGATCGTATCAAAAACATTCGTGGCACCTTTGCTCACATAAATTGCATTGTCGCTTGATAACCAGGTATTTCCCTTATTATCGATGTCAATTCCAAAATACCTGATTGGCATTTTTCCATTCATCCGAAATGGTTCAAACCTGTCCAAAGCAGGGTTATAAATGGAAAGCGTACGGTTAAGGCAGTAAACAAATAAATTTCCAAAACGGTCGGTCACCACTTTATCGAGGCAGAAAAATGGCAAAGAGGCGGAATCTTTAGGGTTGCTATAATAGTTTTTGAATTCCACCCCATCAAACCTACTAAGGCCGTCCCAGGTTGCAATCCAAATAAATCCTGTTTTATCCTGACATATACTTTGTACAAAATTATGGGCAAGACCATCATTTACAGTAAAGGTCCGTCTCATATAACCCTCCTGTGCTTCAACCCTGTAGTTAATGCAATTAAAGGATATGATTAAGCTTAAAATGAAAACTATTTTTTTTTGAACCCCCATTTTTTGAAGTCAATTTCAATATTTGGTCATTTCCAAAGATAAGAAATAAATGGAAATATTTGAAATAAATAGAAATTGGTTCATCAGCAACTCATTGCAGCTTGCCAGTTGCCAGAAGCCAGTAGCTAGTTGCCAGCCGCCAGCCGCCAATTAAAAGCACTCCTTTTTTGTGGTTCGTAAAAAAATACTACCTTCGCCATGCGAAAAATAAAACAGATTAATATGTTGAAAGGAATTTTAGCCATTGCCGGTCAGCCCGGCCTTTTTAAGGTAATATCGGAAGGTAAAAATAACGTTGTCATCGAATCTTTATTAACAGGCAAGAAATCAACTGCTTTTGCCGATGCCAAAATGAGTACCCTCGAAGATATCGCCATATACACTTTGGAAGAGGACATGCCTTTGAAGAAAGTGTTCAAGAAAATAGCCAATAAAGAAAATGGGGGACAGGCAATTCCTTCCAAATCTTCGCCAGATGAACTAAAAAAATATTTTGCCGAGGTTTTACCTGAATATGACAAGGAGCGTGTTTATGTTTCAGACCTTAAAAAAGTGGTTACCTGGTATAACCTTCTGAACGAAAAAGGTTTGCTTGTGTTTGAAGAAGAAAAAGCCGAAGAAACGGTTGTTGAAGAATCAAATATTACAGAAGAACCGATTGTTGAAGGGAAGGAAACTTTAGAAGAACCTTCCAGCGAAGAGATTCTTTAGTGTGAAATAAATAGCCTTCGCGCATTAGATGTGCTTTGCCTAAAAAAGAAGGGCGGAAACGAATAGGTTTCCGCCCTTCTTTTTTAAGTAAATAATTATTAAGGGCTTGCGGGTCATGCGATTTCCAATCGCTTTATCTAACTGTCCTCATTCAGGTTCTCCAAATATTGGAGTTCCTCTGCATTATAAATTTAACAATTTATTAATCAACTCTTTAAGCTCTGTAAAATGCGGTTCTTCAAACCCTTCGGAAAGATAGATAATTTTGCCATCGGCATCGATTAAAAAACTCCTTGGGATCAATTCTGTGGCGAATAACCCATAAACATTGCGTTTGGGGTCGGGGAGGAGCGGAAAAGTGAAATTCTTCTCTTTCCCAAATTTCAGGACTTCTTCCCACGAATGTTCGCGTCCAAAGGTCAACATCGCAAACTTTGGGTCATCCTTGTGTTTGTTCCAGATTTGTTCCTGTACCAAAGGCAATTCCCTTAAACATGGGCCGCACCAGGTTGCGAAGAAGTTGATCAATACGACCTTACCCCTGTATTCGCTGAAGGAAACGGTCTTACCTTTAGAAATTTCAAACTTAAACGAAGGAATAACCTGACCTTTAACCACCAATGTTGTCTTTTTTACATTAGTCGTGGTTTGTCCTGAAATACAATTGATTGCAAAACCAAAAATTAGAAATAGAAATATTTTTCTGATCATAACCGGGAAGAAAAAAATTGAAATATTTTGAAATAAATGGAGATACCTTGAAATACCTTGATATACGTTGAAATACCTTGAAATAAAATAGAAATATTTTGAAATACGTTCTTCATTTAACACCGTGCAGCTCGCCAGTAGCCAGTGGCCAAAAGCTAGCCGCCAGTAGCCTGTAACCAGCCGCCAGTTGCCAGTTGCTAGCCTCTAATTGCCATCTATCCCTCAATAAACTTGAGAATATTATTTTTGATCCTTTCGCCAGCATTTGCGACATCCCCCTTTACAAATTGATCGCCAGTGATATTCTCGAACAGTTCGATGTACCGTTCAGAGATCTGATTGACACGATCTTCTGTCATTTCCGGGACTTTTTGCCCTTCCAAACCCTGAAAACCATTTTCGATCAGCCACTGCCGTACAAACTCTTTCGACAACTGTTTTTGGTTTTCGCCTTTTGCCAAACGATCTTCATAACCCTCGGCATAAAAATACCGTGATGAATCGGGAGTGTGAATTTCGTCGATCAGGTATATCTTACCGTCTTTTTTTCCAAATTCATATTTGGTGTCAACAAGTATCAAACCTTTCTCAGCAGCCATTTCAGTCCCTCGTTGAAATAGCGAATAGGTGTATTTTTCAAGCAAATCATAGTCTTCGACAGACACAATGTGCTGTTTTATAATCTCTTCACGCGAAATATCCTCATCGTGACCTTCAGAGGCTTTTGTAGTTGGGGTGATGATCGGTACCGGGAATTTCTGGCTCTCTTTCATCCCTTCAGGCATTGGAACACCACATAAAATTCGTTTCCCGGCTTTATACTGCCGCCATGCATGACCAGTCAAATATCCCCTGATCACCATTTCAACTTTAAATGGTTCGCACAAATGACCGACAGTCACCATGGGATCTGGCGTTGCAATTTTCCAATTGGGAACGATGTCGGATGTGGCATCCAGGAATTTTGCGGCAATCTGATTCAAGACCTGACCTTTATAAGGAATCCCTTTGGGCAGGACCACATCAAAGGCAGAGATCCTGTCGGATACAACCATTACAAGGTAGTCGTCGTTAATGTTGTAGACGTCCCTCACTTTACCCTTGTAGAAACTCTTCTGGCCTGGAAAATTAAAATCGGTATTAACAATTGCATTGCTCATAATCAGTATTTTATATGGTTATTAATAATCTTCGTTGTGCAGGACATTGTAACGGTCGTAAGCTTCGACGATCTCCCGAACGAGTTTATGCCTTACAATATCGGTTTTGTCAAAATGGATGGTTGATATACCTTCGACACCTTTTAATATTTTTAATGCAAGGATCAATCCCGAATGTTGCTTGCGGGGCAAATCAATCTGGGTTACATCTCCTGTAATGATATATTTGGTATTCAGCCCCATACGGGTCAGGAACATTTTTAACTGGGGAATTGTAGTATTTTGGGCTTCATCGAGGATCACAAATGCATTGCTCAATGTCCGTCCCCGCATAAATGCCAAAGGGGCAATCTGTATGATGCCATCCTTAAGATATTCTTCCAGTTTTTTGGCTGGGATCATATCCAACAGAGCGTCATAAATTGGTTGAAGATAAGGGTCTATTTTCTCCCTGAGGTCGCCGGGCAAAAATCCAAGGTTCTCGCCCGCCTCGACTGCCGGACGGCTCAAAATGATCCGTTTAATTTGTCTGTTTTTTAATGCACTTACTGCCAATGCAATAGCGACATATGTCTTACCGGTTCCAGCAGGTCCTATCGCAAAAATAAGGTCTTCCTTTTTACAGGCTTCAACCATTTTTTGTTGGTTTGGAGTACGAGGCCTGATTGGTTTACCCGTATTCCCAAAGAGTAAAACATCGCTATTGTTCTGGATGCTCTGGTCTATGGAGCTGATGTCGTCCATCATGATCTGGTGGATCGTCTCGTCTGAAAGTGCGTTAAAATGATAATAGTGTTCAATGATAAGCTGAAACCTGCGGATATAGCCGCCAACTTCGTTTTCATCGCCCTTTACTTTGATCGTATGGCCACGGGCAACTATAAGAATTTTAGGGCAATACGACTTTATTAGTTCCATTTTGGAATTTCTGGTACCAAAAAATTCCGTAGGTTCGATCCCTTCCAACTGAAAACTGTGTTCGATCATATCTGCCATTTATTGTGTGGTACAAAATAAACACTTTTTTCGGGATTGGCGATCTTCTGGCACGGTCACATTGAATAATTAGCATCTGGCTTCTGGCTAACTGCACGTGCTTCAATGATGATCATATTTCAAAATATTTCAATTTATTTCTTTTTGCTTCTGGCAACTGGCAACTGGCTTCTGGCTAACTGCAAGTGCTTCAATGATAATCGTATTTCAATTTATTTCCTTCTGGCTACTGGTTGACTGCACGAAGTTCGATGATAAACGTATTTCACAAGACATTATTATAAAAGTGAAAAATCATTCTTATACGAATTGCCAGTCGCCAATTGCCAGCCGCGATGAATCAAAGTATAGATCCGGATTTTGTTTTTACACAATTTTAGAGATGAAATCTGAATTTAGCTACCTTAGCCACCTTAAAAAAGTTATTCAATGAAAACCAGAAAAGAACAATTGGCATCGTTTGAACGGTTATTGGACATCATGGACGAACTGAGGGAAAAATGTCCGTGGGACCGTGAACAGACCTTTGAATCGTTGCGTAAGCTTACCATCGAAGAGGTTTACGAACTTGGTGATGCTATCCTTCGCAGCGATTTAAAAGAGATCAAAAAAGAACTTGGTGACGTGCTACTCCACATTGTTTTTTACGCAAAAATAGGATCCGAATCCAACAGCTTTGATATTGGGGATGTTATCAACAATCTGACCGATAAGTTAATCTATCGCCACCCACATGTTTTCGGTGATACGGAAGTAATCAATTCGCGCGAAGTTGAAGAAAATTGGGAAGCGCTAAAGCTCAAGGAAAAGGGGAGGGGCAAGCGTGTTCTCGAAGGTGTGCCCGATTCGCTCCCTGCACTTGTAAAAGCAAACCGGATCCAGGAAAAGGCAAGGGGTGTTGGGTTTGATTGGGAACAAATAGAGCAGGTCTGGGATAAAGTAAAAGAGGAACTCGCTGAATTGGAACATGAAATCCGTTCCAACGATCAAAAGAAAATGGAACAGGAATTGGGAGACCTGATGTTTTCGTTGGTCAATGTTGCCCGCTTATACGATATTGATCCCGAAAGTGCCCTCGAACGAACCAATATGAAATTTATCCGCCGGTTTAATTATCTCGAAGACCAAACACTTCTGAAAGGACAGTCGCTTCATTCGATGAGTTTGGAGGAGATGGATGTCCATTGGAACGAGGCCAAAAGGAAGGAGAGGGAGTGATTTTTGAGATTTGGGAATGGGAGAGGGGGAGAAATGTGAATAGGAGAATAGGAGAAGGGGAGAATGGAAGAAGGGGAGAAAGGGATAAAATGTTATAATGCACCTTATTAAGGAATGTGTCAAACACATTTTTTGCACAGTTAAGAACTCCGCTAGGAGTGCAATATTTGTAGAACAAAAGATTAACATAGAAAACAGCGGCGCAATCGGTAAGTTATTAGAAGAGTGAATGATCCATGCGCCGCAATGTAAAGGCAGTACGATAATAAAAATTGTTGATTGCGCCATAAAGTCTTAAAAGTTGAGGAAGACCACTAACAATCTTATAAACATTTACTCAATCAGGAATTGTTTTTGCGAGTTTTGCGACATAAAACATTATATTTCAATAGATTAACATGAAAACCGTGGCAATCCCATCCTAAGTAGCACTATCCCAAAAACAATGATCTGGACTGTGCTTCAATCATGGGATTGCCACACCAAACACCAGAATCCTGCTAACCATCTAATTTATAGACGTTTGATTCGCAATGATAGCTTCGGAAGGAAGTTCTTATAATTCAATTTATGCCAATTGTCGATGGATTCTAAAACTATCTAAAATTCAATATCCCAGATTCCGGCGGCTTTTTCCAACTCCACAAGCGCAACAGCACGACTAAAAAGTGTTTCATAGTAACTTTGCTGAATGTCGTTAAAAGTCCGCTGTGAATTTAGCACTTCAAGCAGGGAGGTTTCTCCCCGGTTATAACTGTAAATTTTCCCTTTGCGCACATTTTGCGCTCCATCCAACATCCCATGGTCAAAACTGTCAACCTGTTTACAAAGTGCCTGATACAATTGCATTGCCTGAGTAATTTCAGTTTTGATGTTTAATTCAGCCTTTTGATAAAGTACTTCCGATTGTGCAATTTGAAATTGGGCCAGCTTTACCTGCCCTTTGTAATAATTTGAGAATTTCAATGGAATGGCGATCCCAGCTGTAAATGCTGTCGCAGTTGGGCCGCTGATCGATGGTTGATAGCCATTCTGAATACCCAGTTTCAGGTCTGGGTTGATCAACCGCTCTTTTTTTGCCAATTTTAAAGACCTGTCTGCCACTTCTTTATTGTATAATGCGGCAACAAGGTCTGAACGGTTATTCAGGGCAACATTGATTAATTTATTGATATCGAATGATCTTTGACCAGATAAGAAACTTCCTTTGGGAATTAAAATGGAATCTGCGCCTATTGTTCCTGTCATTTGTGAAAGTTGTGTTAATGCATTTTTCAGATCAGCTTCCGACTTCAATACTTCATTGTACAGAGATGTAGCCTCCAGCTTACTTTGAATTGCATCAATTTCCATGATGCTGCCTGACTTTAAGCGCATGCTGTCGGCCTCGGCAAGGCGTTTCATTGTCTGGTACGAATTAAGCTTTACAGAATAAAGTTGCTTTTGCTTCAAAGCTTCAAGAAAAACAGTTGCTGCTTCAGCTTGTAGATTACGGTAAAAATCAGCCAACAAAGCTATAGAAAGTTCGTGACCGCTTTTTGCCAGATCGATCCTTGCCCTTCGCTTACCAAATAATTCGAGGGTCGTACCCAGTTCAGAATAAAGGTCATGACCGGTAGATATTTTCCCTTCCCGATTTTGGGTCATATCAAACGATAGGGTAGGGTCTGGAAAAACCTTTGCGATTTCGATGGCAGCTTCCGATTTATTGACTTCAAATTGTTCAGCAATAAAATCAAGGTTGTGTTTTTTGACAAGATCCATATACCCAATGAATCCCAGAGGATGCACCTTGGTTGTATCTATTTGTGAATAAGCTACTTCCGATTTACATACTAATGCAATCAGAATTATTAATAAAATCTTCATTTTCAAATTTGATTTATTGGATGTTATCTTCGACAATTGCAGGCTTATCTCCCCATTTTTTCTCGATCATAAAGTACAAAGCCGGCAAAACATAAAGGGTGATCAACGTGGCAAATAGCAAGCCATAAACAATTACAGTTGCGAGCGGACGTTGAACATCTGACCCAATTCCTGTTGAGACCGAAGCAGGAAGTAAACCAAGAACTGCAACAATCCCGATCATCAATACCGGCCTGAACCGATGATAAGCACCATTAATAACAGCCTCTTTTAATGCCATTCCATGTTGTCGCAAGGAATTGATATGGGAAATCATGATTACCCCATTTTGAATTGAAACACCAAATAGGGCTATAAAACCGACAGCAGATGAGACATTTAATGTCATTCCACGTACATTGAGTGCCAACATTCCACCAAACAATGCCAATGGCACCGCGCACATCAGCAAGCCAGCCTGACGGAAAGTACCAAATGCGCCGAACAGCAGTAAAAACATGATCGACAATGCAAGTGGAACAATAAATCCCAAACGGGAGTACGCCCTGTTTTGATTTTCAAACTGCCCGCTCCATCTGATAACGCTTTTTTCGTGGTTGTATTTGACGGTTTTTGCAATTTTCTTTTGAGCATCATTTAAAAATTCAGTAAGATCAATTCCCCGTAAATTGATGCGAAGAGTGACATATCGTTTGTTCATTTCACGGGTAATTGCACTTGCTCCAGTACTTAGCTTTATATCAGCAACTTGCGAAAGAGGTATTTTTGCTCCGGAACCAGAAGTCAGCATCAGGTTTCCAATCTTCTCAGGTGTATTTCTGCTGTTTTCACCATAGCGACAAATCACGTCATAGACTTTGTTCCCGATAAAAATCTGGGAAATCGCTTTGCCTCCGATGGCTACTTCAACCAGTTCGGCAACATCGGCAACATTAAGGCCATATTGAGCAATTTTGTCACGGTCGGCGCGGATCTGAAGTTGGGGCAACGGGGGCTCCTGATCGATTGCCAGATCCACTGCTCCGGGTATTGTTTTTAAAACTGTCAGTACATCTTCTGCAACCCGACGGCTCTCCTTGAGGTCTTCGCCATAAACTTTTACAGCCAGGTCGCTATGGGTTCCGGCAATCTGGTCCATCACCATGTCGATAATAGGCTGCGAAAATCCAACTGTATATCCGGGTAAAGATTCAAACTCTTTTGACATCTCATCGATCAATTCACTTTTCTTTTTGCCATTTTTCCACTCCTTATAGGGTTTCAGTCCAACCGAACATTCCAAATGGGAGATCGAAAAGGACTCGGCACCTTCATCGTCGCGTCCAAGCTGGATCATTGCATAGGTCACCTCTTCATATTTCATAAGCCTTTGACGCAAGGTGTCGCTCATTGCTTTTGATTTTTCGAGCGAAATTCCAGCTGGCAATTGGACCTGTAACCAAATGGAACCTTCGTCCAACTGGGGAAGGAAATCTTTTCCAACCATAATTGTTAAGATTGTGGCGCAAACAAGAATAAAGCCCAAAGGTGCATATACCGATTTTGGTTTTTCAATGATCTTCGTGGTTTGGCGATGATAGATGTTGGTAAGTTTTTCAAGCCATTTATTGTGATACATCTTTTGGGGTTTCCGATAAAGGACGTAAGCCAATCCCGGAATCAGGAACAGTGCGACCAACAATGCCCCAACCAGTGCATAACCAACAGTAAATGCCATTGGCGTAAAGAGTTTTTTCTCAACCCGCTCAAAAGCAAAAAGAGGCAAATAAGCTGTGATAATGATAATTGAGGAGAAAAATACAGGTTTTGCCACTTCCACAGTGCGCTCGACGATTGATTTTTCTTCAAGCTCACGATCCGGATGGTCCTCACGCTTCTTGAGAATCGTCTCCATCATCACAATAGCTCCTTCGACAATAATCCCAAAATCGATTGCCCCCAAAGACAAAAGATTTGCCGGAATATTGGTCATCAACATCAGAACAAAAGCAATTAGCAATGAGATTGGAATTGTAATTGCAACCAATAATGCGCCGCGCCAGCTTCCCAGAAATACAATCAAAACGATCAGTACCAGTAGTATCCCTTCGAGCAAGGTATGCGAAACTGTATTTAAAGTCGTTCCAACCAGATCGGTACGGTCCATAAACGGATGGATTTTAACCCCTTCCGGAAGGATTTCATTATTGAGCTCATCTACTGATTTGTGTATCTCATCAAGGACTTTTGAAGGATTCTGATACCTGAGCATTTGGACGACACCTTCAACACTCTCTTCATAATTTCTATTTCTGTCGGTAAATCCAAGGACACCTTTGCGTTCCAGGTTACCATATTTCAATTCACCAAGGTCCTGCACAAAAATCGGGACTCCATTTTTTGTCTTTAGCACGATCTTTCCAAGGTCGTTCAAGTCTTTCACTAAACCGATTCCGCGGATCACATAACTCAGGTCGCCGCGATAGATCATACTGCCTCCTGCATTGGTATTGTTCTTTTCAATCTTATCGGTAACATCCGATAAGGTCAGGTCGTACTGTTCCAATTTTAAAGGATCAATTTCAATCTGGAACTGTGTGGTAATGCCCCCAAAATTGCTGACATCAGCAACACCGGTCACCTGCTTCAACCTGGGTATGATGACCCATTTCTGCAAATCGGTCAATTCCCTTAAATCATGACTCTTGCTTTCAATGATGTAGCGGTAAATCTCACCCGTTGGCGAAGTAAGTGGATTTAAGCCAGGAATGGCTCCATAGGGTAACTGGACGCCAACTAGTTTTTCCTGCACCCTCTGACGGGCCCAGTAGTCGTCAACACCGTCTTCAAAAACAAGGATCACAGCCGACAAACCAAATGTATTTTTGCTTCTCATCACATGCAGACCTGGCAAACCATTCAGCTCCCGCTCTATCGGGATCGTAATCTGCTGCTCAATTTCTTCAGCCGCAAGTCCGGGAACCTGGGTTATTACCTGGACCGTGACATCTGCAATATCGGGATACGCTTCAATGGATAGTTGCTGCCATGAATAGAACCCAACAATGGATATCAGGAGAAACAGCCCAACCATAATCCATCTTTTCCGGATGGCCAATAATATAATTCCGTGCATAATTTTGGTTATTTGGCATCCAGTAAATAAAATCCACCCGCTGTAACAATTTCTTCATCAGGTTTTAAGCCCGATTTAAGGATGATCCGGTCATTATCGGTACCAGAGGTTTCGATCAACCTTTTCAGATAACCATTCCCGGATGTCTTCACAAAAACAAAGCTGCTTTCTTCCATTTGCAGGACAGCACTTGCAGGAATAAGAATGGAATTGTCTGATATTTCTGAAAATTGGGCTGTCACATACATTCCCGGTTTCAGGTTACGACCTTTATTTTCACATTCGATAAAAACCTCCACCGACCGGGTCTCCTCGTCGAGCATTTCGCTGATGTGGTAAACGAAGCCATGAATGTTCAAACCGGGAATTCCGGCAACTGCCACTTCTACTTCATCCGATTCGTGAATTTTGTGAATATCCTTCTCTTTTAACTGGCCTACCACCCAAACTTTTCCAAGTTCGGCAACAAGCGCAACAGGTGAGGCATCTTCACGTAGATATTGACCGATAACGATATTGTCGGATATTATCTCACCTGCTATGGGTGACCGGACAATCAATGGCTGGCCCAGAACCAATGCATCAGGATCGACATGGTAAACTTTGAGGCTTGCTACGGAGTTTTCGTAATCCCTTTTGCTCAAATCATAATTGACTTCCGACTCTTCCATATCCTTTTGGATGCCAACACCGTTTTTTAACAAATCCTGTTGCCTGTGAAGGTTTTTTTCGGCTAGCTGCATTTCCTGTTTTGCCTTGTAATAGACTTTCCCGGCCTCAAAAAAGGAGGGTGAACTGATTTCAAATATGGGTGCATTCACCTGGACCCGATCACCCAACTTGATAAACGATCTGATGATCCGACCTGCAAAAGGGGATGCGATCTGGGCATAATTATTGGGTATTGCTTTTACAATACCAGATGCTGAAAGCTTTTGACGGTAAGGAAGGGCATTTACCCGCGATATTTTAATTTTTTCTTTAAGGTTTGAATTATCAGGAATCAGGATGGTGTCCCCTTTAAGGGTATAATTCACTGATGACAAAGTTGGGCTATTGGAATGGCAAGACATCATAAGCCATGCCAGACAAATAAATGCTAATTGCTTCATTATTAATTGATTATAAAATGTGTTATCCGTTAATTTGCTATCATACATTAACATAGCAAAGAAAAATTAAGAAATGTTTTATAGTGATGTGTGCGTGTCAGTAGGAGGGGGGCGCACGCAATAAATAGGAAAAATTACCCGCAGATCTTAATTGATCAGGTTCAGTTTCCATGATGGGTATCCTGAAAGATAGCAACCGTAGTATTAAGGCAGAAAAGAAAATTATAACTCCTGTTGTGAAAAAGTCAGACAGCAACTGGATCACCTGCAATTCCTTATTGCTGTGCTGGTTGTCAGGTCGGCTGTTTCCATTTATTGACTTGTAAGGGTGTGAATGAACAATAGTTACGCCATCAACAACATGGGCATGGGAGAAAAAAGTAATACTGCCATAATACCCCAAAAAGATAATTAACAGCAGGAAACCTACTGTTTTACTTCTCCATTTGGTATTTTTTGAGTAAAAATCCATTAATCCTTATTTCTTTGCAATGATAACTCCATCGATATTCAAAACAGTAACAATCTTTTTGTAAACTTGTTTTGACGTTAAGTTCTAAATAACCTTAAATTCACTTTGACGAATTTTTTCCTTTGATTTCCAGCCTTCAGTCTGCTATCACTGTTATCGGCGCTGACCAGAATTTCTTATCTTTGACAGGTTTAAAAATAAAGCAGAATGAAAAAATTGTTTACCTATTTTATTCAGGGACTGGTACTTATATCACCAATTGGATTGACAGTATATATTGTATTCCGGATTTTCATGTTTATGGACGGATTGTTGTCCACCTATATTGTCGAAAAATTAGGAATAAACGCACCAGGGTTGGGAATCCTGATCATTTTTGTTTTTCTTGTACTTTTAGGAATGGTTGGGGAGACCATCCTTGCTAGGCCTATTAAAAACCTCATCAACAGGATACTGGATAAAACGCCATTTTTAAAGTTGATTTATTCGGCTATCAATGACTTGTTTTCTGCATTTATCGGCAAAGAAAGGAAATTCCACCGGCCCGTAATGGCCTTGCTGAACAAAGAAAACAATGTTTGGAAGATCGGTTTTATTACCAGGGACACTGCAATAGAAATTGATGATAATCAGATTATTGCAGTTTATTTTCCTTTTTCATATGCTTTTACCGGAGAAATTTTTTTTCTTCCCCCATCAAGCATCCGGCCGCTAGAAATGGCTCCTACCGATGCAATGAAATTTATTGTATC
>JBAXWR010000125.1:0-20650 GCA_037128295.1 Mariniphaga sp.
CGAATTGCAAAATTTCGAAAGAGGCAATTACTCAAACTTTTCAATTCTAATCCGTACCTTTATCGCTTTAAACGGAATCAGATGAAGGACAACTTTTTAAAAAGCATTTTTGTTGGCACAGTAGTAACCTGCTCAATTTCAGCATCAGTTAATGGCGGAAACCTTCCGCAACGTCCCAATGTTTTGTTGATCCTGGCAGATGACCTTGGCTATGGAGATCTTTCCGTTCAGGGGGCAACCGACTTAAAAACCCCGAACATTGACCGGATTTTTAACGAAGGTGTCAGGTTCACCAATTCGTATGCAAACAGTACGGTCTCCTCACCCAGCCGGGCAGCCTTAATGACAGGTTGCTTTCCAGATCTTGTTGGAGTTCCTGGCGTTATCCGCACAAAAGAAAACGACTCCTGGGGTTTCCTTTCTCCCACCGCGATTTTACTACCAAACGAGTTGAAAAAAGCCCGTTATAACACAGCATTGGTTGGGAAGTGGCACCTCGGCCTTGAAGCCCCCAACTTGCCCAATCAGAGGGGTTTCGATGAGTTCTATGGATTTTTGGGCGATATGATGGAGGATTATTATAGCCATATCCGCGAAAAGAACAATTACATGCGGATCAACAACCGGATGGTTTCGCCAAATGGACATGCAACCGAAATCTTTACCAATTGGGCTTTGGAATATTTGCAACGGCAGGAAAAGGAGAAAGATCCATTTTTCCTCTATCTCGCCTATAACGCTCCTCATGATCCCATTCAGCCACCCAAAGAATGGAAGGAAAAAGTAAAAGCCAGAGAGACCGGTATTACAGAAAAACGTGCTGGTTTGGTCGCTTTGATCGAACACCTTGATGATCAGATAGGCAGGGTTTTAAACCAGCTTGAAAAATCGGGTCAGATCAACAATACGCTGATTATCTTCGTTTCGGACAATGGTGGAAACCTGAATTTTGCAGCCAATAACGGTCCTTACAGGGGAGGAAAGGGTGATTTATACGATGGCGGGATAAGGATCCCTGCCGGAATAATGTGGAAAAATGTGATCAAACCCGGACAAATTTCAGACAATTTGTTGTTGCTGATGGATATATACCCAACAATCTGTGAAGCAGTTGGTTGTAGGATCGACAATCCAATTGACGGGATCAGCCTACTTCCTACTTTACAAGGGAAACCGCAGGTGACAAATAACCGGACTGTTTGTTTTATGCGCCGCGAAGGTGGGATGAATTATGGAGGATCTATTTATTATTCAGCACGATATCAAAACTATAAAATTCTTCAGAATACACCTTGGGAGGAGATGCAATTCTTTAACCTTGAGACAGATCCATACGAAAAAAGTCCGTTGCCCAAAAATGGTGTTCCTGAATACCAGAAGCTTTTCAGGCAACTCACCGAACACGTCAGTCTGTCTGGTGCAGTACCTTGGAAAAGTCAGGCTCAGATAAAAAATCTCACCATAACACCAAACCAACAATGAAAATTGAGAATTCGCATCCTCAAGCTGAAAAAGTATCAAACAAAAATGATCTTGCTAATTGGCAAAAACAGATTATAGATGATCGACTTTTGGATTATTACAATAATCCTGAATGTGAAGAAGATTTTGATCAATTGCTCGACGAGATTGAAAGAACAATATAAAATAAACTAATGAACAACATATCTACCGCGAGAAATTTTGCACTCTGCCAAAAAATTGACGATATACTTTGGTTCGATTGGGATCCCCTTGGAATCAATGACATTGCCCCAAGAGATGAGTACCAATCCTATGTAATTGACATCTTTGAACTTGTAAAAGCAAAAGCTGATAGACAGACCATTGCGGAACATCTTTACAAAATTGAAACAAACAATATGGCAATAGGAGGCAACTTTGAAAAATGCCTAACCATTGCTGAAAAAATACTCAAAGTAGAATAAAATGCAGTAAAAATCACTTAGGCAGGGCGTTATCTTTTGTATAATAAGATTAACTACTTTATAAAGCCATTTCCAAATATTTCCATTTATTTCATCTCATTCTATTTATTTCAAAATATTTCAATTATTTCTATATGAACCAGTTTATCAAATCAATAGCATTATTTCTTCTTATTTCTAATCCTATTTACTCTCAGGAATCCATTTACAAAACCGGTTGGATCGATTTTAACAAGAACGGAAAGCTGGATTTATACGAAAATCAGAAACTTCCTATATTACAGAGGGTTAGTGATTTGATCTCGAAGATGACCATTGAAGAAAAAGTTGGTCAGCTTTTAATTCCACTTGGTTGGCCGATGTATGAGCGCAAAGGCGATGAAGTGATCGTTACCGAATTGCTGAAGAAGGAGATCAGCGAGCGCCAAATCGGATCGTTATGGGGTTTTATGCGGGCTGATCCATGGACACAACGCACCCTTACAACAGGATTAAACCCCGATCTGGCAGCCAAAGCCACCAATCAGATGCAACGCTATGTGATTGAAAACAGCCGGTTAGGAATCCCTTTGTTTTTAGCAGAAGAGGCCCCGCACGGACATATGGCGATTGGAACTTCTGTTTTTCCAACTTCTGTCGGGTTATCCTCAACATGGGATCCGTTGTTGATAGGCCAAATGGCACAGGCTGTAGCCCAGGAAGTCAGAAGGCAGGGTGGACATATCGCTTACGGACCGATCCTTGATTTGTTAAGAGACCCAAGGTGGTCACGGACGGAAGAGACATTTGGAGAAGATCCTTATCTGACTTCCAAATTTGGAATCGCGTATGTAAAAGGACTTCAAGGGGATCGATTGAACAGTGGTGAAAATGTAATTTCGACCCTAAAACATTTTGCCGCCTATGCAACGCCCGAAGGTGGCCATAACGGGGGTTCTGCCCATATCGGGGAGTTCGACCTCAACGAATACATTTATCCACCGTTTAAATCGGCCGTAAAAGCAGGTGCCAGATCTGTAATGGCTTCCTACAATGAAATCGATGGCTTTCCTTGTCATTCAAATAAAGGATTACTTACCGATTTGTTGAAAAATTCCTGGGCTTTTAAAGGTTTCGTCGTTTCCGATTTAGGTGGAATTGATGGTTTGGTAGGACACGGAGTTGCTGCCAATAAAAAGGAAGCCGCCTTGAAATCGATCCTCGCAGGGGTTGACGTTGATTTGGGGTCGAACAATTATTACCAAAACCTTTCTGATTATGTGAAAAATAATAAGCTGAATGAATCAATTGTCAATGAGTCAGTTAAAAAATTGCTGACAGCCAAATTTGAAATGGGTTTATTCGACCAGCCATTTGTGGATGAAAAAGATGTTTTAAAACCCGAAGTTTTACAGGAACACAGGGCGCTTGCACGAAAAGTGGCAGATGAATCGATCATCCTTCTGAAAAATGAAAAATCGCTTTTGCCTTTGAAGAAGGATTTGAAATCGATAGCCGTAATTGGCCCGAACGCCGATAATGTGTATAATATGCTTGGTGATTATACCGCACCACAAATGGATGGCCATGTGGTTACCGTTTTACAAGGAATCAAAAACCTCGTTTCAAAGGAAACAGTGGTGAAATACGCAAAAGGATGTGCCATACGAAACGAGTCGGAAGAAGGGTTTGAAGAAGCACTGAAGATTGCAAAGGAATCGGAAGTGGTTGTATTGGTGATGGGTGGTTCAAGTGCGAGGGATTTTTCATCCAAATTTGAAGCCACTGGTGCTGCAAAAGTATCGGAAGACATTAAAACAGATATGGAAAGTGGTGAAGGTTACGACAGGGCTACCCTTAACCTGATGGGGAAGCAGGAGAAACTGATGCAGGAAGTTGCAAAACTTGGGAAGCCTGTTGTTTTAGTATTGATCAAGGGACGGCCCTTAATTCTGAATTGGGCCGATAAAAATATTCCGGCAATCCTTGATGCATGGTATCCCGGAATGGAGGGAGGCAATGCTGTGGCTGATGTGCTTTTTGGAGATTATAATCCTGCAGGCAGGTTAACGATTTCCGTTCCCCGAAGTGTGGGACAGCTTCCTGTCTATTACAATACGAAACGGTCATCCAACCGCAGCAAATACATTGACGAAAGTGGCGATCCGCTTTATCCGTTTGGCTATGGGTTGAGTTATACAGAATTCGTATATAGCAACCTGCAAATCAGTCAGATGGGGAAAGCCGGAACTTTGAAAGTCACAGTGAGTCTAAGTGTAAGTAACACAGGTAAATGCGACGGTGACGAAGTGGTTCAATTGTACCTTCGTGAAAAAGTCACAAGCCACACAACTCCAAATAAAAAGTTGGTAGCCTTTAAAAGGGTCAACTTAAAAGCCGGAGCCGAAAAGAACCTCACATTTGATTTGGACAATACCGTTTTTGAAATTTATCAGGGCAACGGGAAATGGGCCATTGAGCCAGGCGATTTTAAACTGATGATAGGTGGTGCATCCAATCAAATTTCGTTGGAAAAGGATTTTGCAATCGGAAAATAAAATGGACAGATCGAAATATTTGATTACGACCTGCATTCTAACGGTTTGTGTATTAAGTGGAACTTCCCAAAATGCCCAACGACCTAATATCGTACTGATTCTGGCAGATGATTTAGGATATTCAGATCTGGGATGTTACGGGAGTGAAATTCATACGCCTAATATCGACAAACTAGCGAAACTGGGGGTGAGGTTCACCCAATTTTACAATTGTGCAAGATCCTGTCCTTCAAGGGCTTCTTTATTAACTGGAAAATATCCTCACCAGGTTGGAATAAAAACCATGGGCAGTACGTTGTCTCCAAATGCTGCAACGATTGCAGAAGTTCTAAGACTAAATGGTTACCATACGGGAATGGTGGGCAAATGGCACCTTTCGGAAACAAAAGCCATGAAAAATGAGAAGGACCAACTGCTTTGGCTCTCGCACAGGAAAGACAGCAGTGGTTTTGCACCTTTGAGTTCATATCCTTACAATCGTGGTTTTGAAGAACATTGGGGCACCATCTGGGGAGTACTTGATTATTTTGACCCATTTAGTCTTGTGCATAATGATGAAGTAGTTAAGGAAGTGCCACCTAATTTTTACATGACCGATTTTATTACAGATAAATCAGTCGAAATGATTGAGCGGTTTTGTAAAGATGAGAAGCCCTTTTTCCTATACATTGCTCATAATGCGCCCCACTGGCCTTTACACGCACTCCCGGAAGATATCAAAAAATACAATGGAGTTTATGATGAAGGTTGGGACGTTCTCCGAAAGAGAAGATACTACCGTTCAATTCAGCTTGGCATCATCGATTCCAAAACTTCAAAGTTGGGCCCTAATGAGTCAGGAAAAGTGTGGGATGATTGCAAAAACAAAGAATGGGAGGCGAAGCACATGGAAACCCATGCAGCCATGGTTGACCGGCTTGACCAAAGCGTAGGTAAAGTTGTTGAGAAACTGACACAAACAGATAGACTGGAAAATACCATCATCTTCTTTTTATCCGATAATGGAGCATCACCTGAAAGGGGATACCCACCCGGCTTCGACCGTCCCGGCCAAACCCGCAATGGAGAAAATATTGATTTTAAAGATTTTGATCATCCTGGGGCTGAAAATACCTGGGGATATTTGGGTGCTGCCTGGGCAGGTGCAATCAATTCCCCATTTATCTATTGGAAAAAAGAGTCTTACGAAGGTGGGGCTTGCACCCCGTTAATCGTTTACTGGCCGAAAGGGTTAAAGACAAAAGGGAATTCGCTGAATCGCGGAGTTGCTCATGTGATGGATATTTTACCAACCTGTATGGAACTATCAGGCACCTCCTATCCGGAGACTGTAAATGGATTAAAGACCACCATGATCGAAGGGAAAAGCCTCCTGCCATTGATTCATATGAAAGTAAAAACAACCCATGACACTTTATTCTGGGAACACGAAGGTGGGCGTGCCGTACGAATGGGTGATTGGAAAATGGCTGCCATCAAAGGCAAGCCATGGGAATTGTTTGATCTTTCCAAAGACAGGACAGAAACGAACAACCTTGCACGGACCCATCCAGATAAATTGAAGACAATGAATGACGTATGGGATTCCTGGTACAAAAGGGTCAATCAGTAACGATAAAAGAGGGAAATCTTCCCCCCATTTTATATCCGAAAAGGATTGTGAAAAACATCGTAAACCATATTGTACATATCCGGTTTTTATAAAGATTTTATCCTTCCTGACTTTCAATTGTTTCGTCAACCACCAGGAAGGAAAGGATGGCCATTGATCCAGCTTTGCTATAAAAATAGTTTAAAACATAGCTATAATCCTTTTCTGAATAACGCTCAGAAGCTCCTCCATCGACCTTATTGGCAATGAGTTGATCAAAAGATGGTAAAAATTTGGAGGTGCGGTCAGCAAGGTTTTTGGCATTGACCCTACTCCCTTTACCAGTAGGATCTATAGTGGCATTTTCAAATTCTGCCTTTACATCAGCGCACTGTTTGGCATAATCCAGAAAGCTTGTTTTTAGTGGGGCCAGGTCGGGCTTTTTGGAGACAATGGTCTTGGTGATTTCACGCACCAAAAGTGCTTTGCCCCGCGTACCAAAACTTGCAGAAAGATAATACCCCCCGGATTTTGATTTGTAAGCATCATTCAGACCCAATTCGTTGTTTGGATCAGCAACAAAACCAAGGCCTTTCATTTTCGCTATAAATGCCTCCTTCGTTAAACCAGTATAGCCACGGATGTCAGATACCCCGTTTTTAACATTGGGGGCAAGGGCTTTCGCAGGGACTGCCGTTGACACTCCTTGTTTTTCTTCTTTGGTTTTAGATTTACCTTCTTCTTTAGTTGCTTTTTCTCCTTTAACCATATTGGCAACATTACTCACTGCACCTTTGGCTTTGTTAAAGGCATTTTTCAATGCCTGTCCCTCAACATTGGTTTGGAACAAGGTTAAAATCAAAATTAGAACAAAACAGGTGTTTACAAAATTTTTCATTTTTTGTTTCAAAAATAGCAGTTTTCACTGAATACCGACACTTGTCCAAGGATATAAATAATATTTAATCTGTTATTTTCCCCAGATTGGAAACAGTCCATAATTCATACCCCTGTTTTTTAAGCTCAGGGATAATCTTTTTGATAACCTCTTCTGTTTTAGGAGCATAACGTCCTCCAGATAAGTGAAAAACAACGATTGCTCCTGAACGGGCGTTGTGAAGTACGTTTTGAACAATCGCTTCGGTGTTGGGGTTAAAAGCATCGCCGCTTGCAAATGTCCAATTCACAACCTTAAGTCCCAACTTTTTTGTCAGGTTCATGTCTGTTTGATTGAAACAACCACCCGGGAAACGGAACAATTTTGGAGTTTTTCCAGTTAGTCTCGTCAATATCTCCTGCGTTTTAAGAATATCGGATTCCTTTTCGCCTACAGGCAAAACCGGAAGAGAATAGCAATCCTCTGTAAACGACCGATGACTATATGAATGGTTCCCGATTTCAAACAATGGGTCGCCGGCGATCTCCTTTACAAATTCAGGGTATTTCTCGGCCCAGAGACCTGTGATGAAAATGGTCGCAGGAACTTTTTCCTGATGGAGATATTCAATGATGGCCTTATTATACAGATCGTTATCTTTCCCATTATTTACCCTTTTCAACATGCCAGTCGTCATACATGCATCAAATGTTAAAGCAATTTTTTTATTTGCTTTTATCCCATATATCGGTTGTGCATGTATTGAACCGGTCAGGAATAAAGTTGTCAGGAATAGAAAAATAAGGATATTATTCATTCTATAAAAAGAAGAACCGGACGTGAATTTTATTTGGAAAAGCAAAATCATTCCACGGCTATAAGATAATGTTGAGTTCTGAAATACAGCGTGTTCCCAGATATGGCAGGCGTAGCCATACAGATATCCTGGATTTCGTTCTTTGCTAAAAGGGCAAATTCAGGTCCTGCTTTAATAACATAAATGGTGCCACTTTCCGAAGAAAAATAGATTTTCCCATCGGCTGCGATACCTGAAGCACTGAACGAATCACTTAGGCTTTGCTTATATTTTATTTCACCAGTTATTGCATCAAAACAAGTCAACTGCCCGTTGACCTGAAGATTATAAAGGAAACCTTTATAGATCAATGGGGTCTGCATATAGGCTCCTCCTCTTTTGATGCTCCATGCAATATATTGATTTCTTGTACTATCTGATGAGAGTGTGATATCTCCTTTGGCTTCTGGCCTGATTGCGAGGATGGGCGAAAACTTGCCATGGGCACTGTTAATATAAATGAGGTTGTTAGCAATTACGGGTGTAGGAGTTGGAATATCGCCTCCGTCACTAACTTTCCATATTTCTTTACCTGTTTCAAAATCATATCCTCCCATATGTTTATACCCGTTTACAATAACCTGAGCTGGACCCTTCCCAAAATAAATGGCAGGTGAGCCGTATGTTTGAACCTCATCGCCACGTGATGTTCTCCATATTTCATTTCCAGTTGCCAGATCCAAGGCTATAATAAACGGGGTGCCAGGTATATCGCATTGCAGGATGATTCGATCCTTGTAAATAATAGGCGAACTTGAATAGCCCCATTCAATTCCGGGAACCATATAGAATCCTGGATTGAGTAAACCCAAATCTTTACGCCAGATCAGATTCCCCATAAAATCAAAGCAAAATAGTCCTTCCGAACCAAAGCTGACAACGAGAAATTTCCCGTCCGTAGCAGGGGTGCAATTGGCCTGGGAAGATTTGGTATGCCGTTTTGATTTTGGGATACCTTTACAGGCAACCTTTTCCCATAGTATCTTACCTGAATTTTTATTCAAACAATAAACTTTGAACTCATGAACCGTGCTATCGTTTGCCATGTCAATATCGCCATAAAGACCAACCTTCAAAGACTGATCCAATTTTTCGCTGATTGCTGTTGTCACAAAAAGGTAATCGTCCCATATAACCGGACAGGAATGACCCAAGCCTGGAATCGGTATCTTCCACTTGATATTTTTATATCCTTCTACATTCCAGGTAGTTGCAGTTTTAGCGTTTTCATTAAAACCACAGGCTTGAGGACCCCGGAATTGAGGCCATTGGGTATTATTAACTGATTGGGCATTAAGATTTGTTGCAATGATGCCCAATAGAAATACCAACAATGCAAAGGATGCAGATAAATTCTTCATTGATAAGGTTTTATGAGAATATATTACAAAAATGGATTTTTGAACCTGAACGAAAACCTGTTCAAAGTGCGTACTTTTTATGGATACAGAATCTTACAAATATAATGTTTTAAAACATTACTTAAAGAAAAAAACCTAATTAATGAAATGGCATTTTTATTATTTGAAGAAAGCAATTCGAAAACCGACATCGTACATAGATTGATCTGGTTTACAGCTATTACGCCTGGCTGAACGGCAACTACGCATGTGACTCAGCCAACTTCCCCCACGCACGACACGAAATTCCCCAGATTCCGGACCTGTTGGATTTATCTGTTGTTCATTAGGATATGGAGCATAGTAGTCGTTACACCACTCTGCTACATTTCCATGCATATCATACAAACCCCAGGCGTTAGGTTTAAATTTTCCAACTGGAAGTATCTCATTGCGAAACTCAATATTGAGGTACTTACCAGAGCTATTATCCGGTTTATAGTTGGCGAGGTTCAAGTTAAGTTCGTTCCCTGTATTGAAACGCGTTATCGTGCCAGCCCGACAGGCGTACTCCCACTCTGCCTCAGTTGGCAATCGGCAACCTTTCCATTCTGCAAAAGCTTTGGCATCATTCCAGCTTACATGTATAACAGGATGATCAAAGTCTTTTGCACTCAATATCCTTCCCCTTTCATTACATTTCCAGCTTGCACCATGTTTAAATTTACTGGAATAACCTTTCCAAATAAGGCTACCTTTTTCTTCATCATTTCCATTTTCAGAATCTGTAATATAACCTGTTGCCTCAATAAATTCTTTAAATTGCTGAACAGTTATGATATTTTTGCTGATTATAAACGGACGGACAGTTACCACATGTTGGGTTTCGTCATTATTTCTATTTAAATCATCTACAGGACTTCCCATTAAATATTCCCCACCAGGAATTGAAACCCATCCGATTTCAGAATCGTTTCTGCGCTTTTCAAAAAATATTTTTGAGATTTTGTTTTTGAGTTGTAAATAAGTTCCCATATAACTAAGTTAACAAAAATATCATTGCTTCATATGAAATATAAACAACGACTACTTTTATCATCTGGGTAAAATATTTTTACAAAAATGAAAATTCGATATATTGTCCACGGCTGTCTATTATACTTTACCCAAGCCAATGTAAAAGAGCTACTTAGCGACAAATATATAATAATCCAGTAAAAACCCAAACTTGATTACAATAGTTTTTTGAAAAATATATGCATACGAATAGCCTGAAATTTGGGATTGGGAACCAAAAAATTCCAGGGTGTTTTTCTGTTTATACTTGAACAAACTGTTTGTCTTCGAAAAATTCTAATGGAAGATAATTAATGCCAGTATAACAAGGGTACCAACCACAGCAAGAATCTTGATGACCTTTACTTCATAAGCTATCAAACGGTCACATTCCGCAATTTTCTGCTTAACGTTTTCAGTTTGGATGTTCAATTCGAGGGCTTTTTTGTACCAGGCTTTTGCTGGCCTTAACAATTCGATTTTGAAGAAATCGTCGCCATGCCGCATCAAATCCATAAATACGGTTTCAGTATGGCTCATTGTAGTTTCTGATGAATGGTGTCCCATAATATAAAGTTATTGATCCTTCCAAATATAGCAAGAAATGAATTGAATTCCAATACAAATAATAAATTCATCACAATTATCAGGATTTAGAAGAATCCAAACCGGTGATCACCTTTTTCCCAAAGATAAAAGCCTATAAATCAGAATCTATATTTTAACAATAAGCCAGGAAGTCGCGAATGTGAAGAGTGGTTGGAAAGCATCATTGGGGAAATACGGATAGATCCAGTTGCTCCTTTTTTGCTGAGAGCAGATTTGATCTTGCCGACCCTTGATTCAAAACCAATTGATGCAATAATACCACCGGCCACCATACCTACACCGATGACGTAAACAATATCGTTCATCCCCTTTTTACCCAAGAGTTCTTCCAAAAGTGTGGGATGATCTGGCAGTTCAAACCACTGATTGGCTCCTCCTAAAATCAAAAAACCACCCAAACCAGCAACAACCATTGATGAAAGCGAAGAATTTTTTGAATCTTTCAATGATTTCTGAAGTTGATCAACGGAAAGTAGGTCAATGTCTGAAACATGATACTCCTTATTGTACCATTGTCCATCGGAATTGCAATTTATGATAACCACCAGGAACAAGATAAACCCAACCTTTATCATTTGAATTGTTTTAAGAATTAATTTTTTAGCTAAGTTATCGCTTATTTCGAACAAAATGCGAGACCTTTATAATATGCAACGGGAATGTCTTGAGAATCCGGATTTTTTTCCTTTATATTTGCATAATAGCATAAAAGCTATTCATTCTGGTTAACAAAATAAATAAGTTTTAAAAACAATCAACATGAAACTGACTAATTTTTTTAAAGTTGTAGTTGGAGTATATCTCGTGTTTCAATGCGGTAATTTGTATTCGCAGGAAAAAAATGGACCAAGTGTTGGTTTTGGTACAGACATGGTGAGCCGATACCTTTGGCGCGGGTTGAACATCGGTGGTGACTGTGCCCATATCCAGCCCTATGCAAGTTTAAGTTATAAATTTTTGGAAGTCGGAGCCTGGGCAAGCTATGGTCTAAGCAATAACAATGAGGCGGAGACCAATTATTATGAATATGACTTATATGCCAAGTTTACGATTAAAAATTTTGGATTAGGTTTCACTAATTACAATATCCGGGATCTTGGGAATACTTCTGAAATGACTTTTTCCTATAAGGGAAGTGAAAAACTCCCTTTGCATGCGAGTTTCAATAAATACGTCATCAACGATGATGCAAGTTATATTGATTTAGGTTACATTTTTTTTAACAAAAGTCTTATTCCAATGGATTTTAATGTTGGGATGACTCCTGCAGCTGGTTCATATGGAGACAAGGGTGGTATAGTAAATATCAGCTTAACTGCTACTTATGAAACAATGGAGTCTGACAAATTTTCTATTCCTATCCATACTACAGTTATGGTCAATCCACAAATTGATAAAACTTTTTTCATGGTCGGAATAACCCTATCAACGAAATAAAGCCATTTTTAATAACTGATTAATCCCAGGATGATCAGCAATCCTGAATATTCCTTTAGTTCAACACGCAAGACTTTCAAGGCATGACTGATCTGAGTCTCAACGGTCCGTTTGGAGAGGTTAAGTTCAAGTGCGATCTCTTCGTTTTTCAATCCTTGGATCCGGCTCATTGTAAAAATCTCGCGGCATCTTTCAGGTAAAAGCGAGATCGAATTCTTAATTTTTTCCTGTAGTTCAGTGGCAGAGTACAAGTCCTGGTTATAAACCAGATGGCTTTCTGAAATAACACTTAACTGTTGAATATAGTATTCTTGTATTTTCTTATGTTTCAAATAGTTAAGACTTCTGTTTTTAATAGAAGAGAAAAAATAATTCCTAAGGGATTCATGAGGTTGGATAGAATGATGTTTTTGCCAGCACCGAACAAAAAAATCCTGTACTATCTCTTCTGCTTCATCCTTGTCGAAGGTAAATTGCGATGCATAAACCACTAAACCAGAATAATAAGCATGGAACAACAGTTCAAAGGCTGTTTGGTCACCATTGATGAGACGGTTGATCAGTTCCTTTTCGGTTATTCCATGAATTGACTGCATACAACCTAAAATAGCAAGTTAAACATCACTGTTTACAAATCATAACCAAGGTCTTTCCCTTTTTGAACTGCGGGTATTCCTTCTTTCATCCATTTTGGTTCAGACTTACCTTTCAGAAAATGATCGAAAAATTGGCTCATACGGATAGAGAGGTCCTGACGATTTGGCCTCTTTGTCAGGTTGTGCTCATCCCCATTGTAGCAAAGTAGCCAAGCGTGTTTTCCAAGACGACGCAAGGCTGTGAAAAATTCGATACCCTGATACCACGGAACTGCCCCGTCGTTGTCGTTGCTCATGATCAACAATGGCGTTGTAATTCGGTCAACAAAAAAGATTGGTGAATTTTCGATATACAATTCGCGTTTATCCCAAAGTGTGCCTCCTATACGGCTTTGAGTTTGCTCATATTGGAACTCCCTTACCATTCCACTCTCCCACCTGATCCCACCGTATGCTGATGTCATATTGCTGACAGGGGCACCTGCCATTGCCGCCTTAAACAAACTAGTTTGGGTAACCATATAGGCAGTTTGATATCCGCCCCAACTTTGGCCCTGAAGACCCATATTTTTTGAATCGACATAGGGGCGTTTCATCAATTCCGTTGTTCCACCCATGATCGAATTGTATGCGTCCTTCCCTGGTTGACCGGTTTTATACACAATGTCAGGAACAAAAACAAGGTATCCGTTGCTGTTGTAGTAGGGGAAATTTACAGTTGACCTGGTTGGGGAAGGCACATAATGTGTGTTCAATTTATCGGAATAGCGCTCATAGTAATAAACAATCATCGGATATTTCTTTTCGGGATCGAAATTTTCAGGTTTGTAAAGTAATCCTTTGAGCTCATTTCCTTCGAGCGATTTCCATTTAACTTGTTCCACTGTTCCCCACCAATAATCCTTTTGTTGCGGGTTAGCATCCGATAATTTTCTTTGATTCGTGAAATCAGGTTTGCTGCACCAAAGATCTGGATAAACAGTATAAGATGACCGCTGCCAGATCAGTTGGCTTCCGTTTTTCGACAAAACCGGGTAAGTGTAATCTTTATCAGCTATTCCCAGGCTGACCAAAGAACTTGGTGAACTTAACTTCAGATTAACAAACCCCTGTTTACAAGTGTTTTCCTCAATTGCTTTTAAAAGAAGCGGTTTGGAAGGATCGATATTTAAAGCTTCCGGATCAAGGTTGATGTAACGGTAGCTAACTTTATTGCTACGTCCTGATTTTGTCAGATTAACCGGTGCCTTTACTGCTTTGGGGTCAAATTGCCAGATATCGTATTGGTCATAGATCAGGATAGAACTATCGTCTTTGGTCCATCCGGCAATCCCATACGCGCCAGCAACAGAAGGCATATCATACTTTTCGTCAAAAAATGCTATTGCGACCTTCTTTGTCAGGCATTGCTTTTGCATTGTGGCAACGTCCATGCAATACCACGCTTTCTCAAGGCCTTCAAACCAATAAATGTATTTTCCGTCGGGCGAAATATCAATTGTAAATGCTTTTTTTGTAAGCACTTGTTTCTTCGAAGAAACAATCATGTCAATCAGGTAAACATCCCGATAGTTGCCATCCTCCCATGAAGCAATCTTTTCATAAGGTTTATTGGCATATCCGATACCCAGGTCGCTGTTCCCTTTTTGAATGGTCCTGACCCTTGTTATCAAAGTATCTGCCATTTGAAAGATTTTCTGGTCCTGAATCCGATATACTGCCATATAACTCTGTTTCAGGTCATTATCCAACTCTTTAAGTTGTTGTGGCTGCAATCTTCCATCTTTCCAATTCCAAATGTCAACTTTTGTTTTTTCCTCTTCGAGCAATGTATCTTTAGGTTCCGGCAAAATTTTGGGCGCAGTCGCAAAATAGAGCTTGTTCCCATTTTCAGCAAAACTGATTTTACCATTTTCACTGACCTCCCAATTTCTGGGAATACCAATGGTTGAAGTATCAGCAATCTTAATAGGTTTTCCATTCTTTTCGGTCCAAAGCAAAAGATCGTAACGTTTAACTTTGGCCGTATCTTTTGTAAACAAGAATGCCATTTGCTGACCGGAATCATCGGTCACGGTTTTTTTTGCGAGGCCGGCAGCTTCATATAATTTATTAACCTGAAGACTACGTGTATCGAAAAGTTGCACTGATGTAGAGTCCACGGTATCTTTCTTCAAGGTTATAAAAGAGCAGATCGCACCATTTTTCGAAAAAGCGGCTTCGGTAACATTGTCATAAATGAATTTGACTCCTGTAACAGGATTCGCAATTGTAAGCTGCCAAACTTCCACATCTTTAAATGCTCCTTTTTTAGCTTTCTTTTCATTTGTTTTGGTATTGGATACTTTGGTCTTTACCGCGCTTGAATCTTTTGATAAAGTTAATTTCAAAGAATCAGCGACTCCATCCTTTTTCACGTCTTTAGGTTTTTCGAGCAGATAAGCCATCCACGATCCCCCGTCTTTGGGCAATTGAAATGATTTCAGTTTTGGTATCCTGACAAGTGAATCGGCTTTTAATAGATAAATACCCAACGAATCTTTTGGTAAATCCTCTTTTTTTGTTTTTGCCAGTTTGAGTTGATGCAGCTCATTTTCACGCTGTTTAATTTTAAACACCATTATGTCGGAGCTACTACTGAACTGAGCATCCTGGCCACGCGGAATTGAATCACGACTTTGGGTCTTGAGATTTATTAGATGCAGGAAACCATCCCCCTTTTGAGGATTGATTTCAAACGACACCCATTCACCATTATCAGAAATCAAAGGCCGGGCAAGATCCTTCCAACCGTCATAAACCGAGTGAGTAAGTACCTTTTTATCAATTGGTTGCGCGTAAACAATTGCGTTTATCAAAAAAAACGCACACAAAATAGTAACTGAAAATTTCAACATAGCCAAAGTATTTCGGGAAAGTGGCGCAATATAATTCAAAATATGGAAACATACTATAATGAAAGTCGTATCCTTATAAAATGTTGAACAAAGGTAAGTCACTTTGAAAAGAATAATTGACTATTTTTACCCGGTTTTTCACGCAATCCATTACCATCTGTCTTTCAAATTTATCATTATATGAAAATCAAACCATTCAAATTAAGCATTTTAGTTGTTTTAAGCCTATTGTTTTCATTCGGAAGTTCTGCCCAGGACGAGGCACGGTTGATGCGCTATCCTGACATCAATAAAAACCTGATTGCTTTTGTATATGCCGGGGATATCTGGAATGTAGATTCGAATGGTGGCGAAGCACGCCGATTGACCTCCCATTCAGGATTGGAATTGTTCCCTAAAATCTCTCCGGACGGGAAATGGATTGCTTTTTCTGGCGAATATTCTGGTAGCCGACAGATTTATGTGATGCCTTCGACCGGAGGTACACCACGACAAATGACTTACTACAATTCTGTAGGGGTAATGCCTCCTCGTGGTGGTTATGACAATGTCGTTCTTGACTGGACTTCAGACAGTAAAAATATCCTGTTCCGCGCCAACCGGACAGAGTTTGGTGAGCGAAACGGTAAATATTTCATGGTAAGTATGGATGGCGGCCTCGAAAAACCGCTCCCTATTGTCAACGGAGGTTTTGCAGCTTTGTCGCCTGATGACAAAAAGATCTGTTTTACGCCGGTTGACCGGGAATTCCGTACCTGGAAACGTTACAAAGGAGGTCGGGCATCCGATTTATGGGTCTATGACCTGACAAAGAACACATCGGAGCAAATTACCGATTTTAAGGGAACCGACCAGCTTCCAACCTGGTTTGGCGACAATATCTATTTTGCTTCAGACCGCGACCTTAAACTGAACATCTACCAATACAACACTTCTACGAAAGCTCTGAAGCAACTCACAACACACAAAGATTTTGATTGTATGTGGCCTGCAGGGGAGAATGGACAAATGGTTTACGAAAACGGAGGTTACCTCTATAAACTAAATCTTCAGAGCGGCAAGGAGGAAAAGGTACCGGTCAATATCCATTTCGACAACCCGAATATACTTCCTTATTATAAGAATGTAAAGGATTTTGTCCAGAGCTTCGAAGTTTCACCTACGGCCAAAAGAGCATTGATTTCTGCTCGTGGGGATATCTTTTCAGTCCCAGCAGAAAATGGGCGAACCTATAATCTAACAAATACACAGGGCATTAGGGAGATATACCCCCGTTGGTCACCTGATGGTAAATACATTTCCTATTATTCGGATGCATCGGGCGAATATGAGATTTATCTGCTCGAAAACAAAAAAGGGGCATCTCCCAAACAATTGACGAGTGGTTCCAGTGCGTGGAAATACGACTCTGAGTGGTCGCCAAACAGCAAATACCTTCTTTATTTCGACCGTACCCTCCAACTGAAACTTGTAGAAGTTGAAACCGGAAAAACGACGATTGTGACTCATGCCGACCGTGACGAAATTCATTCCTATTCGTTTTCACCCGATTCGAAATGGATTACCTATGATAAGGAAGGTGCGAACGGATTGGGTGCTGTCTGGGTCTATAATCTTGAAACAGCTCAAAATCAACAACTCACAAACGACTCATTCAATGATAGTTCTCCTGTTTTTTCAGTCGATGGGCAGTACATCTGGTTCACCTCTGACCGTGATTATAACCTCGATTTCTCAAGTTTTGAGTTCAACTATGTATATAACAAGTCCACACGAATTTATGCAGTGGTATTAAAAGTCGACGGGCCCAAACTTTTCAAGGATAAAAATGATACAGAACCTATAAAGGAAGCTGAAAAACCAAAGGAAAAGCCAAAGGACGATGCAAAGAAAGATCCGAAAGCAAAACCGGATGAGAAATCAACAGTTGCCGAACCTGCCAAGGTTCAGATCGATTTTGACGGGATCAATTCCCGGATCACAGCTTTCCCGATGAAAGCCGGAGAATACCGTAATCTGCTTGCAGTCGAAGGGGGAATCCTCTACATCAGCGAAGGGTCTTTGCATAAATATTCGATCGAAGATAAAAAGGATGAGGAGATCCTTGACAAGGCTGGTCAGGTAGTTTTAAGTGCTGACAATAAAATGATGATTTACAAATCGGGTCAGGATATGGGAATCACAAAACTTGCAGCAGGCCAAAAATCGGGTGCGGGCAAACTGAACCTCGATGGTTTGGTGATGAAAATTGATCCTAAGAAAGAATGGGCACAAATCTATACCGACGGATGGCGAATTTTCCGCGACTATTTCTATGTCAACAATATACACGGCGTTGACTGGAAGGGAATTAAAGAACGATATAGTCCGCTGGTCGATCATGTCAGTCATCGCGCCGATCTTGATTATATCTTAGGTGAGATTATTTCAGAGACCAATACAGGGCATTGCTATGTCGATTGGGGCGATTTTGAAAAAGTCAAACGGGTGGATACCGGATTGCTTGGTGCAGAACTTAAATTGGATGCCGCCACCAACAAATACCGGATTACAAAAATCTATGCCGGCGAAAACTGGAACGAAGCACGTCGTTCGCCATTGACGGAACAGGGAGTGAACGTGAAAGAAGGGGACTATCTGTTGGCGATCAATGGAATTGATTTGAAAGGTGACAGGAATCCCTATGAACTGCTCGAAAACACAGTTGGAAAACAAGTTGAGATCCTTGTCAATTCAAAACCGGAAGCAACCGGTGCCAAAACCTATACAATTAAACCGATTGGGAGTGAGTTGGAATTGCTGAACCTGAACTGGGTCAACGAGCGTCGTGCCATGGTTGACAAGCTTTCAGGTGGTAAAATTGGATATATCTATGTACCAAATACTTCTGCAGATGGTAACCGTGAATTGTTCAGGGGGATGTATGCTTACAACGAAAAGGATGGTTTGATTATCGACGATCGTTACAATGGTGGTGGTTTTATCCCCGATGTGATGACTGACCTTCTAAACCGCAAAACGCTAAGTTACTGGCAGCGCAATGGTTTATCGGCCATGAAAACTCCCGGAGTGGCACACAATGGGCCTAAGGTGATGTTAACGAATGGCTATTCGTCATCGGGTGGTGACGCTTTCCCGTACTACTTCCGTAAGAAAGGGTTGGGAACACTGATCGGAACACGCACATGGGGCGGATTGGTAGGTATGTCGGGCAACGCCGGATTGGTTGATGGCGGTTACATTGCTGTACCACGGTTTGGGATTTATGACGAAAACGAACAATGGATCATCGAAGGTGTGGGCGTTTCACCAGATATTGAAGTTGTTGACCGTCCGGAGCAATTGGCCAAAGGGATTGACCCATGTATCGAAAAAGCAGTTGAAGTATTGCTGAAACAACTCAAAGATAATCCGGTCAAAAAAGTAAATGCTCCTGCACCACCTGACCGGTCGGGATGGAATGAGCAGATGAAATAAATGAATTGATCTGTTCAAGCCATTGTTGAAAACGACAAACCATCGGAGGTTGTCCAAAAAGTCTGATATATTTAAGGCAAGGTTCGCAAAGATAAAATCGCAAGGAACGCAAAAGCTTATAATACAAATAATTAACTTTTCGATCTTTGCGATCCCGAAATTTCGGGATGGCGTACTTTGCGGTAATAGGAATCTTTTGGATAAGTTGAGAATGAATAGGATATTTATATACATCGTAATACTTTTGGGGCTATTGGGCTGTAGCAGAAATAAATCTAAAGAGGACGTATTACTAAGATATATGGGTGATAATATTGTAGTTAACTATAATGGGGTTAAAGAATATATGAGAATTCCATTTCCAAATATTGAACCACAAATTGCTCTCCAACCAGTGTTTTGTGTTGATATTACAAATAATTCGATCTTCATTTACGTACCTCATTTTGGAGTTACGAAGTATGATCTTTTAAGCAAAAAATTAGTACAAGAGGATACATTATTATACAAGTATCAAAAAATGAATGACTCCTATGGGTTGCGCATATTAAATGATCATGTTATTCTTTCCTCTCATTTGCATATTCTAGTTTATAATAAAAACTTAAAAATAGAGGCAAGTTTGAGGGACACAATAGAGGAAAACTTATGTCCCAACTATGCATTACATAGTTTTGATTCAGAGTTTCTTGGCGATACTTTGTTATTTAAGGCTATGTTCATCGAAATAAATGATTTTGGATTAAATAAAAGATTTAAGAGAATCTATAAAGACTTTGAATTTATTTTGGGTCAAGGTAAAGTAATGTGCAATAATTGCGACACTTGCAATAGAAAAAGTGTTCTTACTAAACCGGAATTAGATGATTTGTTGAAAAATCCTTATTGAGCTATATTCAAACAATGCGGGTAGAAAAAAGTTGACAAATAACAGTTATATGCTTACCATAGTAGTAAAATTGATGCAAGAAGTGAAAATTTTCCTTCCAACGAGCCAACAGATTCAAATTCATTTATTAATTTCCTAAAACAACTCTTTAAGTAATGAAACGGAAATTTTTATTAACTTATTCATTATTAATAGCTTTATTTATTGCTGGTTGTACATCTAAAACGTATGTACCATTAAATGAACAAGAATCTGAAAATGATTTAGAGTATTATCTGAAAAATGATGCAGATGAGAATAACATAAATACTATCAATAATCACATATTGATAGAGGATGCAGAAACAGCAATTGAAGTAGCTGAATTATACTGTAATACTTCGGTCATGCACGTCAAGATTGCAAAATTAAGGCCCCGGAGCAATTTTGCATCCGGGGCCGCTTTTATATAGGTAGGGTTACAACGGTGGTGCCTAAAAATTAAATCATGGGTTTCCAGTTGTTGGGGAGCAGTTCGCTTAACCGCTGACTTGAGTGGTCCGGTATGCGTTTTAACACAT
>JBAXWR010000126.1:0-20573 GCA_037128295.1 Mariniphaga sp.
AATTTCCAATTTCCAATTTCCAATTTCCAATTTCCAATTTCTAATTTCCAATTTCTAATTTCCACTTTCACCCCCCAACCACATGGATTGTTTTCCCTTCGTAATGCTCGGTTTGCCAGAATATTTTCTTGTCCCAGTCGTGGGTATTGCTCCTGTCAAAAATCACCAACCAGCCAGTATTTTCGCCAATGGTATCCATGTAGCCTGCCAACTGCTCGATCCCTTTCTGAATGACAGAATTTGAGTACTTTAATTTCAATTCGATGGGGTATTTGTTTCCTTCATAAACCACACAAAGATCCATCCGTTCCCTGCCCGATGCGTATTCCCTTAAGATGGTGCCCCCACCGTTGATGACCCTTTGCAGGAATGCCTGAAGGATCAAATGCGGGGCTGCTTCTTTGTACTCATACTTTTCGGCCCAGATGTCGGAGTTCTCGCGCCAGAATTGTTGGAACCCTTTCAATAATCCGGTCATGTCAATTTTGCCTTCCCCATCTACCCAAACCGGTTTTATCTTTTGAATCAGTTCAAATTGAGTATCGGCTGATAAAGTACGAATGATCACCTCGTTATAAATCTTATTGGCAGGCATGATTTCGCCGTTGAGGATTTTGATCAGCCCCAGGTCCAAACAATATTGGGTGTCATCGTTGGAGGTGCTGATGACATTGGATTTGCCCACGATAATGGGTTCGATAATCCGTAGAACACGTGGGTCTTTTAATTTATCAAGTAGGCTGTCTATATGGGTATCGCGGCGAAGGATGATGTTTTGAATGGCTTGTTCGACCAGTTCCGAAGTGACAGATTTGGTCCAATCGTTGTCCAGGATTTCTTCAATAACTTCACGGGCTATGGCATTCACCAACCAGGGCTGCCCATCGGTTTGTTCGACTATTTTATCAATGGCAGCCCTTTCGAACACCTGTTTGGTTGCCTGGGTATGTTGGGCATAGAGCGTTTCGATATCCGCCAATGAGAAATTCTTGAGCGTCAATGCTTTGGTTATAATATTAAAAGGGCTGGCAGAACCCAATGTTTGTTGGTTGTCGCGTATTTTCGATTTGTAGTCCCTGATGTTGCGCATGCCCACAAGGGCGATACTGTGAACAAATGGAATTTGGTTGCGGGTGATGAAACCATCCCTGATCTGTCGCAAGAATGTGATCAAGGTATCGTTTTGCAGGCAATCAATCTCATCGATAAAAATGACCAGTGGTTTGTCGAGTAATTTGCAATAGCTAACCAATGCGCTTTTAATGAGGACCGTCGTTTCATCTAGGTTCAGGTCTTTTCCAAATTTTTCTTTATGCGGCAAATCAGAAAATGCAATTGCAAATTTCAGATTGTTGAATATTTCAAAAATCCCCTTTCCCGGTTCGCCAAAAGTCTGGACCGATTCGAGCGAACAATACAGGGCGTAATATTGCTTCTGAACATTCAGGAAATTTACAAAATGCTGAATTGTAGTAGTTTTTCCGGTTTGACGTGCAGCATGGATCACGAAGTACTGTTTTTGTCCGATCAAACTGAAAATTTCCTTGTTGCGTTGAATGACATCAACCATATAATGGTCATCTTCAAAGCAAGGACCTGCTATGTTGAAATATCTTCCCATTGATCAATGAAATTTTCACAAATATACGAAGAATCTTCCTTGATTTTTCGGCCAGATTTTTTTCTGGTCCTTACCATGTTCAATCCTTTGTTCTAACCCCTTTTCTATTTTTTAAATATTCATTTTCCTGATCGCATCAATTTTTGCCAAGTGGCTTTAGTATTATAGTAATTCTATTCTCCCCCTTTTGTCCTTTCAGATCGACCATCAGCCTGTTCACCTTTTCATTCTTTTTTTCCGGAGGAAGTTGTTCTGCCGATTCGGAATAGAATTGAGCTTTGGATGGATAGATTATCTTTGCCGACAATGTCTTCCCGTTTTGTTCCAGAATGGCAGAATTCCCTTTTAATGTAATTTTCGCATCCGTTGTGGCACCCCATGTTAGGGTATGTCCAGCGGTCAAATCAAAAAGATCATCTATCAGTATTGTCCCTGCTTTTTTATCCATCGTAACTGATCTGTTGGCAAGTGCAACTAATCCCTTGTAAGCTTCAGTCAGATCGACCGTTGCAGTTGATTTTTCTTTATTCAGATCTGTTTTTATAAACTTCGAGGTCGCAAAACAATACTGATTTGCTTTGTCTATCAAGGGCACATTGTGACTTTTCGAGCCGGTGCGGTAATAATTCCAACGTGTGGCGTTCATGTTGAAATACTCAGGCAGGTAATAATCATCCCCTCCTAAATCATAAAACCAACGTTCACCCAACGCATCCATTTCAAAATTTCCCAAATCCAGATGTCCATGGTTGGCCTGGCTATATCCTGCCTTCAATCCCAAAAATAGTCCGTTTTGATCTGTCCAGCTTGTGCGCATGGCAACAACTTCTACCGGACCCCTGAAATACCGGTCAAGCGGCAAAGCTGAATCGGAATCCTTCGTAGGTGGAACATAGAACATGACATCGTAAATCCCGGCTTTTTTGCCTGAAGCTTTTAGCAGGTCATGTTCATTGTTTGCAAGAATTTGATCGCCAAATTGCTTGGCCATCCAAAGCATTAATCCGTTTGGCGTTCTTTTGCTGTTAGGGCTTGCATCGGCAAAACTCATGATGTTTCCACTGGTACCCGTAACATACCACTGATAATAAAATGTCTGGTCGAAGCCTTTAAATTTAGAGAGACCAAAGTCGGTTCCCAGAGAATTTCTCAGCGCTTCCAACCCGAGAATAGCGTAAGAAGTCCCAAAACCCCAATACCCGGGACCTTCAGGATAAGATCCGTCAGGTGCGTATTCATTCATGGCCAAGGCCAACGATTGTACAGCCCTGGGAATTATATATTTGGCGAACCATAAATTATCATCTCCCTCTTCTGCAATCGCTAAAGCAGCAATGACAAGACCTGAATTGCACACCTGATTCCAGTTGTGGTGTACATCTTTAAACCAGCCGAAGGGTACACCGCTGTATGCAGCAACCCCCGGGTTTAGTCCATTTTTGATCATCCCGTGAACAATCTGCTTTCTGCTTTGCTCATCCAATCCATTGTAGAAAATATCGTACCCAATCCCTGCAACGGCGGAAGCTTCGCCGGCACCAAGAAAATGAAACCAATCCCACTCGTTGCGCCCGCTAAGTTTCAACAAACTATTTTTAGCCGGTTCCAGGTATTTAATATCGCCCGACCATCGGTAAGCAAAGCCCCAATCAAATATTCGTTTCATCAACTCACGGTCGTTCCGTGGCTCTCCAGCATTGATCGAAGCATTGGCCTGATCTATCACCTCCCTGATGTAACGGGCAAGAAGTTCATCCGTTTTTGAATGTTCCCTGACTTTGGCGATCAGGGAATCGGTCATAAAAAGCCGGGGATGTCCTTTTTTTAATCGGGTTGTAACATCCCGCTCCGAAATGGTGATTTCCGGAGTCTTTTGCCATGGGTTTTCAGGGGTGATCCAAACAAACAGTTTGTCGTATTTAGCATTCTCCTGGCCAAAGAGGGTATTGAAACCCCCGAATGCTAAAAAACAGATGGCCAATCTTATTAACTTCACAAACTTATTGCAGCCAAATTTTGAGCTCATAATTTTCATATTTTTTAAAATGGATTCATTTCAAGTCCAGAACTTTCAGACTGACCGGCCCTATCAACCCTGATTTTATTGAACCTCTGTATCTTGTTGGAATTGTGGTGTAATTATTAGCTAAAGTATTGTAAATCATTACCTCAATTTTATTATCTCCTGATTTGGCAAAGGATGTAATATCAAATTTCCACGGTGGCGACAAGCGGATACCTGCGCTTTTCCCATTGACAAACAACTCAGCAGAAGAAACAAGATCTCCCAAATCTATCTGCAACCGACTCTTTAAATCATCCGCAGAAATTGAAAGGGTTTTCCGGTAACGAGCACCGCCTGAGTAGGCTTTCAAGCCGTCAACTTCGGACCAGTCGCCCAATGCGATTGTCCCCGTGCCACAGGTTTGCCTGATGTATTCTGGAATAGCAGCCATGCCACGATACCCGGGTTGGAAATCAACTTTCAGAACAATCTGAGACGATGGCTTTTGGGAATTTGACAGATTAACTTTATAGGCTGTCAGCCCATCTGCCTGTTTTTTTCCTGCAATTGGCTTTTGGCCAACACCATCGGCCCAGACCTGAACATTTCCGTAAGCAGAAAAAGAGAACGATTGCAATCCCGGAGCCGATTCAAATGCAAATAATCCTGAAGATGTCTTAGAACCTTCAGTATCAAAAGGTAAAACTCCATTATCCTGATACCAGCACATCGAAACCGGTTGCTTTGAAAGGCGGGGAGTATTCGTCTTACGGAAAACCAGATAGGTTTCGCAAGCTTTACCGTAAACCAGTAATACAGTGTTAGTGCCTTTCTTTAGCATTACCGAAGTGCTATTTACATCGGTTTTTGTACCATTGATGAAGAACATATGAGGTTTAGTATCGCCGGTTAAGATGTCGAATGTTCCATCAGTTGGAGCAATGACTGAAGTGGAAAGAACATAAAAGTTGCCAGCCGACTCAGGAGCCCTTCGCAGCGAATGTTTGTATTCTTCAAGTTTTCCCAAACGGATGAAATTATCATACATCTGACCTTTCAATCCATGATATCCTTGATGGCCATAATCGCCTTCCACGCCATGTTGCCAGGAAAAGCCATTAGCGGTCCACATGTAATCCTTGTTTTCAATTTTAACGTTGTCTCCCTCTTTTTTAGAAATCATTTTTGAGATTTCCTGTTCTGTAGGTAAAACAGGAAGAGCCCCAAGCTTCAGAAACTGTTTTCCATAGGCACAGGTTTGTTTTTTCCAGGATTCATCGAATTTAATTTTTGAGCCCGTATAGTCCTTATTATCTGAATAGTATAATTGGCGAACCTGTGCACCCAACATCTCCTTTGAGGCCGGTAATTGAAAGTCGCCCCACTGATTGTCGAGCGAGGGTTTTATTTCAAACTCCCAATCCCCTTCTACCGATATGGTCCTCAAAACCTTAGATCCGACAAAGTCTTTCGCAGAGGAGTTGCCGTTGGTGAAAACAATGATTTGCATTTCCTTTTCAGAAAGCGGCAAAATAAGCTCTGTCCCATCTTTGGTTGGAGTTGCAAGTTTTGTAAGCGATGAAATCTCAGTTGTCCATGGATTCCACAATTCAACATTTCCTTTGGATTTGAAGAAACATTTGGTTCCTGCCGGTAAATTGTACAATGCATAAATATCGCGATTGCCAACAATACGGTGCATCACATAAGGTTGGGAAGTGGTTTCGGAAATTATCTTGAACCCAGGTGTGTATTTTCCTGCAATTGAAGCAACTAATTCCTTTACATCTTTGCATTGAATTAAATTTGAGGCACTTGCATATGTATCAGAAATTAGCTTTGATACTTCCGCATCCTTAACTCCGCTCAATTCGGTTGCAACTGGTTGTTCACCAATATTTACCACAATTCCACCACCGTTTTTAAACTTTTCTATTTTCTGAAGTGAAGTATGGCGCAACACTTTCATCGATGGAATAATTAAAACCTTGAATTTTTCTCCTGAAATGAGAAGTTCCCCATTTTTTTCTTCGGCTCTTGCCAATGATTCATAATCAATGTAATCGAAGTCAATTCCCTTACTGTAAAGTTCTGTGCCGGCATTGAAGGCGATATCAACAGATTTCTTTCCTTCCAGATCAGCAACCACAGGTTCAGTGGGATACATAATGGCAACGTCACAGCGATGATAGCCTTGGGACATCAGATACGAAAGCCGCTCCACACAATCCATCAGTGGATCAATTTGTTTCCAGTAGGGCATGTGGAAGTGATTGCATGGCGGGGCCCATTCCCACCATCCACCTTTGGTTGTATAATACAACCCATGCAATGATAGGAGGTTATAGCCGAGGTTAAAGTTGGCAAAAATGGCATCGGTTACATCAGCCGAAGAAGTTCCCCATCCACTTCCGTAAAAGCCTTCGAGCCACACGCGAGGACGATTGTACATGTGTGCAATAGATGAGGCAACTTTGGCCTTGATCACATCTTTTTTAAGATTTGGCTGGTCAGACCCTGGACCCGACATCCACCGCTGAGTCCGGAAATAGTCACCAAACTCCGTCAGGTCACGACCACGTCCCCCATGGTCACATCCATACAACATTCCCCGACTAGTGTGCCAGTCATACAACGGTTTAAAGAAACTTTCTTCTGAAAGGCCCACCATCACATCGTTGTAATCGAGCCTGATTTTGTAAGACTTTAGACCAAAATCGGCAAATAAATTGGGCAATTCAGGAAGGATGTCGTATCCTTTGCGTTTTTTAAATTCTGATGAGAATTGATCGTTCCACAAAAATCCACGAATTCCGAACTGAAGCTCATCCGAAAAGAAAAAGTTCAATCCTTTACCTGCCTCTCCGGGGTTTTGGTCTTCAAATCGTTGGTAGAATTTCTCGATCGTTTTTGTGCCACTTAACGGGTTCATCGGATCGAAAGATGTTTTGATCGTATTTTGGGTTATGGCGATCACTTTCCAATCGCCGGATGGGGCTGTCCAGGAAAGTTCAGAATTACTGATAGCTGATTTTAACTCAACCTTCTTTGAATCAATTAGTTTCCCATTTACCTCCGGAAAGGCTGTAAGTGAAATCAAATTGCCGGAAATGGTTGTTTTAAGTTCTTTTCCACCGGCAACCGACCATTGTTTCGACTCAAGTTTTGAACCGTTCATTTGAGGATTTTCTTTCAGCATTTCATCGACATACCAACCTTGTCCAGCAGCACCCAAAGTATAATCGCTGAGGCTAACAGACATTCCTCTCTTTTTTCCTTCTTTAACAAACCAATTGAACAACTCCCACCATTGTTTGCTGAACAAAGCCGGCTGACTTGGGAAGGTAAGACCATAGGTGGCTCCACCTGCATCGGTGTGGCAATAATTGATTTGTAAGCCGGTGATTTTCTTGTTTTTCAATTCATCCAATTGCCAAAGCAACCGTTCCCTGGTCAGTGTATCCCCAACCCACCAATAGAAAGCAACATCACCATATCCCGCAGGTGGTACTTTAAATCCAGGTAGAACATCAAGTTTTGGCGAGCGATCCGGAAAACCCGTAGGAAGTACAGTTTGCGCCATGGAACTTAAGGAAATCAGCATTAAAAAAAGCAAATTGAATCGATTCATAGTGATATGATTTGATATATGGTTATTCATAATTGATGTTAGTTCTTTGGTTTGAAATTCTTTACCGGTCTGATAATAATATAAGTAGGACCACCTTCGTCGGGATAAATTGATGCCAGTAAAGCAACAACAGCGCCCTTCTTGTTGGTAAATACCTGCGGACGTTCAATTCCTTTAACCTTCAGCATTTTTCCGTTCTGCATTGGAACGGGATCGGTTTGTGACCATACCGGTATCAGCGAATAGAGCTCGTAATTGACTCCATCTTTCGAAGTATAATAAACCACCGATTTTTGAACCCCGGTTACTTTGGCTTCCCAGTCGGTACAAACAACATTGTACTGATTGTTGGCCCACCAGATGGTAGGATCTTCCATTTCAAAATTGCCTGGCAGTCGGTTCAACGTATCCTTGATCAATATGTAAGGACCATTGAAGTTTTCAGCTCCAAAAGCCTGCATATTTGCATCCCATTTGCCATCGCGGGTTATTTTCGGCTTGAACTTACCAACAGCATAAGCGCTTCCATCGGGCCGGATCAGCAATGCCGGATTGTTGGTGCTAATGACCGGGTTTGGAACCGGGGTCCACGGACCCTGGATGGAATCGGCAAATGCAAAACCTGTTTTCCACTGGGGAATCCCCAAATGGTAAATCAGGTATTTGTTGCCCGCTTGGGTTATTTTAGGGTTATGAATGGCTTGTGTAGCCCAGGGATGTTTGGCCGGATCCAAAACAACTTCCTGAAATTGGTATGGTCCAAACAAAGATTTTGAAGTCGCGCGGATCACATGACTTTTCATCCACCCCTTCATTTCGGTATCTTTTGGCCATCTTGAGCAGAACAAATGATAGGTATCTCCAACTAAAATCACAGAAGGATCCCAGAGGTAAAATCCATCCATTTTAAAAATGGCTGTTTCAGGGACCGGTCGAAGGGCATCTCTTAATGGATTGCTATAGGGATAAGCTACCTTTAAAACACCCGGTGGCATTGGTGGTTGTTCCAAAACTTTTTCTCCCTTATCCACTGCAAACAAAGCCAAATGGATTGTTAAAACACTAAAAGTGAACAAAAACTTCTTCATGATACATTACTGATTCGTGTTTACTCTGAAATTAAAGTAACTGGATTTTGAACCCAATGATATTATTTGCCTGCCAGGATTCGGATGAAAGCGATAATTCCAATCCTGTCGGGGATTGCTTCCAACTATAGACAAATATTACTTTGCAGCATCTACTTTTAAAACATAGGCAAAGTCGCCAACAGGTTTTTCGGGCATGTTAACATGAAGCCCTTCGGCATCCTGACTCCATTTCAGTTTTTCGCCTGTGGCAAGCATTGATAATGATTTAATCGATGCCAATACATTATTATTCAACAATTTTACAGTCACCTTTGCGCTATTACCTGGCCAATCGAGCAGGATAATGAAAAGCGTTTTTCCGTTTTTCGACTGGGTAAACCGGATATCCTTTGCCGTGAACTTAAATTCGTTGTCGTTGAAGCCACCTTTTTTGGGCAGTTCAAAAGGACCTTCGCCAAAAACAGTAAAGGGGCGGGTACTAAATATTGCCTCTCCGTTTATTTTAAGCCAATTACCAATTATGGTAAGCTCGTGACGATAGGTTTCGGGCAAGCTTCCATCGGCTCTTAGTCCCACGTTGAGCATCATATTACCATTTTTGCTCACGATGTCCACAAAGTTGTCGATAACCTGACCTCCGGTGAGACGAACAAGGTCGGCTCCGTTAATCGTGGTGGTGGCTTTAGACATGCCCCCATCGTCGGTGCCGCTTGTTTTAGGTATTTCCGAAGCATCTATATTTTCCAGATGAAACCATCCGGGATTAATTGAATTATCGACCTGCCAGGGTTCTTTAAGCAGCTTACCTATGCCGTTGGCCTCAACATCGAGAATAAACCCAGGAGATTTAGTGTTCTTAATGGTAAAAACGCCATCCAGCTTCCCTTTAGTTTTAATGTTGTGGTTGTAAAAGTGCGCCGCCAGATTCAATCCGTATTCGCCATTTGGCAAACCCCCATCGAGATAAAGCAAATCAGGGTTATACTTATCTATCAGTTCCTTGGTGCGTAGATACCAACTTTGTGCAAACTCCGGATTCAGGCGTTTTAACCTATCGGGGGTGCGTTTTCCATAAAGTCCTTCATTTTTCGGATCCATCACATCATAGGGTACACCTGCCAAAGGACCTGTTGAATCGGATATTCCCTGATAAAAAAGGTGTTCATGATTTCCGTTAGATAAATGCGAGGTAATGGCAAAGCGAAGATTTTGGGCAGTACAAGCTTTTTTCCATTCGCCTACGATATCCTTTTTTGGCCCCATGCGAACAGAATTCCAAGGCTGGTAGGTTGAATTGTAAAGGTCGAAATTATCGTGATGAACAGCCATAACACCAATGTATTTTGCGCCACACTCTTTGAAGAATGCTGCCAGGGCCATGGCATCGAATTTATCGGCTTTCCACAAGGGAATTAAATCCTTGTACCCGAACTTGGAAGGGTGACCAAATTTCTTGACATGATATTGATAAACAGACTCTTTGCCAGGCTTGTAACCCGACATGGCCCTGCGTTTGGTTTCCCGATCTATCTTAGCAGCCTCTGGCTCTTGCTGGGTGTACATATAACGGGCGTAATGGCCGTCTGCCCCGGCAACAGTAGTGAGACCCCAGTGCATGTATATCCCGAACTTGGCATCGCGGAACCACTCGGGACAATGGTAATTACTTTCAAACGATTGGATATTTGGCTTAAACAGCCCTTCTTCAATTTGAAATTTAAAGCCTGTTGTATCAAAATTATTGGCCGCTTTCAGGTCGGCTGCAATCTCATCCTGAGCCTGGATAACATTGCAGAACGAAACGAAAACTGAAATGATGAGAATGCAGATTAGTTGTTTGTTCATTTTATTTATAATTTTAATTTCGTAATGAATATCACAGCAAGACAGATAAACACACACAAAATAAATCAAAAAAAGTCAAGGCTTTTCATTTAAGATAAAAGAAGGGATACTCAAAATGTAAATAGGAGAAATACAGAGAGTTATCCTACGGAAATATTCCATATAGGATAACTCTCAATTCAAATATTATTTAGTGATATGATTAATAATTAGGGTTCTGTTTTAGTTTATTATTTCTGTCCAATTCCGATTGAGGGAATGGGAACAGGTAATTCTTGGCCGGATTGAACTTTCGTGGATAGTTTCCTGGATTCGTGAGTGCAGGAATAACCGTCTCCGCAGTTTTCCAACGCAATAAGTCCCAGTATCTCAGACCTTCAAAGCTAAGTTCATACAGCCGTTCATCCCTGATACGCTGTCTCATTTGAGCCTGTGATAAACCAGTCTGAAGAACCGGCATGTCAACCCCCGGACGTGTTCTAACCGCATTCACCGCATCGTAAACACTCTGATCGGGGCCGGTAGCCTCATTGGTACATTCAGCATACATCAGCAAAACCTGAGCATATCTAAGCAAAACAAAGTCCTGATCGCTTCTTACGGCCCATGACCATGCTGATCCATAATTGTTCCAATCGACATATTTATCCGAATAAAACCCGGTGCCACCCTGCAAGCGGCCTGAGATATCGCAAACAGTTCCATCCGCGAATTTGTGGTTTTTGGTTACCGCCATCAAAACCAAACGTGGATCCCTGTCTTTAAAAATATCTGATGAGCTATAGAGTGGAGACTCGTTAATTGGCTTTCCATCTTTACATTGGAATGCATCCACAAAATAGCGCAAAGGGGTAACAGACAGATCCCATGCACTCATTAAGTCTGGATTGCCATCAGTCGTTTGGGGACAGATATTGTTTGGTTTGAGGTATCTGACCGAAAATAGGATCTCCGGATTATTGTTTTGTCCCGGTTTGATAAAAAGATTTTGATAACCACCTTTGTAGATGCTGAATTTCCCTGAAGTCATCACAATTTTGGCTGTAGTGGCAGCTTCACTCCACTTTTGGTTGTGCATCAACACCTGGGCTTTCAATGCCAGGGCAGAACCTTTTACTGCATGTCCACTGTACACGTCATCAGGAAGGGTGGCAATCGCTGCATCCAAATCGGAGAGAATCATGGTCACTACATCAGCTTTTGAGGACTGTGCTATTTTCGACTCTTCAATTGTCGGGGGAGTTTTATAGACTGGGACTCCTCCATAAAATTCGGTCAAAGTGAAGTAGCTCATTGCCCTTAAAAATTGGACTTCCCCTTTGTATTGGGCTTTCAGTTTTTCATCCATTACAACATCGTCAACGTTGGCCAGAAAGATGTTGCAACGCGAAATCATTGCATAACACTGGCTATAAACACTGCTGGCAACACTACCAGTATTCGCATCCAGGTTTCCAAGGGTAATGCTACCAAAACCTCCTGTGTAAGCTACATCGGAAAGTCCGTCCCAAAGTTTTCTGCCATGACTGAAGGTGGTGCTGTTCACCATGTAAGCATAAACTCCTGCCAGCGCAAGTTTAACATCCTTATCAGTCTTCCAGAATGTTTCACTGGAAAGGCTGTCGTTTGGATTCAATTCAAGAATATCCTTGCAGGAAAGAAACCCTGACGACAAAACTATTATCAGTAATATATATCTTATTGTTTTCATAATCATCAATCAATTAGAATGTTAGTATTTAATATTTATACCTAACGAGAACGAGCGAATTTGCGGATAGACAAATATATCACCTGCATTATTGCCATTCAAAAGACGGTCAGGATCAGGATAAGGATATTTTGTAATCGTAAATACGTTATCTGCTGATAAATAGATACGGATGTTTTTCAATCCTACTTTTTTACAAACATTGGGTTGCAGATTATAACCCAGCATAAGACTCTTCAATCGTAAGTAGGAAGCATCTGCCAGAAAATAAGTAGATGGTGTTCCGGAAATTGCGCCATAGCCAGAGACGTACATTGCTGGCAATGTATTTGACTTATTTTCAGGTGTCCATGAATTGTTGAAAAACTCTTTTGTAGGAGCACCTCCCTGATTAAATGGTTCGATACCACCACCTGAGATATAGTGCTTCTGGCCTTTCACCCCCTGGAAGAAAAGGTTCAGGTCGAAATTTCGCCATATCAGATCTACATTTCCGCCATAGTAGAAATTTGGGAACGCTCCATCCACCACAACACGGTCATTTCCGTCAATTTTATTATCACCTGCATCAGGAATACCATCACCATTTGTATCGACAGTCAACTGATCCTTAAACTTCAGATCTCCAGGTTTCGGATTGTTGCGATGTACCGGCGAGTTGTTAATCTCATCCTGCGACTGAAAGATACCCGTCCATTCGGTAAGGTAAAAAGACCCGTAAGGATAACCTTGCTGAACAGTAACATTTCCGTAAGAAGGTGCAGTTACTTTTAACACTTCATTTTTGAAATGGGAAAGATTGGCTGATACCGAATAAGAGACTTCCCCAATTTTATGCCTGTGACCTACCTCGATTTCAAAACCTATATTCTGCATACTTGCAAAGTTGGTCGTGGGTGCAGAAAGGCCAATACTGGCAGGAATGTCAATCGCGGCAAGAATACCATCAGTCTTTTTCTTGAACCAGTCAAATGTCATGCTAAACAGGCCATTCTTAATGCTAAAGTCTGTTCCAAAATCGAGAACCGTTGTTTTTTCCCAGCGTAAATCTTTGTCTGTTAATCTGGTAATAGCAACTCCTGATTCAGCAACAGTACCATAGGGATAAGACAATCCGGTTGAGTATAAATCCTGATACGGGTAAAGACCGATATTCTGGTTTCCCAGTTGTCCCCATGAACCACGCAACTTCAAATTGTCCAGCCAGGTGTATTGTTTCATAAAATTCTCCTTCGAGATACGCCATCCTGCAGAGAATGAAGGAAATATACCCCAACGGTTAGCTTTTGAAATTCTTGAAGAACCGTCATATCGCATGTTCGCTTCAAAGAGATATTTTCCACTGAAATCATAGTTGAGACGACCAAAATAGGATTCAATAGCCCACTGTTCCATATTTGCACTAAGTGTTTGGCCTTCCGCAGAACCTGAATTGATTTCAGTCAATTGATCAAATGGCATATTGGGTCTGTATCCATTCATGTAACGATAGGTATTCTGTTCCTTGCTGTAACCACCCATTGCACTAATATTATGCACTTTAGCAAATGTTTTATTATAGGAAAGGGTAGAATAGACTGTTGTCAGGATATTTTTATTCATCTGGTTCGTTACCCCTAAAATATAAGGGGAACTGGCAAGATTCATCGAATTGTCGTTGTAGTTGTACTGTGAAACTACTTTCTCAGCTTGTTTAAAGTAATTGTCGTCATAACTGACAGCGGCCTTTGTTGTCCAGACTAAGTCTTTTGAAAAATTTACATCGACATATGCCTGAGTGGAAATGGAATAAGTCTTTGTATTTCTATTTCCGTAATCCAAAACAGCCTCCGGGTTTCTGTTTGCGACTGACGTTTGTTTATAGGTACGGGCCCACCGGTCCGATCCATCAGATAGTTTGGGCAGGAAGTTAGGTGCTGCTGCATAAATGAGGAAGAACATTTCACCTGCGTTGCCATTCCCGGCAACGGGCTGATCTCTGTCCTGGTATTTCATATTGATGTTTGCCCCAAAAGTAAATACATCACTTAGTTTGGACGTAAGGTTCAACAATGCATTACCTCTTTGATAATCAAATCCTTTTGTTATCCCTGTCTGATCAAGCAATCCCAAAGAGCAATTGAATTTTGTTTTCTCGTTTCCACCGTTAACTGAGATATGATGGGTTTGCATTGCACCCTGATTGATCATATAATCGACCCAATCAAAGTTGGGATATTTGATCGGATCAGTTCCTGTTCTGAACGCATCTATTTCGGCCTGTGTAAAGGGCAGTGATTGTCCGCTTCGTGTGCGGGCGATATTAAATGCCTGCATATAATCGGCAGAGTTTGTGACCAAATCTCTTGTATTTGTGGCTTGCTGGATCTGATAATTTCCCTGATATTCGATATTCAAACCGGTCTTTCCTTGTTTGGTTGTAACCAGGATTACCCCGTTGGCAGCTCTTGATCCGTAGATAGCCGCTGATGCGGCATCTTTCAGAACTGAAATAGACTCTATATCTTCACTATTCAAATTGCTTAAACTACCCTGAACACCGTCGACCAATACCATCGGATCGGATCCCGCACTACTGAAAGTACCCATTCCCCTGATGCGAATCTGTGCGTTGTCGCTACCAGGTTGACCGCCACTTTGGGTAATCTGTAATCCGCTCACTTTACCCTGGAGAAGATTCTGAACATTTGGAGTCGTGCGTGTGATTAACTGTGTTGAAGAAACAAATGAGTTTGAACCGGTTAAATTGGTTTTCTTCCTGACGCCATATCCTACAGCCACAACTTCCTCCAGGCCTATGGTTTCTTCCTCCAAAACAACATTGATGTTGGTATTGGTACCCACTGTTACTTCCTGAGTTCTCATCCCCACAAACGAAAATTGAAGGGTTGCTTTTTCAGGAATATTTCCAAGTGAATAATTGCCGTTGATATCTGTGATTACACCTTTGGTCGTCCCTTTTATCACAACCGATACACCAGGGAGTGCACCTCCTGACGAATCGGAAACTTTACCTGAAACAGATTTCTGCTGCTGGCTGGTTTCATTTTTTGAATTTACGTTTGTGCTGATGACAATGTCTTTGTCGAGAACATGGTAACCGAGACCGGTTCCTTGCAGGACATTGTTCAGGATTACTTCGACTGCTTCGTTTTTAAATTCGATCGAAACCCTTGTATCGGATGGGATCTGCTCGTTTTTGTAAAAGAAATCAAACTCCGATTGGTCCTGGATTGCTTTAAAAACCTGCTGCAAGGTGGCGTTGTCAACCTTAAGGTTCAGCTTTGTCTTCTGTGAATAAACCGATGCTGAAACATGCAGGAGCGAGACGAAAAACAGAAATACGATAATTCGCATAGTTAGCCAGATTTTGTGCACGATCTCCCTGTCATGGGAAATGCCATGAATTAATTTTTTTTTCATACCTTTGTTTTGCTTTAAAAAAGTTTTATTTATTTAAGACTTGAACCGAACAGGGAGTGGTGGTACATTCCCTGTTTTTTATTTTTTTAATCTTTGCTGCTGAATCACCTCCTTCTTTTAGTTTGAATTAGTTTTAATCAATCCTATTGATGTGTAATCACAATTTTATCCGATTTTATTTCATATTTAATTGGAATAGAAATATTTAGCATCTCAAGGAAGTGCCTGGCATCTTTGTTCCGTTTGATTACCCCCGAAAAGTGCATCCCTTTAAACCTGGCATCATCGGCTGTGATCTCAACATCATACCACCGCTCGACAATCTTAAAGACCTCCAAAAGATCCTTATTATCAAACGAATACCGACCATCTTTCCATGAACTGAAATTGATTGGATCGACAATCCCGATAGTCAGTTGGTTATTATTCCTTTTATAAATGCTTTGCTCTCTTGGTTTGAGAATGGAAGTCTGATTTCCTGTTAGAAGTCGTATCTCTCCGCTTTCGAGTGTTGTCTCTATTTCGTTTGAATTGGGATAAGCCCTGACATTGAACGAAGTTCCCAATACTTCAATCAGTTCACCGTTTACCTCAACACGGAAAGGACGTTTATTATCTTTGGATACTTCAAAATAGGCCTCTCCACTCAATTTTACAACACGTTCATTTGATGGGAAAATTGAAGGGGCAATCAACCTGGTTTCAGAATTGATCCAGATGCGGGTTCCATCGGCCAGAAATACCTGGTTGACCTGACCTTTGGGGACAAATATCTCCTGCATGGCAACAGGTCCGCTATGTTGTTTACCGCTAAAGGCTATAAATTGACTGGCCCATCCCAATCCGAAGGTTATCAGTAACATCGCAGCCATTTGAAGGATTTTCCCGACCATGAAGGAGTGTTGAGGTTTCCCGATTTCAATCCGGTTTCTCAACAGTTCCAATTCCGGTTCGATTTCATAACCTTTTTGGTTGGAATGAAGGCCATAACTGTCCCAGACGTCCTTCTCGGCAAACAACCGTTTTTTGTTTTCGGGTGATTGTTTGGACCAAATATGCAGTTGTTGGTTCTCTTCTTCCGAAGTTTGACCCTGAAGGTATTTTTGGATGATGCTTTCGATTTCGGGCATTGTTTTTTCGTTTTATAGCCCTATGATCGGAAAGAAGGAAGAAACCCTACCCTGGTTTGGAAATTTTTTAAAATATTCTTTGGATTATTTTTTGAACAAGCTGGATGTCACGAATATAAGTAGGGGTAAATAATCTTTCATTTCGATGCGAATGGTGGCCAGTGCTTTTGTAATCTGTTTCTCGACTGCTTTTACCGAAATATCGAGTTCTTCAGCAATCTCCCTGTTTTTTTTGTTTTCGAATCGGCTCATTTTGAAAATCTCGCTACACCGTTCCGGCAGATTATTCAACACTTCATTTAGCTTGTCTTCCAGTTCCTGTTCGATTAAACTTGTTCTTTCTTCCGTATAATAACGGAGTTCATCCTCACGAAGCAACAACCCTGCCGATTCGGAGTATTTATTTCTGACTTTCTGTTTTTCAAGGTGTTGCAGGCAGGTGTTCCGGATCATCGTAAACAACAGGGCATTCAGCGACTGGTTGATCGAGATGGAGTGATCGGACCAGAGTTTTACGAATACATCCTGTACAATGTCCCTTGCGGTCTCGCTGTCAACAAATTTAGTGGCATAGTAGAACAAAGGTTTCGAATATTGACGGAAAAGACCCTCAAAAAATTGAGGATTCCCTTTATCAAAAATTGGATCTTTGGAACGGGATCGCAACATTTTTTTAATTCTCAGATATTGTCCACATCAATGCAAATGTATCGGATAGTTATCTAAAAACCTAATTATGCTGCGGAACGCATCATATTTTTCCATGCCAAATTTCCAATTGTAAACAACTTGTTGTGAAACATTCAGTTGATCTGATTATTTTTGGCATTTGTAAAAAAAGGGTGAATGAGAAAAATAAAATTGATTTTGGCCTTCAGTGCAGTTTTTATCTTATTGTCAGGGAAGGCCTATTCCCAGTTCCTGATGGACATGGTGGATACAACAAAAAGTGAAGGGAGGGGTATTTTAGGGGTCTATAAAAAGTTTGATCGACTTAAAATAGGTGGATATATTCAACCACAGTTCCAAATTGCCACGGGTACAAGTGCCAAAAGCTACGAGGGTGGTGATTTTGGTCCGGAGATCAACAACCGGTTCATGTTGAGGCGCAGCAGGATCCGCATTGACTATGTATCACGTGGAGAGAATAAAGACCCTGGCCTTCAGATCGTTTTCCAATTCGATGCCAACGAGCGGGGATTTACCGTCCGCGATGTTTGGGGGCGTATTTTTGAAAACAGATTCAAATTGTTCTCCTTTACGATAGGCATGTTTGCCCGTCCTTTTGGGTACGAAATAAACTACAGCAGCAGTGACAGGGAATCGCCAGAAAGAGGAAGGATGTCGCAGATTTTGATGAAGGGCGAGCGGGATATGGGTGCTATGGTCAGCTTTGACCCACGAAGGAATATCCCGGTTTTGAATAAATTTAAGATTGATGTTGGACTTTTCAATGGTCAGGGGATCAATACAACCAGGGACTTTGACAATTACAAAGATCTGATTGCTAGGGTATCATTAAAACCCATAGCGCTTTCTAAAAATGTCTCCTTCACTTTAGGAGCCTCTACATTGCAAGGCGGATTATTGCAAGGTACTAAATATGAATATTATACAGGTTTAGCCAATGGAATTAATACAACACTTGTAGATTCAAGTGCCACAAATTTATACAGCAAATCACCACGGAAATACTATGGGGCAGATGCACAATTGAAAATCAGGAACAGGATAGGATTTTCAGAATTCAGGGCAGAATACATTACAGGTAAGCAGACTGCCACCAATTCAAGCAGTGAATCCCCAATCGCTTTAATGACCGGAAAAGATGGGTACAATGTCAGGAATTTCAGGGGTGGCTATTTGTATTATGTTCAGAGTCTATTTTCGGCGAAGCATCAATTGGTTGTCAAATATGACTGGTACGATCCAAATAGCGAAGTTAAGGGAAGCGATATTGGTGTTACCGGTTCAAAATTGACAGATGCCGATATTCAGTACAATACTTTGGGTTTTGGATATATTAATTATCTTACCGAAAACATCAAACTTGTTTTCTATTATGCGAAGGTGATGAATGAATCCACACTTTTGAAAGGATATACCTCTGATGTAAAAGACGATGTGATGACTTTCAGGATACAGTACAGGTTTTAAAAAGAAGGGTTCAAACCGGATGGAATGAACCCTTTAGTCTTAGAAATACGTGGAAATATTTAGAAATACATTGAAATAGATCGAAATATTTAGAAATACATTGAAATATCTGGAAATACATTGAAATACAGATATATGCCTAATAATCAGCGTATTATCAAGCTTTCAGGATTTTAGTTGTGATGTTATTGATACTTGTTTCGATCCCTTCGAAAGGTTTACCGTTGCCCTGATTGTCGTCTTCAACAATATAGAATTTGGCTCCTGCCTTCTCTTTGGCCGCCCAGATTTTCTTGAAATCGATCACCCCTGCTCCAACACTGCAGATATCGTCCTTGATCACTTCATAGAATGGCCCTTTATTGGTGAGCGAATCTTTGAAATGGAGCAATTGGAACCTGCCCGGATATTTGTTGAACATTTCAATCGGATCCTGTCCTGCCTTGGTTGCCCAGAAAAGATCCAATTCCATGGTAATCAGGTCGGCATCCATTTCTTTTAAGAAAATGTCATAATAAGGTACCACGCCATTGGTATTGAGGAACTCAAAATTGTGGTTGTGATATCCGAACTGAATGCCAACAGCCTTTGTAATTTTGGCAACTTCGTTACAGTCTGCAATGGTCTTTTTGTAAGATTCGATATTACGATCGGCAACTTCAATCCATGGTTTGATGCAATACTTAACACCAAGTTCTGCGTGTGCGTCAGCCATGATCTTTGCTTTGTCGAGGGTAATATTGGCAGATTCGACCTGCGAATGGCTGCTTAATACGACCATACCTAAACCTTCAACCATCTTCTTAAATTCTGAAGGTTTCAGACCATAGAATTTTCCATCCGCATAAGAGGCGGCCTCAAGGTTGGTATAACCCATATCCGCAACTTTTTTCAATGTCCCGGGAAGATCGGCAGTCATCGCATCACGAATACTATAAAGCTGTAAACCAACACCAAAGCTTTTCCTGTCAGGTGCAGCACCCGAACCACAGCCAGCGGTACCAAACAACAATGCGCCAACTGATCCTGCTGCTGAAATTTTCAAAAACTCTCTCCTGTTCTGCATAAGTTTCAATTATTATGAATTAATATTTGTTTTGTTCCGAAAGCATAAAAGTAATATTCTTATTTTATACTAAAAACGAAGTTGGGAAAAATGTTTAATATAAAAAATCGGAATCATTCTTCGATAAAATAATGGAAACCGAAAAACGAGGAATAGAAACCGAAAAATCAACTTTTGGGATTGCGTCACAACGTTTTAAAAGTTGCCTGAAGTCACAAACAACATTACGGCACTGTCTTACTCATGTCTTGTCATTGCGAGGTATTCTACACAAAGTATTATCAATCAACGGGATAACATGCAAACCGTGGCAATCCCATCCTAAGAAGTACAGTCCCAAAAACAATGCTTTTGATGGTGCTTCAAATTATGGGATTGCCACACTCGCATTTCGATTCTGCAAACCATTAAATATCAATACGCTCGTTCGCAATGACAGCCTTGAAGGCTGATCGTCCTAACGAAAACGGTGTTAACCATTTTGTTTTTCATTTCCCAAGGCGTTGCCGTTGGGCCAGGATATGCTGCCACTGCGTGGCGGTGATCCTGCTCGGATTGTGATCTGCATCTATAATAATGCTTTGTTACACTTACTCCATGCACATTTCAGATTTTGAAGCACCATTATTATCGTTGCACAATCAACAGGCTGAAAGCCTAATATATTCTAGCCCAATGGCAACGCCTTGGGAAAAGATGATACAACAAATGGCAACGCCTTGGGAAACCAAGCAGAATTGTGGATTGCGCCACAACGTTTTAAAAGTTGGGGAAAGATAACAAACAACATAACAGCACTTTCACACTCAGGAAATGTCATTGCGCAGAGTGCGGCATAGAAATAACTTTTGAAAACAGAAATAATTGCACTCCAAAGCAATCCCAAACTCACC
>JBAXWR010000127.1:0-20400 GCA_037128295.1 Mariniphaga sp.
AGACACCTGAGCAGGTCGTTCTGGGTATGACCATAAGGGCTCAGGAATGGCAGGCAGTCGAGATGATTGCCATTTCCGACGATCAGCTCCAAAAAGCACTTGGTGTTTCAGGTAGTAAAGCCGCCTTTAACGACTTCTTCGATCAGCAAGGCAGTTACAAGATGGGGCGCGAAGTGCAGGCTGCCTATAACAAAAAACCGGCCGAGCGGGGACGTTTCGACAACGATGTAATCAAAGTCGATGAGCGGCTCAATGTGATTTACCAGGTTTATCAAGCCGAGCAGTTTAAGTTCTTCCCATCTGCCAATCCTGGAGACCAGACATGGTATTCACCTCACGCACAATTTCCTACAACCTTCGGCCGCGACTCTTTAACTGTCCAGACCGCGTACCACAATTTCCTTACTGCATTAAACAGCAACGACACCGAACAGGCACTCTTAGCGACTGCCCAAATCATTAGTTATCAGCAAACTTATGGATCGGCATTGATTCCCTCAAAAAACAAGCAGAAACTCGAAATCCTCTACAACCATGTCAATATTTTCAAAGACCTTACCGGTTGGTATATCCTGCTTGGTTTTGTGTTGTTGGGATTTTTCTTTTACTCTCTGTTCACAGGAAAAAAGCTGAACCAGAAAGCAGTCAATTATACCGTAATTGCTTTATTTATAGGCTTTCTTGCCCATACGATCGGCTTAATCGTCAGAGGGTACGTTGCCGGACATATGCCTTGGAGTGATGGTTATGAGTCGATGATCTACATTGCCTGGGCAGGGATGCTCGCCGGATTGATCTTTGCCCGCCGTAACCCAATGGTTCTCGCAGCAGCAGCTATCCTGTCAGGTCTCACCCTTTTTGTGGCGCAGATGAGCTGGTTGAACCCTGAAATCACCAACCTGGTGCCTGTGCTTAAATCGTATTGGCTCACCATCCACGTTGCAATTATTACCGGGAGCTATGGGTTTATCGGTGTCAGCGCGATCCTTGGCCTGATCAACATCAGCATGGCTGCATTTCAGAATGTCGATAACCGCAAAAGGATCAGTGTGACCATTGATCAGTTGACCACCATCAACGAAGCGGCGATGATCCTTGGGCTTTATTTCCTGACCATCGGAACTTTTCTTGGCGGGATTTGGGCCAACGAATCATGGGGTCGTTACTGGGGCTGGGACCCAAAAGAAACCTGGTCGCTTGTGACGATCTTGTTGTACAGCTTTATTACCCATATGCGATTGATCCCCGGATTCCGTGGCTGGTTTGCCTTTAACCTTGCTGCAGTAATCGGGTTGCTTTCTGTCTTAATGACTTATCTTGGTGTAAACTATTACCTTTCGGGACTTCATTCATATGGGAGCGGTGAAGGATTAAGGTTTCCGGTTGTTGTGGTTGTCGTTTTTGGGTTAATAGGGGTTATTGCCTATATTGCTGATAAAAAGGAAGAACGGTTTAAAACGGATAAAAAATAAATTAACATAAACCTTCAAGGTTTTCGAAACCTTGAAGGTTTTATTGCTTATCCTCCAATTCGGATTCGATAGCCAGCCAAACATATTCCTCCAGTTTTTGCTGTTTAAAGGCAAACCATTTCTTGCGATAGTCGGAGTTGTCGATCAGCGTTTTAAAATGGGCAAAAGGTTTCCGGTTGGATAGTGCATAGATCAGCCTATTTTTCAGATTTTTATCTTTCACCTCCTGCACAAATGCCTCCATAATCGCAAACGATTCAGATGATTCCGGCAGATCTACACGGATACATCTTTCCCAATTCCTATGCTCAAGGTTCAAATCATCGGTATCATCGTCGGTATCATCGTCCGTATCATCATCGTTATCATCGTCTGAAGTGAATTGATAACCGAAACGTTCGTCCAAAACAGCCTGAGGAATATCCTCCAATACAAGCGTATCAGGGTTAATAAAACAAACATTGCCGCAGTCGATGGATTCGGCGGTTTGCCTGACCAATTCAGCGTATTTCTCCGGGATAATGATCGTTTCATCGGGTTCTTCATAAATTTCTTCAAGCAAAAAATCCAAAATTTTCTGCAATTTTTCTTCATTTTCCTTAACCGTGTGAAGGATCGGAAGAATCTGGTTTAACAATTGACCTGCGTTCATTTTTTTAACGAATTCAGACCTTCAAGGTTTCCAAAACCTTGAAGGTCTTATTATTACATCATTTTTCTATTCTAACCGGTTTCGCCATATAATCCAACGAAATCACAGACGATGGATTTTTCCAAACCCTGCAAATTGGTTGCTGTGTCCGGATTAACGATTTGTCCGATAGCTCAGGATCAACAGAGTAAAAAATAGATTTTTTTGTATTATCCTTATATTCATAAAGATAGGTTACCAAAGGATTGGATGTGGTTTCCTGCTTTACAACTGGGCGCGTACCATTCCATTTTCCTTTCTCGGAATTGTCACCATTTCGAAAGGTACCATACACCTGTTTATTGACCAACTTTCCGGTAAGCATATAATCCTGAATCTGAGCCGTAAAGGTTAAGGTATCGTCTTCATAATGTGCATCAGTAACATTGGGACCTGATATATTGTTCCCATCCTTGAAGAGCAACAACTCAAAATCCACTTTAACACTATCCTTCATGATGGCAGTACATTTCCATGTGCCGGATACAGGATCCTTGGGTTTAAGTGGTTTTGGAACAAGCGGAAGGGCATAAAATTGCGGTTTGGATTTTATGCCAGAAGACGCAAAAGTAGTGAGTGCCGTACCCTGAAATGTTGTAACCAAATAAACCGGTATCGTCTCCTCTGTTGGATTCGAAGCAGGCAATGCATAAAATGGGATACTTTTTATATTGATCCACGACTTTAACGAATCTATCTCATTGTACATAAGGAATTTAGATCTATTCTCCTTGTTTTCGACAAAATAGACCGGCGCAGGCAGCGAAAGCCTTTCGTCGTCCAAAGTCAGTCTGTACATCATCTGGTTGTAATCGTAAAGCGGAGTACCCTCTTTGGTCCCCGAAAATCCCATCGTATAGGTACCTTCAAAATAGATGATTCGCCCCCCTTCCTGATCAAATATTGGGTGCTGCCCCGGATTGTAAAAATCGTATTTGTCGTGCGAAACGATCATTCTGGCATATGTCCATGGTCCTGTTGGAGTGTCTGCTTCAAGAAACCATATCCCACCACAAAACTCATAGGCGATCATGACCCAACTTTTGCGATAGTTGTTCCAAAAAACAGAACACGGGTTCAGCGGAACATTCTTCCCGGTCACGACATCGATTGGTCTGAACCACCCTTCGTTTGCCGGAAGCTTACCCGAACTAATCAATTTGTTTTGCTGATCGATACTTAAAGCATCAGCATTGGTTTTCCAACCGTAAATAATTTGATTGTTTGGGTCGGGCTCCACAACCGGGTTGGTGTCGGTGTATTTGCTTCCGGGTGCCAGACATGTGTAACGTTCATATTTATCTGGATCTATGATCTGTTTTGCATCGGCCCTTACCCGCTCAAGTCCATACCGGTCAAAGATATAGAGATACTCCAGGCCTCCTGAGCTGATGCGGACCGGATGGCCCGATGAGTGGACCCGATCCAACCATTTATCAATCCTGACCTGCGATTTAAAACCCTTGGAAAAATCGTCATAAAGGGCGATCCCCCGTTCATAGGCTTTGTCAAGTGTTTGTGTCCGCGTATATTTGGCATAAAGCCGTTCAATTCCGTCTTCATCAGGCAGGGTGGCCAGCCAATCGATCCAGATCAAACCGGGTCCCTGTATATCGCACATCCCTTTGTTCAAACCATTTGAGTCTGTGAAGTATTCCAAATCGATCCCGACATTTGGATCCAACCCACCTTTCCCAGGCAATCCGGAAGTTGCCCCAGCTGCATGTCCGTTGAAACTTGCAGGCCCCATCGTATCACCCCAAAACCAATAGAGTTTATCCTTGTAAAGTGTCTCAATAAAAGTATCCTGACCAAAAACTTTCCCATTTAGGCCCTGGTGCTGGATGGGAACAGGTAACCCAACTTTGGCACTTTCACCATAAATATCCTGACCAGTAATTCGGTAGAGTCGTTCTGCAATATTGATCCGCCTGATCCTGATCTCGATCCCTTTGCCCGGAATGACATTAAAAGTCAATTGTGCTGCCGGACATTCATAACCATGACTAAACAATGCAAACGAAACCCATTGTCCCATCAGTCTGGGTTCATTAAACGCAATGATGCCGTTGCTGTCGGTATAATACCGAAGTTGATTTGTCGTTTTGAACTCCACCATTGGAACGGCGCGCATCGTTTCCTGGTCAACAACCCTGATGGTGAAATAGTTGGGATTCACTTGTGCTGAAAGGATGAAAACATTGAAAATCAGAAAACTAAAAATCAAACTTTTCATTGATGAAGTTATTGATTTGTTAAACCCTCAAGGTTGGTAAGACCCTCAAGGTTGACACAACCTTGAGGGTCTTAATTAGTTATTTAATTGATATTAAAGTACCTGGCAAGAAAATCCATTCTTTCCAGTGAGAACATCTTTTCCATCGCATAGGTAAGTTTTTCGTTATCGTCCAATTCGTAAAGCCCACGAAAGAATGCCTCTATCTTATCGACATTCCCTTCGTGTGCCATAGTGTATGAGATCAACCTCAAATACAGGTATTTCTCAAGGAAACTCAATCGGTCGCGCCGTGGGAAAAATTGATCCGAACTGAATGACTGCATCTCAATTTCCTTTGTAACATTGCCAGATGCATAAATTTCGATGAGCCTGGTCATTTTGATCAACGCATAATCAGGATACATCAAGGCATAATTCTCCAATTTCGACATAAATTCCGGCGACTTTTCCTTTCGAAGCAATATCAATTCTAAATAGGCGACTCCGGGTAATCCGATTGCATTTTGCTGCAAAGAAACGATCTCCTTTCGCGCTTTGTTCAGATCTGAGGTCAAATCCAGGACGATCTTGCTAAAGACCTTCTTCAGACGATTGTCCACTTTAACTTCAGGTCCAACCCCTAATATTTCGTTGGGAAAGTAATTGTGAACGGAAGGAATGGAAAAAAGATCAACGAACTCATCAATGTATTCGTTAACGATGTCCTCATCAGTGATTTCCCAGAATATAGAATCCACAATCTTCACAATGCGATCCAATTCGTCTAAATCGTACGGAATTTGTCGATTTTTATAATAATCGATGAAAATGATTTTCTTCTCTTCCAATGATTTGTCTTCATAAATATCTATTGGCTGGTCGATATCGTAATCATCGTCATCATCATCTTCTTCGTCCTCATCATCATCATCCTCATCATCAATTTCATCACTGTCAATAACCGAATAATTTCCCGCACCGGCAGTTCGTTCAAGTTGTGCAATCACCCTTTTGATATCCTGGGGCGAGTCCACCAGTTTATTATAAACATAAAGTGGCTGACCATCCTCGTCCCCACATTCGATCTCCATCAATTCAATTTCATCATTGTCTTCCTCAAGAAAGTATTGTGTAACCGCAGTGAATTCTTTATAAGGTTTAAAATCATAGAGTTCCGAAAATTCGAGGCCCGCATGGATGATATTATGAGCCAATGGATAATCGATGGGATCCAATTCGACATCGTTATTGAAACCATCCAATCTTTCCTGATAACCAGCCATCGGGATATTAAATTCAAACTGTGTGAATTTGACTCCAAGACACATTAAATCAACAATATAGAAACAATAGGTAATATTGCCGTTTGTATGTTGGCGCGAGATCAGCACACTTGCCATTTTTCCCTCTTCCCAATCGGAATTGACCCAACAGTCGTAAATGGGCAACGTTCGCGATTTGGAACGGATATAATTTTCGGGGGTCAACATCTGAATTACCTTTCCTGTATTTTTCTTTGCCATCTGATTATTTTTGAGTATCAAAGATAAGTGATTTACCAATTTGGATGGTGATAAAATTTTCTATTTTTGCCCTTTCTTAATGATCTATCCCAATGAAGGTTAAAAAAACGGATGTTCAAGTGATCGAAAAAGGCGATCCTAAAGTAGTAAATGCGTGGGTAATGTACGACTGGGCAAACTCGGTCTATCAATTGACCATTGCCTCTGCCATTTTCCCGATTTATTACAATACGGTGACACGCCATGGGAACGATTTTATCGTCTCCTTTTTTGGACTGAAAGTTGTGAACACTGCGCTTTATTCCTGGGCAATTGCTGCGGCCTATCTCATTGTCGCACTTGGTTCTCCGCTTTTCTCATCAATGGCCGATTATACAGGCCGGCGCAAAGGTTTTATGCGGGCTTTTACGTTGATTGGGGCAACCGGTTGTGGAATGTTGTTTTTCTTCGATGCCAATCACATCGAATTGGGGGTGATCGCTTTTGCCCTGGGAACCTTGGGATATGGGGGAAGCATTGTATTTTACAACTCTTTCCTTCCGGTGATTGCCAAACCTGAAGACCAGGACCGGATCAGTGCCAGAGGCTATTCGATGGGGTATCTGGGCGGAGTTATCCTATTGCTGTTTAATTTATTGATGATTATGCAACCCGGCCTTTTCGGTTTCGACAAGCAGTCGGACATGCCGGCACGGATCTCCTTTGTCACTGTATTTTTATGGTGGATCGGTTTCTCAACCATCACATTCCGCCATCTTCCCAAATATGTGTTCCAAAAACAATCCGGTAAGGGTCATATTTTGACCAACGGTTACAGGGAATTAAGGATGGTCTTTAACGAAGTCCGAAAATCGTTCCGGTTAAGTATCTATCTGATTGCCTTTTTCTTTTTGATGATGGGTATGCTCACCACAATGTTTATGGCCGCAACATTTGGGGAGAAGGAATTGGGCTTAAAAGACAGTGTTTTAATCCCCACAATTCTGATGATCCAATTGGTTGGGATGTTCGGTGCATGGTTTTTTGCACGGCTTTCCGGGAAAATCGGTAATTTAAACTCCCTGATTATTTCGGTAATCATATGGATCATTATCTGTGTTTATGCCTATACAATTCAGGGTGCTGCCGGATTTATTATCGCAGCGGTTTTCATCGGAATCGTAATGGGAGGTGCGCAATCGCTTGCCCGCTCAACCTACTCCAAAATGTTGCCCGAAACAACCGACCATACCTCATTCTTTAGTTTTTACGATGTGATGGAGAAGTTGGCTACTGTGGCAGGGACTTTCAGTTTTGGCATTATTGAAGTAATTACAGGAAGTATGCGCTACTCAGTTCTGGCAATTGCGATTTTCTTCATCATTGGCTTGTTCTTTTTGCTTTTACTTCTCAGAAATGGCACAAGGCTGAAGTGATTTGAAAGGACCTTATTCTGCTGATAACGAGAATAATATACAACAGACAATTAAGATGAAGAGGAAATTCTGGACAATTGCTTATTGGATACTGTTAGTTTGCTGGATAACCGGAGCATTACTATTCATGGCTCGTGTTAGAGCGGGTTTCATGACCAATTATTTATCGGACTTAACATTTCCGGCGTGGTTTTACATTTATATCAGAGGCCTCTCAAACACCTATAACAGACGACCTAAACTACTGATTTTTAAGGAATGGTTTGGTCTATCACCACAGCGGGCCTTGATATCAATTTTTGCTGTTGGAGCTATTTCTGAGGTAAAGACCTTTTATTGGCCAACAGGTATTATTAGTGGTACTTTTGACTATTTTGATATTATTGCGTATGCAATAGGGCTTCTAATTTGCTTTTATTTTGACAGTAGGAAATCCAATGTGACATTTGCAATTAAAATATAGAAGCAGTACACATAGTGCAATGGAAGCTGATCGTTGAAAGAAGCCAGCCCCAAATTTCCTGAATGTTAATTATGAACTCAAAACAAACAATTTAGGCATGAAAATCGCTAAATTTCTTTTGTTATATTCAGAACTTTGTAATTTTATCCCGAAAAGCATATATAGTTAATTATCAGATTATTAGATGTTTAAGTTTCTAATTCCAGATAATAGCCCAGCTTTTTTAAACAATAATGATCTTTTGATACAACAGAAGGGTGATATGAGCACAAAAAACTATTTAAATTTCAGATTAAAGGGAATTCGGATCCTTCCGGTTTGGATTCTCTTCATTGTATTTTTTATCGTCCCATTCTATTTTATGCTTGGAGAGATCTCTGAGTTGACCGCTATGGAAGTACCTGCGGAAGGAACTTCAAAAATGTTCTTTGTCTATCTTACTATTGTCCTGATGATGTATTTCATCTTTATTTTTACCTTCTCCAAATTAATCGTCAGGAGCATTGAATTAAAGGGAATAAGGCTCAGGTATCGTTATGACGCTGGTAAATACGTTTGGATGATACTTTCGGGGTTGCTGTTTTCAATTGTGACGTTGGGAATATTTATACCCTGGTTAATCAAAAACATCCACGGCTTTTTTATTCAGGGCATAACCTATCATTCTCAACGATTTGAATTTAATGGAGAAGGCAGCAAACTATTTCTTATTTTTACCTTGACAATTCTTATTCCATTCCTGATCGTTGGGATCGTGCTTTTCAGTATTTTAAATTCCGAGATCAATCTCTGGATCTATCAATTGATTGTAATATCCATCCTTGTTTCACTCATATATCTGATATTCAAGTGGATGGTAGATATTAGATATAAGGACTACCTGATCAGGCTGGATGTAGGTTTTTTTGCCGCCATGTGGAAGATTGCCATTGAGCTTGTGATGGCGGTCATTTTTGTATTTATTTTTCAATGGCTGATGATGGTCAGTAATGTCTTTCTTGGTGAGAATATCATTTTATGGGATTCCCCCTATTTTCCGGTAACCGCAAAGATCGTGATCGAATTGGTCATGATCGTGATTACAGCAGGGTTTTATTTCCCGATGGCATTTATCAGGTTATATCGGTTTTTTACAGCCCATACCAAAAGCAATGTGATCGATGGGCGACAGGTTACAATAGGGTACGAAGGTGATCAGGTTGAGGTCTTCCGCTTTATATGGGGCCAGATCCTTCTATCTGTGATTACTTTAGGGATATATTTTCCGTGGGCTTTCACACGGATCGTTAGCAAGTTATTTACTCAAACGTTTGTTGAGACGGAAGTGAAAATTTAAAGGTACTACCTGCTCCAATTTCACTTTCAACCCAAATACGTCCATTGTGTTTCGCGATGAATTCTTTGCATAGGATCAGTCCCAATCCTGTTCCTTTTTCTCCCATTGTTCCGTCTTTTCTATTTTGTTTAAGCTCGGTACCAAAAAGTGAGTTTTTCGTTTTAATGTCCATTCCAATGCCTGTGTCCTTTACACTTATCTCGATCTGATCATTGATTTTTGTACCCGAAATGGTAACATTTCCACCCTCCTGAGTGAATTTGATGGCATTGTTAATCAGGTTCCTTAGAACTGTATTGATCATTTCGTAGTCGAAGGTGCAGGTAAATTCAGCATTTAATTCATTCAAGATTAATATGTTCTTACTTTTCGCATTTGCAGCAAAAAGGTCAATATTCAGTTTTACAAGTTTAAACATGTCGTTTGGTAAAGGCTTAAAAATCAGCTCTCCCCGTTGAGCCATCGACCAGGTCAAAAGATTTTCCAATAGTTTAAACGTAGCTTTAGATGAATCGCTAAGCATCTTTAGGTTATCCACCAACTCCTCTTTAGTGAAATCGCTCTCATTTTCGGTCAGAAGGTCAAGCAAAACCGAGATATTTCCAATTGGAGCACGTAGGTCGTGTGCAATGATCGAAAACAATTTGTTCTTGGTCTGATTCAACTCTGTGAGGTGGTCACGTTGGGAACCGATCTCCTCGTTCTTTTGGTTAAGGATCTTTAGCATACGGACTTGCTGGTTCCGTTTACTAAGAAGTATAAGTACAACGAGGATGATCAGGATAATGATCAAAATGGAAGACTTCATCAAGACGTCTTTTACACTGATTTGTTCTTTGAGGTCATCATTTTCTTTCTTTGTCTCCTGTGTCTCATAAAGGATCTGAAGGTTCTTGATCTGCCTGAACCGCTCTTGTTTCAACAGGCTGTCTTTTATCAATTTGCTGAGCTGTGAATTCCGGTATGCCTCTTTCCAATTTTTCTTGATCGCGTAACTATCAGATAAATTGCTTAATATCAGTTCGCTAACACCTCTTTCGCTTATCCATTTATTGCTCCAGTAAATTGCTTTATCGGGCTGTTTTAACAGATTATAAACCTTGATAAGATCTATATATACATCACTGATCGTCTCTTTTGTACTTACCCTGGAGTTGATGATTTCCATAAAACAAGTTATTGCTTTCTCATACTGCCCTTTCCCTTCCCAGGCACGTCCTATATTTTTCAAGGCTACCATTGTATGTTCCGCCATACCGATCTCCTTAAAAATTTTTAGTCCATTCTGGGCACCAATCATCAAAGAATCATATTGTTGAAGATAATAATAAGTATCGCTTACCTGCATCCAGGCATAAGCTATCCCCTTTTTATCATTATTCTGGATTTGAAGTTTTAACGCTTCTTTGGCATAGATCAACGCCTGCTGATATTCCTGTTGACGGATCATGGCGCCTGCAATATTGTTCAATGCATAACCCTTCTCAAGATTGATGCTTAAACTGTCGCTAAAAGATAAAGCCTTAAAGAAATAGGAGGAAGCTGTCCGTTGATCATCAAGCCTCACATAACAATTGCCCAGAAAATTCAATACCTGTGCAACTCCCTCACTGTAACCAATTTTCTGGGCCAGTGCCAATGATTTTTTCCCAATTGTGATGGCAGACGACGGGTCTGTCCTGCGAAGCGACCAGCATTGTTTGTTAAGGTTATTAACAGTGCTTGTATCGCTGTTCAGGTTATTATTGTTCAGGTTTCCATTTGGCTTAGCCCCGATGGCTACAAATTGGAATCCAAAAGATAACAGCAAAAGAAATATGAACCTCAAGTTTAACATTTAGGAAATTGATGGCTCAAATTTAATAAAATAAATTTACCAAAATGGTAGATTTCGAAATATTCAATGTTGAATAGCTGCTTTTTCTATTTATTCCTCTCCAACTCTTTCAAGGTGTCAAGCTTCTTCTTTTGCAGGAAACTTTGGATATCGCCGATGTGCTCTTTGATCTGCTTGTTGCCAAATTCATAAACTTTGGTGACCAATCCCGAAAGGAAATCGCGATCGTGCGAAACAAGGATCAAAGTACCATCGAAATCCTGGAGCGCACTCTTTAGAATGTCTTTCGTCTTCATATCCAGATGGTTGGTAGGCTCATCCAAAATCAGTAGGTTGACAGGTTCGAGGAGTAGTTTGATCATTGCCAGCCTGGTCCGTTCACCGCCAGAAAGTACCTTAACCTTCTTGGTCATGTTGTCGCCCCCAAACATAAACGCACCCAGAATATCACGGATTTTTGTGCGGATATCGCCCTTTGCCACATCGTCGATTGTCTGGAAAACTGTCACATCTTCATCCAATAACGAAGCCTGGTTCTGAGCAAAATAGCCAATCATCGTATTGTGTCCAAGCGAAAGCTTCCCCTCATATTCGATTTCACCCATCAAACCTTTCACCAATGTTGACTTTCCTTCACCATTTTTCCCGACAAAAGCGACCCTTTCGCCACGCTGGATGGTGAGCGAAACATTTGAAAAGACAAGGTGGTCGCCATAACTTTTGGTCATGCTTTCAAGAATGACAGGATAGTTTCCTGAACGTGGGGAAGGTGGGAATTTGAGCCTGAGGGCCGAATTATCCTCTTCATCAATCTCGACCAAAGTCAACTTTTCAAGCATCTTGACACGCGATTGCACCTGGTTGGTTTTTGAATAAGTCCCTTTAAACCGTTCAATAAAATCCATATTGTCAATAATCATTTTCTGCTGCTCGTCAAATTGCTTCATCTGATGCTCGCGGCGTTCCTGCCGAAGGGTCAGGTATTGCGAATAATTGACTTTATAATCGTAGATACGCCCCATGGTTACTTCGATGGTACGTGTGGTGATATTGTCCACAAAAGTGCGGTCGTGCGAAATCAGGATCACCGCCTTTGCACTGTTGATCAAAAAATCTTCGAGCCATTGGATCGATTCGATGTCCATATGATTGGTTGGCTCGTCCAATAAGATAAGATCGGGTTTCTGGAGCAGGATTTTTGCCAATTCGATCCGCATACGCCACCCGCCACTGAATTCACTCGTTGGTCGGGTGAAATCCTCCCTTTTAAAACCAAGTCCAATCAGGATTTTCTCTACCTCTGCATCATAATTGATCTCTTCGATCGAATAAAATTTCTCGCTCAAAGTGGAGACCTGCTCAATCAGTGCATAGTAACTATCCGATTCATAATCTGTTCGAGTTGACATTTCAAGGTTCAACGCTTCAATTTCGTGTTCCATTTCAAAGATTTTGGCAAATGCTTGTGCTGCCTCCTCAAAAACAGTGCGGTTATCTTCTGTCATCAGGTGTTGGGGCAGATAAGCGATGACTGCATCTTTGGGTGCAGAAATCTTACCCGATGAAGTGCTGCGAACTCCTGCAATGATTTTTAACAAAGTAGATTTTCCGGCACCATTCTTCCCCATTAGGGCGATCCGGTCTTTATCGTTGATTACAAACGAGATATCTTTAAAAAGGGTTTGACCACCAAACTCTACGGTAAGTCCGTCAACTGAGATCATATCAGATTTTTAATGAGCCGCAAAGATACAATTTTAACAATTTGAATTTGTGTCTCAAACAAAGCTTGTTTTTTGCTGAAATACCCTACCTTGTAACGTTTTAAAATAATTGAGAATTAAACTTTAGAATATTGTTTATGAATAGGTTATCTAAAATAAATTTGAGAAGTGCATTGCTCCCGGCATTGTTGTTCGGGGTTTTTCTGACCTCATGCAGTATCAGTAAAAAATACACAAAGGAGGCAACTGCAAAATGGGAGAAGGATATTGCCCAGTTTGAACAGCAGGACAAAGCCGAAAAAGATCCCGATAACGCCATCCTTTTTACAGGCTCATCGAGTATCCGGTTGTGGACTACGTTAAAAGAAGATGTGGCGCCATATCCGGTTGTCCGTAGGGGTTTTGGCGGATCCAAGTTCTCCGATCTGGCTGTTTATACCAAAAGGATCGTCTATCCTCACCAATTCAGGGCATTGGTCATTTTTGAAGCCAACGATATAACTGGGAGCAAAACGGACAAAACACCAGGTGAGGTGGTGAAATTGTTTAAGGACATTGTTCACCAGGTCAGGTCAAAATATCCCGAAAAGCCAATTTTCTTGTTCGAGATCACCCCAACCAAAAGCAGGTGGGCGGTCTGGCCAACTGTAAAACAGACCAACCTTCTTTTGAAGGAGGCTTGTAGCAAACTACATAACACTTATTTCATCGAAACGGCCGCATCGTACCTGAATAAAGATGGAGAGCCACGTACAGAACTGTTTATCAAAGATTTGCTTCACCAAAACCATGATGGATATATCATTTGGGGCGATCTGGTCAGGAAAAAATTGGATGAAGTTTTGCCAAAAACTAGTGTCAAATAAAAAATCAATATCGAATAAATTACATTTGCGACAAATAAAATTAGTCTATGAATACATGGTTTGAATGTACTGCAAAATACATCAAGATGGATGAAAATGGTCATGAAAAAAAGGCCAGTGAAACTTATTTGCTTGATGCTATTTCATTTACCGAAGCTGAAAGTCGTATTTTCAAGGAATTACAGACAATGGTCAGCGCTGAGTTTACGGTGAGCAAAATTGCAAAAACCCGAATTACCGAAATTATCCCTTCCGATACCGGCGACCGCTGGTACAAGGCAAAGGTCACTTTCATTACAGTTGACGAAGAAAGTGGCAAGGAGAAAAAAACTTCCCAGATGGTGCTTGTTTTTTCAAACGATATCAAGGAAGCTTATGATCAAATCATTCAGGCCATGCATGGGATGATGGCCGATTTCGTGATCAGTGGGATCAACGAAAGTACGATCCTTGATGTATTCCCTTATTTCTCTGAGAAAAGCGAACTGCCTGCTGGTAAGAATCCTGTTGAATCGTTCCTTTCATCGAAGGAGTATTTTGATGAAACTCCTTACGAAGAAGATCAGGAAGGGATTATCGAAGAAGATTTTAACGAAGACTTAGACCCGATTGAGGAGGAGTAACTGGCAACTAGCTACTGGCGGCTGGCTACTGGTGGCTGGCAGGTCTTCAAATGAAGTAATTGCAATCGGACCGGATATTCGGATTCAAACAAGATGCTGAAATGCAATATGGGTCGAACTTATCGGATTCATATATAGGTGGATAAATATCCTCGGAACATGCCAGCTGCAAGTTGCCGGTCGCCAGCAGCTTTCTGTCAATAGTAAATCTGTCAAAAAAACACAGCCTGATTCTGAACAATAATGAAATGTTGGGTGTTATCTATGCATATTATATTGACCATTTAAAAGTTTTATTTATATTATTAAAAATTGTTTTATGAGTACATTAGTTGGAAAAAAAGCCCCTGTTTTTAAGGCAAATGCAGTAATCAATGGAAACGACATCGTTGAGAACTATTCACTCGATCAGTTTATCGGATCCAAATATGTAGTATTTTTCTTCTACCCCCTTGATTTTACATTTGTTTGTCCTACCGAACTTCTTGCTTTTCAGGCAAAACTTGCGGAATTCGAGAAACGCAATACCGCTGTTGTTGGTTGTTCAGTTGATTCTCAGTTCTCGCATTGGGCATGGTTAAATACCGAGAAAAACCAGGGTGGTATCAAAGGTGTGACATACCCGATAGTTGCCGATTTATCGAAGACAATTGCTGAGAATTATGGTGTCCTTGCCGGCGAATACGATATCGACGAAGAAGGAAAATCGATCTTTGTTGGTGGCCCTGTAGCTTACCGTGGCCTGTTCCTGATCGATAAAAATGGATTAGTTCGTCACCAGCTTGTCAATGACCTACCACTTGGCCGTAGCATCGATGAGGCTTTGCGCATGGTTGACGCATTGGCACACTTTGAAGAGTATGGCGAAGTTTGTCCGGCAAACTGGTCGGAAGGCAAAGATGCGATGACCGCTTCTGCCAATGGTGTTGCCGATTATCTTTCAAAACACTAAAAAATTATTAAAAAGACATTACCCATTTAAAATTATTAAAAATGAAAATTAATCGTTACGAAGATATTTCACAGATCGAACGCGAAGCAAGACGCGATTACATCGACCGCCATTCGGCTTTTGTTCATTGCGAAGCCACTGCCAAAAAAGGCGATAAATTCAAAGTCAAAGTTAAGGTAGGTGACGAGTACAAGCATCCTGATGATTTTGACCACTACATTAGCTGGGTTCAATTGTGGAATGGTGAGACAATGTTGGCGCAAGCTTCCTTTCTCCCCGGTGTTCAGGGTGGTGTACCAGGCCAGTTGGAAGTTGATTTTTACATTGTAGTTTCGAAATCGCTGAAACTTACGGCACACGCTTATTGCACAAAACATGGTTTGTGGCAAAGTGAAGAGGTTGTTGTTGAAGTCAGCGAATAGATAATTCGTTGAAAACATGAACCGGATTCTTAATTGGGAACCTATTTTGGGTTATTTTTCGAATATTACGTTCGCAAAGTTTAGAGTCCTGTAGTAATAAGTTCATTTTATCCTTGTTTGTAAAAAGTTTAACTAAAATTAACCTTGTTTAGTCACTTTTTAGGGAGATAATGATCTATCTTTACACCATTGCTGAAGAGCAGGTTTTTTCATAGGATTTAGGTTAGTTAGGTTAGGTTAGGAGAGGGCATCGCAAGTGCCCTCTCTGCTTTTATGGCTATTTCATTCGATCAACCAGGGCCTGACCACCCTGTCCAAAGTTCCTTCTCCTTGAACATATGAGAGGAAAATGCCATAATTTGTTATTGGAATCCCAGTCCCATTCAGATCGCGAAGACGCGCAGCCATTTGTTGATTGGAGATCATACACCCACCGCAATGGATTACCAACTTATATTTCTCAATATCAGCACTCCCAAATATTTCTCGTCCAAAAGAATGGTCAATTATTACACCTGGAATTAGTCTCTGCAAAATTTTGGGGATCTGAACTGTGCCGATATCCTCGTTGATCCTTGAGTGATTACAGGCCTCTGCAATCAGTACATGATCTTCTGAGACAAGAGAATTTAAAATCCTGACCCCGTTTACAAATTCCTTCAACTTACCCCTGCTCATATAATTGATCATCATAATCGAAAATGTCGTCAAGGCTATATCGGGAGAAACCCAATCTTTCATAATATCAATGGCTTGTGAATCAGTAATAACAGCTTTTGGCTTACTTAAGAAACTTCCAATAAAGGAATCCCATCGTTCCCGTTCAGCAGGATCTCCGGCTCTTGCTTTCGTAAGGTTCATCCGGTACGAAACAGGGTAAGCCCAATTTCTTGTAATGTATTCTTCTGCCATTGCCTGTGGACGAAGGTACCTCCCTGGCGGAGTCTCCTCGTCCATTGGGATATTCAGGATGTAGAATTCCCCATCTTCAACAAAAGGCAATAAAGGTGCTTTATAATTTCTGGGAATATAGTACTCAATGACAGTTTGCAGCAAATTCTGTCTAAAATCCTTATCTACAGCACTTACTATAACTTTTGGGAAAGCGGTTATTCCAGGTACCGAAGTTTCAATATTTTCGATCAGGTTGTTATCGTAGGGACGAAAAAGATTAAAGACAATGATGAGTTGTTTTCCAAGTTTAATTGTTTCGCTAATGATCTGATTCTCGGTTTCGAATTCATGGGTTGAAGGATCGATCACCAAAAGGACCAGGTCACATTCTTTCAAGGTATTAAGGCTTTTTTCCCTTTTTTTATCGCCTAGTCCACCTTGCTCGTCAAAACCGGCTGTATCAATCAGTTTCACAGGCCCAAGGCCATGAATTTCTGCCAATGTAATTTTTGTGTCCGCAGTAGTGCCTGGTGTTGGATCAACAATTGAGGTTTCCTGCTGAGTGATCAGGTTCATCAGGGAACTCTTCCCTGAATTCATTTTCCCAAAAATCCCTATTATATCGCGCTCTGTCATAACCTGTTTACTTATTAAATGATTTCCAGAATAAAATGAAAGTCTAAAAATAAGGTTTTTCTTATTAGTTTTGCAAACTAAAATATCTGTCATGGAAAGAATTGCAATTTTTCCGGGTTCCTTCGATCCTTTTACCCTGGGACATGAATCAATTGTCAAACGGGCACTGCCGCTGTTCGACCAGATTATTATTATGATAGGCTATAATTCGAACAAGAAACCCTATTATCCGCTTTCCAAACGAAAAGAATGGATCAAACGGGTGTTTGAAAACGAACCCAAAATTAAAGTTGGAAAATTTGATGGTCTGACCGTTGATTATTGCAAGAGAGTTCATGCACAATATATCTTGCGCGGATTGAGAACGGCTTCCGACTTTGAATATGAAAGGGCAATCGGACAGATCAATAAACAAATGTACACTGATATTGAAACCGTATTTTTATTGACCACTCCCGAAACAACTGCAATCTCTTCAACCATCGTCAGGGATATCCTCCGACACAGGGGTGATGCCAGCCTATTCCTCCCGGCTTGCCTCGACATTTCTGAATTTTACGAGCATTAAAAAGGGAATTAGAATCACTTCATGCGCAACTCATTAAATTTCTGCATATTACTTACTTTATTTCTGAATACCACACTGTTAAAAGCTCAGGAAACTGTGATTTCGGGTAAAGCCTCCGATTACAGTGGCAAGGAAATTTCTTTTTATACCATTCCAGATCCATTACTCAACAAAAAGTTTATCCTGGGAACCACCAAAGTTGCCACGGATGGAAACTTCATACTTAAATTACCTGTTAATCAGATTATTGAAATTTATTCTGATCTTGAAAAATTCACAGGGACAATGGTAGTGGAACCAGAAAAAAAATATTCTGTCGTCTTGCCACCATTCTCGCTCCGAACTTCAGATGAGGCAAAAAGTGCTTATTTTAAGCCAGCTCTTTATTGGTTAGGATTACCCGAAACCGATAAAAATGATTTGAATTTTAAGGTTCGCACATTCATAACCGATTTAAATTCCGAAACAGTAAAAAACACCGCCCAAATCTACCAAAAGGGATCAAAAGAAACTGTCGATCAAATTATTGGGCATTTGGAAAAAGAATATCCTGACAATTCCAATGTTTACTTCAAAACGTTAAAACAGTACTCCTACGCTGAACTGGAATATGCTGTGAATCAAAACAATCCAGAGGTTGTTATCCAAAAGTACTTTGCAAAAAAATCGCCGCGCCTACAACATTCCGCCTATCAGAAAGCGTTCAATCTTATTTTTACCGATTATTTGAGAAAAATGTCCCTTGACTCACGGTATCAAAGATTAGGAAGCTTCATTAATGCAGGAGATTATAAAAGTCTTATTGCCTTTTTTGAAGGCAGGGGTTACCTCAGGGAATTTGCAGAACTCGTAGTTTTAAAAGGTTTGGACGATGGTTATTATTCAGGAAGGTTCAGGAAAGACGGGATACTTAAAGCCATTGAAACCGCTCAGACAACGACCGCATCAACCAAACTCCGCTCATTTGCCAGTCAGGTCGAATCGAAACTTACGATCATAACGGTTGGTAGTGTGGCTCCCCCTTTCAAGTTGGTCAACCCTAAAAATGAACAGGTTTCACTCGAAAAATACAAGGGGAAGTTCACCTATCTTTCGTTTATTAACAGCAAAAGTTCTGATTCCCGGACAGAGCTCGACTCGCTCGTCTCGATTGAGAAAGAGCTCAGGCAGGTATTGAGCATCGTTTCCATCGCAGTGGATGATGATTTCAGCCGCGCTGTTCAGTTGTGGAAGAGTAAGGGTTATCCCTGGGAATTGCTTGATGGATCGAAGCAAAAGCAATTGATCATGGATTATAATGCTTCAATTTCCCCGTCATTTTATCTGATCGCACCCGACAGGAAGTTTATACTTTCTCCGGCACTTTCACCAACCCGTGGGTTTGAACCAATGTTTCTGAAACTATATAGGGATTACACTTTTAAACAGCAAAGGAAAGCCCCAAAAGAACCACTAAGGTTTTAAAATGGTTGCGATAATGCAACCGGACTTAAGTGTAGCATTCATTTATCCAGATCATTTGGTTTTTGATTCTGCGTGTCTATCCATTTGACTACGAATAGACTGTTTGTCATTAAAAGATAACCCAAAATCGTTTTGGCGAAATAAAAAATAATCCATCCCGAATTTGGACTTTCGCTAAACCGATTGTCTTGTTGTATAAATACAAATATCTGTTTGAATAGTTGGGATAAACCTTCAACGAATACAATTCCACCAATTACGATTGTAGCAATGGTCAAAACTGTAGAGTGCGGAATGTTAAGTTCAATTTTCTCTTCAATAAACCCTTTGTCCAGATGCAGTTTGACAATAAGCCAGTCAGTTTTAAAAACAAAAAGTCTTAGAATAAATGTATAAATACCTATCGTCAAAAGGAATAGAACAATGACATATACGATTGCAAAAAGATTTTCATTCCTGTTTGCTCCGAAATAGGTTAATGCCGAAATAAATTGAGGAATAACTGTCAGGAAACCAAGTCCTAACCAAATTCCAAGCATTTTAATTACGATTGTCCAAAAAGTTTTGATTGTCATTGCTGTATTATTTATAAATTGAATTTTACCCAATTAAGGCAGCTTTAAAATTAATTCCTGATTTTTATTCCTCCTTTTTGATACCATCTTAATGTATTAATGATCATTTCATTCTGGGTTTTATTATTGAAAGTAAAGGACAGTTCCTTATTTGTCCCACCCTCATAATCAATGTGATTGTGCCCCATGTTGATATAGAGCATCCGATATTTCAGGTTTGTCCAGACTACAGGATAATCCCCATTCTGCCAGATCTCCCATTGTTTGGGTCCGGTTCCAAGAGGAAAACTTGAAGGGTCAATGGAAAGCAGTACCTTAATATCGGAGTTCTCGCGCAAATCATTTTTCCAGCTATACCATTCGTTGGGCGCAGCAGTGAACCTTTCCGGTAGTGTCCTGGTGACCTGATGCTTATTATCCTCAACAAGCAAAATGGCAGAGGTTGGTCGCCAGGTATTTCCTTTGTATTCGCCCGATCCCAGAAACTCGTTGTGGTACCAGTCCCAATTTTGGGGAAATTCAGACGGTGTCAGCGCGAAAGCGGCAAAATGAAATCCGATCCAGGCTCCCCCATTTTTCATATATTGCTCAAATGCAATGCGTTGTTCGGGCTTATCAGGTCGGGTATCGAGGAACATCACAACATTAAATTTAGCCAGAAAACCAGGATTCATGTTGTCCCAGTTGTTTGTGGAATCATAAGTAAACTTGTTTTTGTCAG
>JBAXWR010000128.1:0-20356 GCA_037128295.1 Mariniphaga sp.
AATCTTTAATTGTCTCATGCTCTCCGATTAAAAGTTTGCAAAGTTACAAACATTTATAGTTTTGTGCAATACCAAATTCAAGGTATCTTTTTTTATTTTTTGGAGTATTATTCTTCCAATTTAAATACATAATAGGTCCACTCCCCACCTGGATAAACTCCTTCCACCAAAATTGGTTTTTTATTGCTAGACTGTGCCAGAACCCTTTTTATATCTTCAACACTTGAAACAGATGTTTTGTTTATGTCGGTGATGATAAACCCGATTTTAACTCCGGCTTGCTTTAATTTACCATTGCTGAGATCAACAATCTGAATCCCTTCATCAATCCGAAGACGTTCCTTATCTTTGTTGCTGATAGGTGCAAATTCAGCTCCCAGGACAGAAAACGACTCTTTTACAATAGATGTGTCACCCTTTGTGTTACGTAAAACAACACTGAATTGTTTAATTTCTCCGTCCCTTTTTAAAGAAATATTGACTTTGTCGCCAGGCCTGTACTTCCCAATTTGCTCCTGCAATTGCTGAGGTGCATTGACCTGATTACCATTAACTGCCATGATAACATCACCAGCTTTTATCCCAGCCTGACGTGCAGCACCGTCTTCAGTAGTTTTATCCACATAAACCCCTTCGATTTTCCCAAGGTTTTTCTCTTTCGCAAGCTCATCATCGACCGGTTTCATCTGCACTCCAAGCAATGCCCGTTGCACTTCCCCAAATTGTTTCAAGTCACCGACCACTTTTTGCGCAATCGAGGCAGGAACAGCAAATGAATAACCGGAGTATGACCCAGTTCTTGAGGCAATTGCAGCATTAATACCAACCAATTCGCCAGAAGCATTCACAAGTGCACCTCCGCTATTACCTGGATTCACAGCAGCGTCTGTCTGGATAAATGATTCAAGTGGCATCTGACCGCTCATAATTCCGATACTCCTTGATTTTGCGCTGACAATTCCAGCCGTAACAGTAGAAGTAAGATTGAAAGGGTTACCAACTGCCAACACCCATTCACCCAATTTCAAAGCATCCGAATTTCCCCAGGTAAGAAACGGGAGTTCTTTTGCTTCAATCTTTACCAATGCGATGTCGGTATTTGGATCGCGCCCAATAACTTTAGCCGTAAATTTTCTGTTATCATTCAAAACGACTTCGATATTGTCGGCATCTTCAATCACATGGTTATTGGTTACAATATAACCTTCAGGACTAATAATCACTCCGGAACCGGCACCCATGCTATATTCAGGTTCCTGACTATAACCTCGGGGTTGCATATTTCCTCTGGGTTGCATATTTCCCCTGGGTCCAAAGAAAAAATCGAACAAAGGGTTATCACTTCCACTTTCGTAACCTTCCTGTGCTTTCATCTTGGTTGTAATGTGAACGACTGCATGTACACTTTTATCGGCAGCTTGGGTAAGATCGGGCAATTGAGCCTGCGGGCTTGATGGCGCAATAAAACTTGTTAATTGTGCAGGTGTTGTCTCCCTGGCTGACAACTCCTTTGGCTGATTGTTGATTTTTGAATATAAAAAGATAGCTAAGATGGCACTTGCGAAAGCAATTGCCAGGTTTGATGCAATTTTTTTAACGTTGTCCATAATCTGTTTTTTTTAAATTTTACAATAAAAACCGTTACAATTTGCGTACCATTTTTCGCAAAATTATGGATAAGACGTTTACAGGACTTCATTAGTTTAACCTGATTAACATACTTTAACTTCACTTTGGTTTTCTTTTGACGTGATTATGGAAGCGTTAATATTTATGAATAAAAAGAACTGATTGTTTCGGGCGACAACTATTGTTCAAAACACTCTTGGGGAAATTGTGAGAGATAAAATCTAAGGTATTCAATATCAATATCAAACATTTGCTTGCCAATGGCTGTTTGATTCATGATCTCGTCAGCAAGCTGCTTTTTTGTGAATGACTGACCAGTCAGAACGATCGTGGTTCCTGGATCGTCTGCAAGATACCTTTCGACCGATAAGGAAATCAACTCTTTACTGCTCAATTTTTCCAACGATACAATTTTTAAAGAACCATTTGCAACGTCGTCATAAAGAATAAATGTACCGGTAACAGGGTTAAAGCTGATCGGACGTCTTCTTGCAGATTCAACAACAGCCGGAATTTCAGGTCTATTCATTTTGGATAAGTGTTTGAACAAGTAGCCAGAAATCCGACTACTTGTTTAATTTACAATTATTTAGATGTAGTTTCCCCAAAGTGAGGTAATATTAAAAAACGTAGAGTTTGAGTGTGGTATCTTTTTTGCCCCACGATGGACCTGAAACAGGAGAACGTATCAGGTTTTTATTGCTAAGCAGAAATGCAGCAGTGCTTGTACCGGGAACTGACGCAATTGTTACATCATATTTTGCATTGGTATCAGCCACCGCCTGCTCAACGGTTCTGCCATTGGCCATACTAATGTCAAATTGCGAATCACACGCATAATACAATTCTGGACTTCCCAAATCAACAACATAACTCTCATCGTATCCGACATATGCATAAGCTCCTTTCTTCACAGTATCAGGTCCAAGTGTCCTGGCAGTTTGACAACTTAAGAAATGGATCACTTCCTTTCTCACCACGCCCGGTTTGTAACCACCGACTTTTAGTACAACTGATTGCTGGTCGCCTGTAAATGTTGTATAGCTCCCGTGACCCGTACCACCAATATAACAGACCCTTAGGTCAGTCGCCTTTGATTGGAAATTCTTTTGAATTGCATTTGACCCGATTAAAGCAATCACCTCAAATCCTCTCTTTGCAAAAACAGGATGAACATTTTGTATGCGATAATTTGCCGCCGGAGCGATAATAGGATCTGTTGTATTTTCACAAAACAAAACACGCGCTTTAAATAAACCCAATTGGGTTGGGGGCATAAGCTGCATATTTGCAGGAACTTCAGGCTTCGTATTAACAGGTTTAATCACTGGCATCGACTTTAGAATAGGTAGGGTACCCATAAGTTGCTGTGAAAAATGTGAACTGTAATTTACTTCCATATCCATAAATTGCATTCCCATCGAAGTCTGGTCCTTGATGTGCTTTATGAGGTCATCTTTGGTATATTTAAAGTCCGAGCCAAAAATGACGATCTCAAAATCAGGCTCCAGATCAAGCCGTGCAAGTGCCAGTTTGATCCTGTTGTCGGGGGCAGCCATAGCTGCGCTAAACATCATCGGTGCTGACTTCTTTTTAAGAAGATCTTTGGGATAAATCAATTCACCTGTGCTGCCAATTCCTACCGGTTTTTCAGCTGCGTAATCAGCCATCATAAATTTTCCAATCTTTACATCTGCCATAGTATTTTAAGTCATTTATTTTTACCTACTCTTTTGAGGATTTTCGGTTTACTCCAAGATGCAATTTAAAAATAGACCTGAAATCATGTAATAATCAGTATTTCAATGCATTATCAACATAAAACTGAATCAATATTATATTGGCAATATAATTAAAACTTAAACAATTTCCTATAATATTAAGTTTTCATTTTTTCGCCCAAAATAAGGTTATGCAGTTCATTGGAATAACTGTATTTTAAGTCAAGATCATACGTTCTGCAAATCTCACTCGCGATAGCCAGGCCAAGACCTGTAGATTCGCCAGACGTAGTTTGCTTTGAAAAACGGAAAAAGAGCTTTGAAGGATCGATTTGAGATTGCTTCCCAGTATTGGAAATTGTAATTATCTGATTTACAATAGAAATAATTAACCTTCCATTTTCCACATTATGCCTTAAAGCATTACTAAGTAAATTATTGATCAGGATTTCTGCAAGTACAGGATTCATTGTAATTATGATTGGTTCATTAAGGTACAGAGAAACGTCAATTTTCTTTAACATGAAAAGTTCCTCAAGAAAACAGAGCCTTGATTTGATCAAACTACAAATATCAATTTCTTCCTGATTAAGAAATTGTTGATTTTCGATTTTTGAAAGCAAAAGCAACGCCTCATTGAGTTTTGAAAGGCGGATAGCAGATTCAAAGGCAACCCTGATCCGTTGATATTGAATATCTGTTAAGTTCTTATCCTGAAGGACCATTTCAAGCTTCGATTTGATAATTGCCAGTGGTGTCTGAATTTCATGTGAAGCATTCTCGGTAAACTCTTTCAGATTTGCAAAATCTGCCTGAATTTTTAGCATCATATTTTCAAGAAGACCATTTAACTGATCAAATTCAGAGACCCAGGTCCGTTCAAAACGAATCTCCTGATTCTTCCCAATTTTCCAAGAATTTAATTTCGAAAGACTTTGAAAAAACGGATTCCAAACCACTACAGAAATCCATCTGTTAAGAAGAAAAAGTGCTGAAAAAATCATTAAAAATAATACAGCCATAAACGAAAAAATTACCTTTTGCAGATCTTCGGATTCGAGTAATGATTGCAGGATAGTGATTTCAAAACTCTGATTCCCTTTATTTAATGTGAAGGTCATTTTTCTGAAAGGGACAAGCTCTTTCTCTTCTTGATCAAAAACCAAGGTATCTGAATAAAATGAATATTCCCTTTGATTATTAATGCGTTTGATAAATATTGAATGATCAGGCGAAGATATACTATCGAAGAACTGCGGATTTTGCCTGAAACTCAAAACCGTATAGGCCTTGCGCGAATCGAGCATTTCTTTGATATTGTAATCAACCACATGTTCAAGAGCAAGATAAAAAAGTATTCCTGCAACCAAAAATATAAGAAACGTGACTTTAAGGAAACGTTTATTGATCTTATCCTGAAGTTTCATGGTTTAACTCATTGAATTATAATATTTTATAAGATATGAGATGGAAAACTGCTACAAGTCTATGTTTTAATCCTGACTGGTGGAATTCCCATCTGTTACAAACGAATAACCAGATCCATAAACATTATGGAAGTAGTCGATACCGGTTTTTTCCGACAATTTCTTGCGTAAGTTTTTAATATGTGAATACACAAAATCAAACGAATCGGAAGAATCCGCAAAATCGCCCCAAAGATGTTCGGCAATTGATTCCTTTGTAAGAACCCTCCCCCGATTGGATACAAAAAACATCAACAAATCGAATTCCTTCCTTGTAAGTTGTAATGGTTCGTTTGCAACCAAAACTTGTCGGTTTTCAGGAAGTATCGCGATTTTACCGATGACCAACTCCTGCCTTCCCTCGAATTTCCGGCGACGAATCAAAGATTTGATCCTGGAATTGAGCTCAGATAGATGGAAAGGCTTACTCAGGTAGTCATCGGCTCCACGGTCTAAACCTAAAATTTTGTCATCCAACGAGTTCTTTGCTGAAATGATAATAATTCCCGTTTCCGGATGGCATTTTTTCAATTCATTGACCAGCGAAAGACCGTTTCCATCCGGCAATCCAATATCAATGAGGACACAGTCATATTCGTAAAGGTTTATTTTTTCAATTCCAAGCTCAAGGGTTCCTACCTGTTCGCACCTATAACCTTCCACTTTGAGAAAAGAAACAATTGTTTCACAAAGATCGGGTTCATCTTCTATAATCAGGATTTTCATTGTTAAAAGTTTTAATCAAAACTATCTTTAAATATTGTAGAAATATGGTAAATTCCGATGTAATGAAATTTATACAGAATGTTTACAAAGTTGCATCCTATTTTTGGCAAAATTGAATTCACAGGATTAAATTGAATTTCTATCTTTACATAAATTTTTAATGTCTTCATTTTAGGAAAAGTAAGCCATGCTGAGAAAAAAACTTCTGACAATTGCAATTTTTCTGGCCTCTTTCACATGGGCTAACGCCCAATCACTTGAAAATTACATTTCAAAAGCTCTTGAAAAAAGCCCTCTGCTGAAAGATCTGAACAATCAGCTTCTGTCAGGAACATTGGATAGCTTATTGATAAATGCAACCTATAAACCTCAGGTAAACCAGGTCTCACAGGCAATGTACGCTCCTTATTCCCAAAATATTGGGTACGACGAGGCCATTTCAAACGGGGGAAATTTTGCAGCATTGCTTAATGTTTCCCAACCCTTGTTCAATAAAAAAATCAAAAAAGGTCAGTTTGACGAAATATCGCTTTCGAACCAGGCAATTGAAGTCAACAAAATGATAACCCAAACCGAATTAAAACAGGATGTGACTTCACAATACCTGACAACTTACGCCGACTACCTTCAGATTCAGTTTAACCAAACTACTTTGGCATTGCTGAAAGAGGAGAAATCATTACTTAAATCACTTGTCAATCAAGGCATTTACCTTCAAACCGATCTGATGAACCTTTCCCTTTCTGTTACGGCTCAGGAAATAGCGATTAAAGGAACGTTTATCCAGTTTAAAAATAATCTGGCATTACTCAATTTCATTTGCGGTATAAGTGATACTTCTACGGTAAAGTTGGTTAAACCCGACCTTACGTTAAGGAATAGTTTTGACATCGGTATTTCACCAACAATGATGAAATTCAGGATAGACAGTCTCAAAAATGTCAATAGTAAGCTAATGATCGATCTGAACTACAGGCCTCAGGTAAATGCTTTCGCCGATGCCGGTTTTATGTCGGTTGCCCCTGAAAACATTCCTCATAATTTTGGGACAAGCTTTGGCCTTAACCTTACATTACCAGTTTACGACGGTCAGAAACGAAAGATACTATACGATAAAACGATGCTTGCTGAGAACTCAAGAACCAAATACAAAGAATTCTATTCTGTACAATATAGACAGCAAGTCAATCAGCTCATTGAACAACTGAAACTTACCGATGATCTGATTTTCAAGATAAAAAGCCAGTTATCGGAACAGGAAAAATTGATAGAACTTTACAAGATCGAAATTGAAAAGGGTCTGGTCCGTTTCATCGACTTTTTGAATATTGTCAACAACTATACCGCAACGAAAAATAACCTTACCCTTTCGGAAATGAACCGTCTGCAAATCATCAACAAAATGAATTACCTGAAATGAGAAGTATTTTATTGCTCGCCAATTTTATTGTGGCCCTGGCAGTGACCAGTTGTAGTACAACAAACAAAAGTGAAGAAGAAGAGGCCGCTTCCAAAGTTACAACCCCTGTTACTGTGACATTTATTTCCAATGGATCCATCAACAAAGTGATACACTTAATGGCCACCTCGTCGTATCTGAAGAAAAATATGGTGAAGTCAGCATCCACAGGCTATATCACCAAGACTTATTGTATGATAGGCGATTACATAAAAGTAGGTAGCCCATTGTTTACAGTGAAGACCAAAGAGGCTGATGCTTTGGCCAACTTTAACAAGAATAACCCCGGTTTTGCTTTTAACGGTGAAATAACCATCAACTCACCTTCTTCAGGGATCATCTCTGAAATGACAAAACAAAACAACGATTACGTGACCGATGGGGACCAGCTTTGTACGATCGCTGAACATAGTAGCCTTGTATTTCTGCTGAATGTACCTTTTGAACAAAATAAATATACCCGAACAGGTACCAACTGTGAAATCATATTGCCTGATTCAACACATATACAGGGGGTTATTACTTCAAAACTATCAGCTATCGACCCAGTGTCCCAGACCCAAAGTTTTATCATCAAACCCAATACATCACTGCTTTTACCAGAGAATCTCGTGGCCTATGTTCATCTTGACGAAAAAACGAACATCAATACACAGGTAATTGATAAAAATTGTGTCCTTACCGATGAGACAATGGAAAATTTCTGGGTGATGAAATTGATCAACGATTCGGTAGCCATTAAGGTTTTGGTTAAAACAGGAATTGTTACTGATCAGCAAATTGAGATTGTCTCCCCAAAGTTTGAATTAAAAGACAGGTTGATTCAAACGGGGAATTACGGATTGCCGGATACTGCCAGGGTTAACATTATTCAACCATAAGCGATGAAGAATTTCTTTGTTTCCCATAAAAATCCGGTTGCTGTTGTACTTTTTATCATTCTCGCTGCCGGGATATTTTCCTACAGTAAAATGCAATCGTCACTTTTTCCCGAAGTGACATTCCCAAAGATCAAAGTTATTGCCGATAATGGATTACAACCGGTCAGTAAAATGATGATCACGGTTACTAAACCATTGGAGAATGCCATTAAACGAGTTCCCGGATTAAAGAATATCCGGAGCATTACAAGCCGCGGTAGTTGCGAAATATCTGCATTTATGGGTTGGAAAGAGGATATCGATCTCTGCAAACAGCAAGTTGAATCAGCTATCAATGAGATCAAGGACGAACTTCCATTGGGAACAACCATTACGGTTGAAAAAATGAACCCGTCTATCTTACCGGTAATTGGCTATGTGATTGATGGTGTGGGTATAAGCAGTATCGAAATCAACCAGATCGCCAATTATATTGTAAAGCCATTTCTGTCGCAGGTAGCCGGAGTATCTGAAATTAGAGTTATTGGCGGGAAAACAAAAGAATTCCAGGTGCAATTGATACCGGAAAAGATGAGTACCCTGAGTATTACACCTGCCATGATCACAAAAGCCCTAAATGAGTCAAACTTTATAAGTAGTAACGGGTATCTCAACGATTATAAGCGGATGTACCTGACAGTCACAAATGCCAATATAAAGAATTTGAACGAGTTGAGTGACCTGATGATCCGCAACGACAGTAAAAGAGTGGTTTACTTACGGGATATTGCAAATGTGAAAATTGCAGAACAAACAGAATATGTGAGGGTCAATGCAAATGGAAAGAATGCCGTTTTAATCGCAGTTGTCAAACAACCAAATGCTAACCTGATCGATATTACCGATGGTGTCGCAAAAAAAGTGCAGGAATTGAACCAATCCATTTTGCCACATGGGGTATCACTTTCACCCTATTATATCCAGGCAGAATTTGTCAACAATAGTATCCGAAGTGTAAGCGATAGTCTGTGGATTGGGTTGTTATTGGCGATTGTTGTATGTGTCATCTTTCTCCGTTCACTTAAATCAAGTGCTGTAATCCTCCTAACAATACCACTAACTATTTCATTAACATTAGTTTCTCTTTATATCCTGGGCTATAACTTTAATATTATGACCTTAGGGGCTGTGGCTGCTTCGATTGGGTTGATCATCGATGATGCGATAGTCGTTGTCGAACAAATCCACCGTACGCATGAAGAACATCCCGAAACTCCAACCAAAGAACTTTTGTCCAAATCGGTCAACTACTTGTTGCCGGCAATGATCGGGTCATCGGTTAGTACAATCGTCATATTCTTTCCATTTGTACTTTTAAGCGGTGTAGCGGGTGCCTATTTCAAAATATTGGCAAACACAATGATGGTAACACTGATCTGCTCATTTTTAGTGACTTGGATTGGTTTACCTGTGATTTACCTGTTGCTTTCGGGAAACCGTAAACCTGCTGGGATTGTTGTTGAAACCCATACACAAAAAAGTGGAAAATGGATTTCCTTTTTCATCCTTCGACCTGGTATAAGCTTCTTGTTTGTAGCTTTTCTGATCGGATCCGTTTATTACATTTCTGATCGTTTAGAGACAGGCTTCCTTCCTGAAATGGACGAGGGAAGCATTGTTTTGGATTACACCTCGCCACCTGGAACCTCATTGAACGAGACTGACAGGATTCTTCGGGAAGTTGAGAAAATTCTCCCGTCAGTTCCCGAAATCGAGACCTACTCACGAAGGACCGGTACTCAAATGGGATTCTTTATCACGGAACCCAACTATGGAGATTATCTGATACAGCTTCGAAAAGACCGGAGACGGACTACAGAAGAGGTGATAGACGATATTCGGGGCAAAGTTGAATCGACACAACCTGCTTTGCAGATTGACTTCGGACAAGTCATCGGCGATATGCTTGGAGATTTGATGAGTTCAACACAACCAATTGAAATTAAGATTTATGGCGACAATGCAAAAACATTGCACGAATTGGCAAGGAAGGTTGCAGAGGTAACAGAAAATGTAAAAGGGACAGCCGATGTTTTCAATGGGATTACGATTGCAGGCCCATCAATCAATATTGAGCCTGATAATCAAAAACTTGCACAATATGGACTTACCCCAGCAGATTTCCAAAGCCAATTACAAACGCAGTTGGAAGGTTCTGTCATTGGAAATATATTTGAGAAAGAACAACAAACTGCCATCAGGATGATTTATCCCGATGCTGTAAATTCAACACTTGACCGGGTAAAAAACGGATCCATTTTTTTACCCGCCGGAAAGTTACAACCCTTGGTGCAGTTGGCTAAAATAACAACAGAACCAGGTAGTGCTGAAATTGAACGCGAAAATCTCCAAAGCATGATACCGGTAACTGCACGACTTAACAATCGCGATTTGGGAAGTGTGATGAAAGAATTGCAGGCATCCATCAAGGCCAATGTCAATTTGCCGCAAAGCTACCACATCAGTTATGGAGGTGCGTATGAAGAGCAACAACAGTCATTCAGTGAACTGCTGATTATCCTACTTTCGGCAGCCTTACTTGTTTTCACAACAATGATATTCATGTTTAAGGACATCAAAGTAGCTTTGCTGATTATCTTGATTTCGGTATTGGGAATTTCAGGGAGTATGATCGCCCTTTTCATGACAGGGACACCACTAAATGTTGGAAGCTACACCGGAATTATCATGATCATCGGAATTATTGGTGAGAATGCCATTTTTACATTCCTTCAATTTCATCAGACACTCGAAACCAGTACTCCTGATGAAGCTGTTGTATATGCAATCTCCACACGTTTACGTCCGAAACTAATGACCGCATTGGGAGCAATAATTGCATTGTCGCCAATTGCATTGGGCATTGGCACAGGAGCACAGTTGCACCAACCGCTGGCTATTGCTGTAATTGGCGGGTTCGTAATTGCCCTTCCATTGCTATTAATTGTCTATCCTTCAATATTAAGATTGATGTTCAGGCACAAAAAGAATTAAATAACTATATATCAATCAATTGTCATTATTCTGGGTTTGAAGGTATTTACATAAATTCCAAAATTCGGTTTTTCACATTTAAACAGTTTAATATTTAAATCTTAAATTTTATTATGAACAAATTAATCAGGTTTTTAAGCCTTGCTATCTTGCTAATTAGTAGCATCTTGCTCAATGCGCAAACCAATTACAAGATGGTTCGTACAATTCCTCTTGAAGGTGATGGTGGTTGGGATTACCTGTCGGTTGATGAGGCTGCAGGCCGCTTGTATGTTTCACATGCAACAATGGCATTAGTTGTTGACCTGAAAACAGGTACTCAAGTTGGTAAAATAGCTGATACCAAAGGTATCCATGGAATCGCGGTAATTCCAGCTCTCAACAAAGGATTCACAAGCAATGGACGTGACACATCTGTTACTGTTTTCGACCTGAAAACATTATTGGTTACAGGTAAAATAAAGGTAACCGGTAAAAATCCGGATGCAATCCTGTACGACCCATTTTCGCAGAAACTCTTCACTTTTAATGGCGGAAGCTCAAGTGCAACAGTGATTGATCCCAAAGAGAATAAGGTAATCGGGACTATTCCACTAGATGGAAAACCTGAATTTCCACAATCGGACGGAAAAGGAAAGATCTATGTGAACATTGAAGATAAAAGCGAAATCAGCGTGATCAATCCCATTACGATGAAAGTGGAAAAAAGTTGGTCGATTGCACCCGGAGAAGAGCCAAGCGGACTCGCCCTTGATAATGAAAACCACCGTTTGTTCAGTGTTTGTGGAAACAAGATGATGGTCATTTCCGATGCAGAAGCTGGGAAAGTGGTGACAACCTTACCAATTGGCGACCGTTGCGATGGAGTAGCTTTTGATCCGACAACCAAACGAGCTTTCAGTTCAAACGGTGATGGAACAATAACAGTAGTTCAGGAGGTTAACAAAGATAGTTATAAAGTAATTGAAACATTAACAACCCCCAAAGGAGCCAGAACGATCACAATTGACAAAATGACCCACCACATTTACCTGCCTACAGCAGAATATGAGACAGCAGCTACAGGTAACGGTCGACCAGCCATGAAACCAGGTACATTTAAGGTAATTGAAATTGCACCAATAAAATAAAGAATAAAAAGCAACCTGTCAGTAATATGGCAGGTTGCCTGTTAACAATTCAGTCATAGTCTCCATTTTCCATATTCTCAATTCTCCGCCTTCCGTTCGCCAGTTTCCGTTCTCCATTCCCCAAGCTCATGCTCTCAGCCCCAAACTCATTTCATCCCCAACAGCCGAACTGCGTTTTTAGAATAAATTTTATCAATGACTTCACTTGGTAATTGTAAACCCAGGACTTTTAACCCACCAAGATCTTTGACATTAACCGATTCATCAGTAGCGAGATAAATAAATTGTTCCAACCATGTGTTTCTAAGACTATTCTTTTTGGCTTGCGGGTTTGTAATTTGTTCAATAAGAGAACCATCAGTTCCGTATAGGAGACGATCCTGATATTTGATCATGAACTGCCTTACTTTTTCGCGATCCTTTGAGGACTGATATTGGATGTGACCAATCCTTGCAGAAAAATCAACATTAAAATTGGGATATTGGTCCAGCCGTTTGGCAAGTTCATCGATGCTCCATTCGAGGCTTCCGAGATGTGCGCCTATAAAGTTGAGCTTGGGATGCTTTTTCAGGATATTGTCCCTCGCATCAATCTGAGTCTCGTATGCTGGGGCTTCGGGATGCAAAAACATGTGGTATTCCGGGTGGTTCGTGAAGTAGTTCTTATCATTGTCCAGGGTCATTTGATCCAAAGAAAGCCAGCAGTTTTTTGGTTCACCCAGATGACCCATTATTGGTATATTATTGATTTCAAGATAATTATAAATTGAGTCGAATTTTGGGTTGTCTGCCATCACATATTTACCAAGGGAATCTTTTAAAACCATACCAACGTTTTTCCAGATTTTAATTCCGGAAGCCCCTGCTTTCAGGCATGAATCGATACGGGAAATTATTCTTGTCGCAAAATCAGGCTTTCCGAAACCTTCGACAGAAAAAGTCCCGAGAAATGCATATTTGTCGGGGAACTGTTTTTTCAGGATACTTGATACCTGCAACTGCCGATCAATGGATTCACCTGCATCAACATTGGGTGAAACGAACCTAAAATTCAATGAATCGGCAAATTTAATGTAGCTGATATCACTAGTATTGTAATGAAAATGGACGTCAATTTTAGGAACTTTCCCAAAATCGGTGGAAACATAATAAGAATCGTCTTTAATGCCACAACTCACAAAAAAAACAGCCAATAAGCAAAATTTCAAAACTTTAAAACTCATTTTTTTCATCTTATATCATTTTAATATACCTTTCCCGATAGGAAAAAAAACAAACTTTAAATTCGTTAGGGTAACATGGAGTTATGATTTGGAAGGATTTGGATTCTGGCCTAAATTTAATAATATCTCAAGAAAACCAGCAATCGAAAAGGATGAAATTAATGCAATAAATAACTTTGTTCGACACAAATCAATTGGCAGGAAATTATTGTTAAATCTATGTTAAGAGATTAAAGTTTTGAACAATCGGGTCACATAATCGACTAAATTTGCAAGCATAATACTTATTCAAATTACCATGTAATTGCCCGAATAAGTTAAAATGTTTTTTAATAATTTCGTTAATGATATAACAAGATGAATCAGAGACTATTGATCAGGGACCTTACATTACGGGACGGACAACAATCCCTTTTCGCGACCCGAATGAGCCAAAATCAGATTGAACGGGTGTTGCCTTATTATAAGAAGGCTGGATTTTATGCGATGGAAGTATGGGGGGGAGCTGTACCCGATTCGATTATGCGATTTCTTGCTGAAGATCCCTGGTTCCGGCTTGAAAGCATCAAAAAGGAAATTGGTGACGTCTCATATCTAACGGCACTCTCGCGGGGCCGTAATCTATTTGGATATAATCCTTACCCTGAAGATGTCATTGAAGGCTTCAACAGGAACTCTGTCAAATCAGGCATAGGAATTATGCGAATTTTTGATTGCCTGAATGATGTGGACAATATGGTATCAACAATCAAATATGTTAAAGAAAATGGAGGACTTGCCGATTGCGCGGTTTGTTATACCGTTGATCCAAAATTTACAACAAAACAAAAGGTCAAAGCTTTATTAAAGGGCAAAAAACTTCCGTCCGATGTATTTACTATTGACTATTTTGTCGCAAAGGCAAAAGAGATGGAGGCTTTAGGGGCTGATATTATTTCGATAAAAGATATGGCTGGCCTGATCACGCCAACCGTTTGTGGGGAATTGGTCCGTAGGCTTAAAAAAGAAATAGATTTACCGATTGATTTTCATACACATTGTACGCCTGGTTATGGCCTTGCCGCCTGTTTGGTTGCCATGATCAATGGAGTTGATATACTTGACACTAACATCATCACATTTGCAGGTGGACCTGCAGCTCCATCTTATGAGATCATCCGGATTTTCGCGGATAAATTGGGCATCGATACTGGTGTAAATCTTGAAGCTGTCATGAAGATAGATAAGGAATTGCGGACAATCAGGCAAGAACTTGCTGCATTTGATTGTTACAAGCAATTTCCCATCGAATTTGACTTTTTAAATGCGAAGTTACCCGAATCAGTTGACAAACTATTCGACGTAGCCATTGAACTTGCCAAAAACGAACAAAACAAAGAGGATGAATTGCTGAATGTTATCCATCTGATTGAGGAGTATTTCAATTTTATTGCTCCTGATGAGGCTGTGAAAGCAGCCGAAATTCCTGGAGGTATGTACACGAATATGCTTGCACAGCTAAAACAGTTAAAACTGGAGCATTTACTTCCTAAAGTTCTGGAGACTGTGCCTATGGTAAGGATTGAATGTGGATGTCCGCCACTTGTTACTCCAACAAGCCAGATTGTAGGGGCACAGGCTGTAAACTGTGTAATTGATAAAATAAACGACAAACCGTTTTATACCAATGTATCGAACCAGTTCTTCAACCTTGTAAAAGGTTCATATGGCCGCACACCTACAGAAATTGAACCTGCCTTCAGACTAAAAATCACGGGGGAATCTGAAGCGATCCCTTATGATACTTCAAAATACAAGAAGCAGGAAAATCCGATGATCCTCGAAAAATTCGGAGGTGTCAAACTTGCAGCCAACGAAAAAGAAGAACTATTAATGGAATTGTTCCCAACTGTTGCCCAGACTTTTTTGAAAAATAAAAAGGAACAGGAAATGATAGAAATCAGGCGCGAAATTGCCTGCCAAAAAGCTGCTGAAATAGAAAAACAAAGGGCTGTTTACCAGAACATGTCGGTTGAAGAAAAGCAAAAACGATTATTGAAAGGGTTGGAGAATTATAACTGGGGTTCGGTAATCAGTAATCCTACCGTCTTGGAGAATTGATTTTCAATTTAATAAACACACTATCAGGACTTTACTTCATTGTTTAGTCCTGATTTTTTTTAGTTGCAATTCCAAACTGAATTTCCTTATAATTCATTATTTTTCCCAACTCAACATCAACCACAATATGCCATGAAGATAATATTTGAAATACTCCTATTATCGGTCATCCTATATGCCGATTTTGTTTTTGGTCAAACAAATGAACAATTGACAAATACCCAGAAATCATGGGTGGCAAAAGCCAACCGTCACGAAAAAAATGGATGGACTTACCTTCACATTGAAGGGACACCTCAGGAAAGGGGTTTTCAGCATGGTTATTTAATGTCGGGTGAGATCAAAGAAGCCATTCGGGTATTAAGTGTCAGATGGGTCCATCAGACAGCCATGGATTGGAATTGGTATATCAAAAAAACAGGTGAAGTATTTACGCCAAAGATTGACGCTGAAAATCTGGCAGAAATAGATGGGATTGTGGAAGGGATGAAAGCAGCGGGTATTCCGACCTCAAGGGATGAAATTGTCGGTCTGAACGGTTATGTGGAATTGATGGGCGACTGGTGGAACTCGGTAAAAGATTCAATAAAGTCATTTTCTCCACCCTACCCTAAAGAATCGTGCAGTTCGTTTATTGCGACAGGAAGTATGACCAAAGATGGAAAGATTGTTTTGGGACACAATACAATGGACAGTTATTTTAATCCCCAGTGCAATATCATTCTGGATATCCTTCCTGAGAATGGCCATCGGATACTGATGCAATCGATCAGTGGCTTTATTCACAGTGAGACCGATTTCTTTATTACTGATGCCGGGCTTGTTGGCTCAGAAACCACAATTGGCGATTTTAAATCATTTGATATTAAAGGTGACCCTGAATTTACAAGGATGCGTCATGCCACGCAATATGCCTCAAACATTGAAGAATGGTGCGCATTGATAAAAAAGAACAACAACGGTGGTTACGCAAATGCCTGGTTAATAGGCGATATTAACACTAACGAAATTGCGCGTTTGGAACTCGGATTAAAATTCGTCGCTTATGAAAAGAAAAAAGACGGATATTTTATTGGATCAAATGTTGCCGAAGATTTGAAAATCCTCCGCTTTGAGACAGGGAGAGATGAAACAAACATCAAATATTCCTCGATCGCAAGGAGAGTAAGGTGGAAGCAATTGATGCAAGAGAATGTTGGGAAAATCGACATAAAACTCGCAAAAGCCTTTGAAGCAGATCATTACGATACTTACCGGAAGAAAAAAATACCCGGTGGCCGTTCCCTGTGTGGTCATTGGGAGCTCGACCCACAGTATGACGGGGTTTTTGTCCCGTTTAACCCTGAAGGGACAATAGACGGTAAAGTTGTGGATGCCGAAATGGCGAGAAAAATGTCATTCTCTGCAAGATGGGGGTCCTCATGTGGTATAGCATTTGACGCAAAAAAATTCCTAGAAGAACACCCTCAATTCTATTGGATGGACGGTTTGCTGGTTGACCGGCCAAAACAACCATGGACAGTATTTAAGTCGGGGGAGGTAAATTGAAATTGGAAATTGAAAATTGGAAATTGGAAATTGGAAATTGGAAATAAATAGAAATAAGTAGTAATAGTTGGTAAGATGGAAACTTTTAAAAGTGATTTTTCAAATAAAGAATTTCCTGTTACAGAAAAGGTATCGGCAAAAACGATCAGACATTCGATTCTGAATCTCATTCAGAAGGACAATCCGAAATTTACACATGACAGCTATATATCCATCAGTGAATTAAACACTTATCGCGAGAAAGCCATTTCGGAATATCTTGTTAAGGAAGTTGGGGAACTATCTGCCCTTGAAAAAACAGTAGTAAATTCAATGTCAGACAATTCCAGTATTACTGGCAAATTGGATGGGGAAGAAGTACAGGTTCTGACATTCGGGCAGCGAATTGCCGATAGAGTGGCAACGTTTGGGGGAAGTTGGACATTCATTATTTCATTCGGGATTTTTATATTTATCTGGATCACATTCAACGTATTCTGGTTGGCCAACAAGAGTTTCGACCCTTACCCGTTTATCCTATTGAATTTAATATTATCGTGCCTTGCTGCTCTTCAAGCTCCGGTGATCATGATGAGCCAGAACAGACAGGAAGAAAAAGATAGGGACCGGGCAAAGAAAGATTACATGATCAATCTAAAATCAGAACTTGAGATCAGGACGTTGCATGAAAAAATAGATCATTTTATTATGGACCAGCAACAGGAATTATTGGAACTTCAAAAGGTTCAGATCGAAATGATGAACGATATACTTAAACGGGTTGAAAACAAAGTTATTTGATTGTCCTGTTATTTTTAACCTTCTGTCATTAATGTTCATGGATATTAACTTAGTATTTATCTCAATTTTTCTAATTTTGCCAACTTATTGGATCGACCTTGAAATAGGGTCAATCAATTGATTATCATTTTGAACAAATTTTATAAGTATAATGGAAATTCCAAGCAAGTACGATCCTTCCGGGATTGAGGATAAATGGTACAAATATTGGATGGAGCAAAACCTGTTTCATTCCGAACCTGATGAACGCGAACCCTATACCATTGTCATTCCACCACCTAACGTTACTGGAGTGTTGCATATGGGTCATATGCTCAATAACTCGATTCAGGATATTTTGGTGCGTCGGGCAAGGATGCAGGGAAAAAATGCCTGTTGGGTTCCCGGAACAGACCATGCCTCAATTGCGACCGAAGCCAAGGTTGTGGACAAATTGCGTAAAGAGGGAATTTCAAAAGATAGCCTTACCCGAGACGAATTTCTGGCACATGCCTGGGAATGGACAGACAAACATGGAGGAATCATCCTTGAGCAATTGAAAAAATTAGGTGCTTCGTGTGATTGGGAAAGGACTTGCTTTACAATGGATAAGATCCGTTCAGAGTCGGTAATCAAGGTTTTTGTTGACCTTTACAACAAAGGATACATCTATCGTGGGGTTCGCATGGTAAATTGGGATCCAGCTGCAAAAACGGCCTTATCGGATGAAGAGGTTAATCACAAAGAAGAAAAATCGAAACTTTACTATGTCCGATATAAAATAGATGGGACTGATGACGAATACGTTACAGTTGCAACGACCCGACCGGAAACGATCCTCGGAGATACTGCTGTATGTGTCAATCCCAATCATACCAGATTTAGCCACCTTGCCGGAAAGAAGGTTTATGTGCCACTTGTAAACCGATTGGTTCCTATCATATTAGATGATTACGTTGATATTGAGTTCGGTACAGGGTGCCTCAAAATCACTCCGGCTCACGACATCAACGACTATGAGATTGGTTTACGTCATAACCTGGAAGTGATCGATACTTTTAATGACGATGGGACTTTAAGCGAAAAGGCGCAAATTCTTATTGGAGTTGACCGATTCGAAGCACGGAAACAGATTATCCCCATGCTCGAAGCCGCAGGAAATCTTGTGAAAATTGAGGATTATAACAATAAAGTGGGATACTCTGAACGGACAGATGTTCCCATCGAACCCAAGCTCTCGGCACAATGGTTTTTAAAAATGGGAGACATCACAAAACCCGCATTGGTTGCTGTAGAAGAAGATGAAATCAGATTTTATCCTGCCAAATTTAAAAACCTGTACCGGCATTGGATGGGGAATATCAAAGACTGGTGCATCTCGCGTCAACTTTGGTGGGGCCATCGCATCCCTGTATATTACCTTGCCGATGGTTCATTCGTGGTAGCGGATTGTGAAGAAAAAGCAGTGGAAATGGCTCGTGAGAAATCAGGAAACAACAGTCTATCTATCAGTGATTTACGCCAGGATGAGGATGTTTTGGACACATGGGCATCATCATGGTTATGGCCAATTTCTGTATTTGACGGGATTAATGATCCTGATAATAAAGAGATTAACTATTATTATCCTACCAATGACCTTGTGACAGCTCCAGAAATTATATTCTTCTGGGTGGCAAGGATGGTGATTTCAGGATATGAATACCGTGGAAACTATCCATTTAAGAACGTATATTTCACAGGAATTGTTAGGGATAAACTGCGACGCAAGATGTCGAAGTCGCTCGGTAACTCTCCCGACCCACTGGATCTGATTGCCAAATATGGTGCAGACGGGGTCAGAGTGGGAATGTTGTTGTGTTCTCCGGCAGGCAATGATATTCTTTTTGATGAGTCACTTACTGAACAAGGACGTAATTTCAGTTCAAAAATCTGGAATTCGTTCCGGTTGATCAAAGGTTGGGAAGTCGATGAATCCCTTCAACAACCCGAACATTCAAGTCTTGGGATTGAATGGTTCAAAGCCAAATTAAGCGAGGTGATCGTCACAATGGATGACCATTTCGATAAATACAGGCTCAACGATGCCCTGATGACAATCTATAATACCATCCGTGACGAATTCTCAGGTTGGTTGCTGGAAATCGTCAAACCGGCTTATCAAAAACCCATTGACGGAATCACCTATAAAGAAGTGAATGAATTATTTGATGAAATTCTGAGATTACTTCATCCATTTATGCCCTTTATATCTGAGGAGATCTGGCAATTGCTGAAAGAACGGAAACATGGAGATTCCATTATGATCGCATCCTGGCCAAAAACAACTGAGGACAATAAAGGAATTTGCGAAAAATTTGAGTTGGTCAAAGAAGCAATTACCGGATTAAGGTCGGTTCGGAAGGAAAAAGACATTGCCAATAAAGAACAGCTCATGCTACTTATTTTGCCGGGAGAAAAAGGTTATCTTCCGGAATACGACCCAATCCTTTTAAAGATGGGCAATTTATCTGAATTACAATTAGTTACAAACGAAGTTGCAGGTACTTTATTCTATACAGTATTTACCTCAACATTTTATGTCCCTCTAGAAGAGGTTGCAAATCCAGAAATTGAAATTGCGAAAGTTGAAGAAGAACTCAAATATGCAATTGGTTTTCTTGAATCGGTGAAGAAAAAAA